>JBBQZA010000222.1:0-6604 GCA_038208175.1 Burkholderiales bacterium
TGGGTTCACTCATCAAAAATCCTATGTACATCGGCAAGGTGCATCGGGCTGTGGGCGGACGGGTCGGTTTTCTCATCAGCCAGTGAGTTTGACCACAACTCAATCCTCCTGCTAACAGAATTCGCCGCGCGCATCAATGCGTAAGTCCTAACTGTCCAATTAATTGTTTTTATCTAATGATTTCGTTGTTGTCAGCGTTCAGGGTTAAGCACTCTTGCTGCCTCATTAACTCTAGCAGTAAGAGTAAATGCAGCAAAAAAATCAGAGCATTTTTCCCAGAAGAAATTTGGCCAGGCACGCTACCTTGCTTTCATTGCCTGATGCGCTGGCCTTTTTGACGACGGTAACGCCTTCAGGGTCTATGCAAATCGCACCGATTTCGTCAGGAAGACCCCCATCCAGAGTGTGGGTGTCTGACAGGAGCCAGACGTCATCGCAGTAGCGTGCAATTTGTGGGTTGGCAATGAAAGCGCTGATGCTTGCTCGTTGCAAGATCCCATGCATAGTGACGTCATTCGTGTCGGCCCATCTCACAATGACCACTGCATCAATCGCCATGGCTGCCCCGTCAGCACCGGTCCAGGCAATATCATTGATGAGCTTGTGCGCGGAAATAGGTTTACCCGGCCTGATCCACCCAGGACCCACACGGAGCAAGGCCGAGAGCAGGCTCACCCATTCCAACCGATTGGCCTTGCCAGATCGCTTGGTGGCCCGGTTTCGGGCCTGACTGGTAGGCTTGGCCGTGCCTTGGTTTGGCAGACCGCTCTTGAACACATTCCATATCTCGCGCAGGTCGGTGCGCGAGACTTTTTGCTCAAGAACATCTTGAGCTAGCCTGGCCGACATTGCAGGTGGTGCAACCCTGGAGATTTTCGACAGGACCTCGAGGATATCTGCGCTCGTCTTGCTCAGAGCTGCGGTGATTTGCGCATCAGGGCAGCTCAGATCGATACCCAACAGTTCCAACCCGTACAGCACTGAGGCACGGTAGCGCCATAAGTTGCTCTGGCCCAGGCCCAGCTGCGCGGAAAAACCTACCAGCCACTCCGTAAAGGTCTGGGCGTCATTGCGCCAGGCTTGCTCATTTTCCACGCGGACGATTAAAAGCCCGATTTCGCACCAAGATCGCTTTTGGTTGGCCAGAAGAACGACGCGGTCCTGCAGTCGTAATGAAGTCGCAATGCTATTAGGCATGGTGCAGGATATAGTTGATATTCTATGTACTATAGCAGTAGGAGTTACTAGGTGGCAGCTTTCAATTCTCCAAAATGCCGGACATCATGTGCTGGCTTCTTAGGGAGGGTCAGACCTTGACCATTTACGGGGTGGTAATCGATGGCCGCAGCCGACGGTGGGGCATACGCCGGGAGCGGCTCACGCCGGGCTACACGACCAACTAGTCAGACATGCCCATTGTGAAAGCCGTTTAAAAAGTGGCTTTGTTATTCAAGCTGGTAACGGTTTTTATCGTTAGTTGGAGAGCTTGGAGAGCTTGGAGACAGGCGCTTGCTAATACCAGTGGCGGACTCTGCACTGGCCTTGTGCTTGGTATGACGGCCAGGTCAAGCTACCTGCACGAATTTGGCATTGGCTGAACCTTGAGGAATTTACAAAGACTTTAAATTGGATTCTTATACCTTAATTGCTGCAAGCGATGCATCAATTGCTAAAAAAGATGCAATTTACAACGCGGCCTCCTTTGCAAAAAATACGCCTGTCATGAAAGCCCATGCAGTTGCCCGTCCTCGCGGCAATGCATCGGGTAACCACCTTACAAAAGGCGAAGGCGCAGGCATCAAAGCCCCGCCACGCACAGGAAACCCGATGTTGAAATTGATCACCGCTTGCTGCCGGCCCGAAGGCTCGGCATGCTGAACCGAAAAATACCTTGCGTGCTGATGCGCGCCGGTACCTCGCGCGGCCCGTTTTTCCTGCGCGAATGGCTGCCCGAGGGCGATGAAGCCCGCGACCAGGCATTGATTGGCGCCATCGGCGCTTCAGACCCGCTGCAGCTCGACGGCCTGGGTGGCGGCAGCACGCTCAACAGCAAGGTTGCCATCGTGTCGCGCTCAAGCCAGAGCGGCTGCGACTTGGACTACCTGTTTGCGCAGGTGGGCGTTGGCCACCAGTCGGTGGACACCCGGCCCAACTGCGGAAACATGCTGTCCGGAGTGGCCCCGTTCGCCATCGAGCAGGGCCTGATCCCGGCGCAGGACGGCCACACCACGGCACGGATCTACAACGTCAACACCGGCGCACGCATCGACGTGACCGTCTGCACGCCCGGCGGCCGCGTCACGTACGAGGGCGACGCCCGGATTGACGGCGTGGCCGGCACCGCCGCGCCGATCCTGCTGAACTTCCTCGATGCCTGGGGCGCCATCACCGGCCATCTGTTCCCGACCGGCCAGCGCATTGACGTGATCGACGGGCTGGAGCTCACCTGCATCGACGCGGCCATGCCCTTGATGATCCTGCGCGCCAGCGACCTGGGTCTGACGGGCCGCGAGCGGCCGGCAGAACTCGATGCCAATACGGCGCTCCTGGCGCGCATCGAGGCGCTGCGCCTGGTCGCTGGTGTTCGCATGGGCCTGGGAGATGTGTCCGACAGCGTGATTCCCAAGCCGGTGCTGGTCAGCGCGGGCGACGGCCCGCTCAGCATCACCTCGCGCTATTTCACACCCCGGCGCTGCCATGCCTCGCATGCCGTGACTGGCGCCATCGGCGTGGCGACCGCCTTTGCATTGCCCGGCACGGTGGCCAGCGGCATGGCCAGGACGGCAGGCAAACACCCGCTGACGGTGCTGCACCCGGCAGGGCAAATCGACATTGAAGTCGAACTGGAAGGTGAAGGCCAGGACGCGACGATTCAGCGGGCGGCGCTGGTGCGCACCGCCCGCAAGATCATGCAGGGCGAGCTGCACCTGCCCGGCTACGTGTTTCCTCAAGTCAGCCCGGAGCCCGTGACCAGCACCCAGGCGGCGCGCCCCTTTCCAAGCCAGGACATCCAGATCATCGTGCCGACCAGCGCCGGCGGCGGCAACGACACCATGGCGCGCACCTTGACGCGCAAGCTCGGTCCGGTGCTGGGCCAGTCGGTGACGGTGGACAACCGCGCCGGCGCCAACGGCAGCATTGCCAGCGAATTCGTCGCCGCCGCCCGGCCGGACGGCCATACCCTGATGCTGGGCTACATCGCCACCCACGGCATCAACCCGGCCTTGCAGGCGCTGCGCTACGACCCGGTGGCCGATTTTGCACCGATCGGCCTGGTCGGCCACTCGCCCACGCTGCTGGTGGTTCACGCCGACCTTGCGGTGCACAGCGTGGCGGAGTTGGTCAGACTCATCCGGTCCCAGCCGGGGCGCTTCAGTTACGCCTCGGCCGGCGAAGGCACGGCGCCGCACCTGGCGGCCGAACTGTTCAAGCTGCAAACCGGCATCACGCTGCCCGGCTTGGCCCATGCCGGCGCGGCGCCGGCTATTGCCGACACCGCGCGTGGCAACGCCCAGCTGATGTTCCCCAGCCTGTTCACCGCCCAGCCCTATTTGCGCAGTGGCAAGCTGCGGGCGCTGGCGGTGGCCGGTCCGGCGCGCCTGAGCGGCCTGCCCGACGTGCCCACGCTGGCCGAGGCGGGCGTGGCCGGCATCGAGCTGACCCAGTGGTACGCCTTGTTTGCGCCGGCCAAAACGCCGGCGCCGGTGGTGGCGCAGCTCAACAGCGCGCTCAACACCGTGCTGCAGGACCTTGAAATCATCGCCCGCTTCGACGCCGACGGCGCCCAGGTGCAGACCAGCACGCCCGAAGAGCTGCACCACCTGCTGCTTGCCGAGCGGACCAAGTGGCGCCAGGTGGTCCAGCAGACGGGCTTGCGGTTGGAGCTGCAGCTGGTCGAGTAAACCCGCCACGGATATGGCGCCAAGCGCCTGGGAGAATTCAGGCCGGGTCGCCAGCGGCCGATTTTCGGGTCTTCAAGGCCGTGCGCAAATGCTGGTGAAACACCTCGGCCGCTGGCCGCAGCTTGATGCCGTGGCGCATGAGCAAACCCACCCTGCGCACGGTGTGCGGCTGGCGCAATGGCAGGCCCACCAGCGTGGCGTGCGTGCTGGCCAGTGCCATACGCGGCACGGCCGCCAAGCCCAGGCCCGCCTCGACCATGCCCAGCAGCGTTGCGACATGGCTGACCTCGAACGCAAAGCTCGGATTCAGGCCTGCTTTGGTCAAGGAGTCGTCGAGCAGCTGGCGGTTGCCGCTGCTGCGCGCCACGGCAATCAAGCTTTCCTTCTCCACATCCGCCCAGTTCACCGTCTTACATTTGGCCAGCGCATGGTTGCGCGGCATCGCCAGCACAAAGGGATCGTCGTGAATCGACTCAAAGGCGATCTCGGGCATCAAGGTGTTCATGAAGCCGATGCCAAAGTCGGCATCGCCCGAGAGCACGCTTTGCAGCACCAGGTTCATCGTCTCATCGACCACCCGTATGCGAATGCCGGGGTAGTTGCGGGAAAAGCTGCTGATCACACTCGGTAAAAAGTACAGTGCGGCCGACGGCACGCAGGCCACCGTCACGTGTCCGCTGCGGTGGGTGGCAATGTCGGCAATGCCCAGCATGGCCGATTCCAGGTCGTCGAGCGCGGTGCGCGCGCGCTCCAAGAACACACGGCCCAGCGGCGTGAGCTCCACCTCGCGCGTGGTGCGATTGAACAGGCGCGCACCCAAGATGGTTTCCAGCTTGTCGATGCGCCGGCTCAGCGCCGGGGACGACAGGTTGATGTGCTCGGCCGCTGCGCGAAAGCTGCCGCGCTCGGCCACGGCCACGAAACCCTGCAGTTGTTGCAAATCGAAATTGATGCGTGCCATGCAGCAATGGTAGCAAAACTTGCAATTCACAAGCCAGCAGGATCAAGGGATGATCGTGTTCAAAGCAAGGGTCAGCTGGTTGATCCCAAGCCAAATCGAAGGAGATTTTCACATGCCGCATTCACGCACTGCCCCGCCTTTCTCATTGAAGGCTTCAACCCGCTCCATGGTCTTCACGCCCTGGCTGGCCGGGCTTTCCATGGCGCTTCTGAGCGCCGCGTCCAGCCAGGCGCTGGCACAGGACTGGCCCGCCAAAAACATCACCATCGTCGTGCCCACCGCTGCCGGCGGCGCCAATGACGCCATGGCCCGCATCATCGGGCAAGGCTTGGCCGCACGGCTTGGAAAAGGGGTGATTGTTGAAAACAAGGCCGGCGCCAATGGCGCGATCGCCAGTGAGTTCGTGGCCCGGGCCACGCCCGACGGCTACACGATCATGTTTGGCTACATCGCCACCCACGGCATCAACCCGGCGCTGCAAAAGCTCAAGTACGACCCGGTCACCGACTTCGAGCCCATCGGCATGGTGGCGGTCTCGCCGACCGTGCTGGTAATCAACAACAACGTCGCGGCCAAGAACGTCAAGGAACTGGTGCAGCTGATCAAGTCCAAGCCGGGCACCTTCAGTTACGCCTCGGCCGGCAACGGCACGGCGCCGCACATCGCCGGCGAGTTGTTCAAGCTCTCGGCCGGGCTGGACGTGGTGAGCATTCCGTACAAGGGCTCGGCGCCCGCCGTGGTGGACACGATTTCGGGCAACACCCAGTTGATGTTCCCCAGCCTGTTCACGGCCTATCCGCACATCAAAAACGGCCGGCTCAAGGCGATCGGTATCGCTGGCGAAAAACGCTCGGCGCTCCTTCCCGACATGCCCACGCTGACCGAGCAGGGCGTGGCCAACGTCAACATGTCGCAGTGGTACGCCATGTTCGCACCTGCCAAGACACCCAAGGCCGTGGTGGACCGGCTGAACCGCGAAATGAACGGCGTGCTGGCCGACCAGGCGGTGCAGAAAAAAATCCAGGAACAAGGCGCCGAGGTAGAAACCGGCACGCCCGAGCAGCTCAAGACCCTGGTGCAAAAAGAAGTGGCGCACTGGAAAACCGTCGTGACGACCGCCAAGATCAAGGCTGAGTAAACGTCTTACCCTGGAGAACACGCGCATGAACCTGCAAGACTGGACCGGCCGCAGCGAGACGGTCGAAGACATCGCCACGGCCACACCGTATGCCGCCTTGGCCGCAACGCTCGACTGGCCGGCCACGCCCGGTCAGGAGCGCCCCGCGCCCGGCACGCTGCTGCCGAGCCTGTGGCACTGGCTGTATTTTTTGCCCATCTACCGACAATCCGACATCGGGCCGGACGGCCACGCAAAGCGTGGCGGCTTCATGCCGCCGGTGCCCCTGCCGCGCCGCATGTGGGCCGGCAGCGACTTCGCCTTCCATGAGCCGCTGCGCATTGGTGACACCTTGAGCCGGACGTCGACGATTGCCGAGGTGAAGGAAAAGTCGGGCCGCACCGGCAGCCTGATCTTCGTGAAAGTGCGCCATGAAATCCGCCGCAACGGCAGTCTGGATGTCGCGCTGACCGAGCACCACAACATCGTTTACCGCGCCGCAGCGCAGCCTGGCGACGTGAGCCCGCCGCCACAGGCCGCGCCTGAAGCGTCCGCTTGGGAACGGCGCATCGTTCCCGACGACGTGCTGCTGTTTCGCTACTCGGCGCTGACCTTCAATGGCCA
>JBBQZA010000223.1:0-6579 GCA_038208175.1 Burkholderiales bacterium
CACGCTGAACAGCATCAAGGTCGGCACGCCTTTGGCGGGGTCGATCCAGTCGGGCTTGTCGATGTGCTTGAGGTCGGACGGCGACATGTCGAATTGCCAGCAGTCGTTGCTGTGCTCGGCTTGAAAGCGCACGGCGGGAGGCTCGCGCAGCAGGTGCGGCTGGTCCAGTCGCCACAAGGACAGATAGCGATCGACGGTTGGGCGGCGCAGCAGGCCCTTGGGCGTTTTGACCAGCCCTTCGCTCGTGTCCACGCCATAGTCTTCCATGAGTTCGATGGCCCGCCCCGTGGAAAGATGGCGCCCGGCCTTGTTGGTGGTGCGCAGCTTCAGCGCCGCGATCAGCTCGCAGTAGCGCTCCAATTGCGTTTGCGGCAACAAACGCGGCTTGCCGTGGTCGGCCCGGTGCGCGGCGTGTGGTTTGTGCAAGACCTGCAGCGCCCGATAGACGGTCGTCGCGGAGACGCCGTATAACTCCGCCATTGCGGCGATTTGGCTGGCGCGCTGTGGGCTTTTGCACGGCAAGCGGTCAAGACGCTGGCGCAATTGCAGCAGTGAATCGACGGGAATCGCCTTACGCCGGGCGTCCATGGTGAGCCAGTGCCCGGTACACCGACGCGCGGCCCACGCCAAGGCGACGTGCAATCTCAGTCGCGCCGAGTTTCTCCTCGACCCGAAGGCGTTGAATTTCCAGCGGATCAATCGACGGCTTGCGTCCGCGGTAAACGCCGCGCGACTTGGCGGCGGCAATGCCTTCGAGCTGGCGCTCGCGCCGCAAGTTGGTCTCGAATTCCGCAAAAACGCCCAGCATGTCCAGGAACGCCTTGCCTGCGGCGCTGCGCGTATCGATGGGCTGCTCGGTCGCCTTGAGGGTGACGCCGCGATCTTTGAGCGTGTGCACGATGTCCTGAAGATCCTTGATGCTGCGCGCCAGGCGATCAATCCGTGTCACCACCAGCGTGTCTCCGCGCCGCAGGAAGTCCAGCAGTGTCTGGAGCTCGGTGCGGCCCAGACGGGTTGTGGCACTGGCTTTCTCGGCCCGCACGACCTCGCAGCCCGCGCTGCGCAGCGCTTGCTCCTGCAGCGTGAAATCCTGATCACTGCTGGACACACGAGCATATCCGTAGAGCGCCATGGTTCAGGTCCGTCCCGTTAGCATCTAGAGGCGCAAACAGTACCATGCCGGAAATTGCAAAACAACCCTATTGAGACAGAAAAACTGTCTCATGGGGGTGTTCCGTTCGGGTAAACCTCAATGCGACACCTTGGCTGGTTTCATTTGCAAATAAGCTGAGCCCGCCAAAATGAAACGCGAGCAAACGGCGATCAATGCAAGCTCATTTGCACATAGCGTGAGCCCGCGCGCCGTTTCATTTGCAGTTAATTCGAGCCTAGAACGGCGTCGATTGCGAGCCCGACCTGAGAAATCCCCTGAACGTGATCTCCATGAATGGGCAGTTCATCCTAAAGGCGAAAGAGGACTTTGACTCCATCCACAAGGCCAGCTCGCGCATTGTCATCAGTTCGGCCCGGATGAACCTGATGATCAGTGACCTGCTGGAGTACGCGCGGGTGCAACTCGGCGGGCACCTGCACCTCAAACGCCATGTGGTCGATATGGAGAGAATCTGCCAGGCTGTTGTGGACGAGGCCCGCGCCGCCCATCCTAAGCAGGAATTTGTGCTCAAGTCCTCGGGCGAGCTGATCGGCTCGTTTGACGAGGCTAGATTGCAGCAGGTCTTCTTAAACGTGCTCAGCAATGCGGCCCGCTACAGCGAGCCTGGCCAGCCGGTCGAGATTGCTGTTGAGAGCCAGGCCGATGCGATCGCCGTGAAAATTCACAATGTCGGTCCGGTCATTCTCAAAGAATCGCTCCAGTCGATTTTCGAGCCCTTGGTGCGACTGGCAGAGAAGTCAGAACTGTCGGATTCTTCGTCCCACAGCGTCGGCCTGGGCTTGTACATTGCGCGTGAAATTACCGAGGCGCACGGTGGAATCATCGAAGCGGCGTCGAGCGAGCATGCCGGCACCACTTTCACGGTGCTGCTGCCAAAAAGACACCATGAAGAAGATAAACCGGCGGCCCCCACAACTTGATTCGATGTGTGAATGGCAAGCTGAGGAGAGCTCCGACCTTTACGAAATCACAGCGAGCTCAACGCTTAACCGTGTTATCGCTCCTTAGCTGGGCGGCCCTTCCCGCGCGGCGCATTCAGCCATGGGCAGCCGGACGATAAATTCGCTGCCATGGCCCCGTCCGGCACTTACTGCCTCGACGCGCCCGCTGTGCATGCCGACCAAGTAGCGCACCAGCGCCAGCCCGATGCCCAGCCCGCCGTGGCTGCGCGTAAACGGCGTGCCCGCCTGCGCGAACATCTCGAAGATGGATTCGAGCTCGTCGGGCGCGATGCCGTTGCCGTTGTCCTTGACGCGCACCACCATGTCGTCCGACTCGCGTGCAACGCTGACCTCAATGCGGGCACCGGGCGGCGAGTACGTGGCCGCGTTGTGCACCAGGTTAGAGACGATTTGCGTCAGCCTTGCCTGGTCTGCATGGAGTATCAGAGGAGCCAGCGGCAGCGCCAGCACGATCTGGTGCTTCATCGACTCGATCAGCGGCCCGTTGGCCTCCACGGCGGCGTGCACCGCCAGTGCTACATCCAGGCTCTGTGGGCGCAGCTCGATCTTGCCGTTGGCAATCCGGCTGGCGTCGAGCAGGTCATCGAGCAGCCGGGCCATGTGCGTGACCTGGCGCTCCATCATGGGCAGCAAAGAGGCAAGCGGGGAAGTAGCGGCCACTGGCGACAGGCGCAGAATCTTCACCGCATTGCGGATCGGCGCGAGCGGGTTGCGCAGCTCATGCGCCATCAGCGAGAGGAACTGGTCCTTGCGCTGCTGGCCCTCGACGAGCCGCTTGTTGGCCAGGCTTAGCTCCTCACGGGCCTGCCCGCGTTCACGCTCGGCCTGGCGGCGGATGCGTTCGTTCTGGGCCGCTTCGTGCAGTGCCGTTCGCAGTGCTTCGATTTCCTCGATGCCCGAGGGCGGCACCGGGCCATGCAGCTGAGTCGATGCGTGGGCCTGTCCCGCGAGGGCGGTCAGCGGCAGGGCCAGCTGACGCCACAGGCGCCAGGCGAGTACCGCGCCGGCCAAGGCGGTCGACACGAGCACCGCCAGCCAGATCCACATTACGCGCCAGGCTGGTGCGAGCACGGCGCTGCGCGGCATGGCAACGAAGCTCACCCAGCCATTGACCGCTGAGCGGCTGTAGGCGTAGAAGACGGGCGTACCAGCTAGGGTAAGCGACTCGCCGATGCCTTCGGGAGGCATGCCGCGCGTGGCGTTTTGAAAGGGTGTTGGAGATCGACGGGCGACAAATTTTTCTGATTCCAGGTTGCGCGCGATGATTAGCCCTTGTGCATCGATAAGGGCTTTGATCAGCTCCGGGCCCTTTGCTTCGGTCTGAAGCAGCCTGGCGAAGAACTCCGAGCTGTAGGCCAACCCGAGAACGTAGGCCGGCCTGCCACCGCGCATGACTGGCACATTGATAGCGACGACCGGGCGCTTGCTGACCGGGCCGTAGAGCAGGCCGCTGAACGCGGGCTTGCCGGTTTGCAGCGGCCCGTCAAAGAGGCTGATGTCGGGCAGCGGAATGGGGTGGCCATTCCAGTCGGCCTGCGCTTTGCGCGCCAGCAGCCGGCGCAAATTTGGCAGCGGCGTACCAAAGGGAACGCTGGTGTTGACAACGTTCTGCCCGCCCGGATCGACCACGATGATATAGCCGCCCGGACGCACATCAGCCACGGTTTGCCCGGCTGCCTGGTGGAACGCCGCCCAGTCGGCCTTGTCGATGTCGGGCGAAGCAGCGAGCGCGCTCATCACGGCCTGGTCCAGCGCTATCTCGCGCTCGACCGCCAGACGCGTGGAGCGTGCCTGCTCTTGCAGGCTGGCCAATGCCAGCGTCTGCTGCTGGTCCCACTGGTGCACCACAAAGGCCGTCCCTGACACCACGAGCGGCAGGAAAACCGCACCAAACAGCCAGAAAAGACGGATGCGAAGACTGCTTTGCCGATGGGTCATGGCCCTGCCTGCCGCTCCAGGCTGTCAAGCGTACTCAAAATGACGTCTGGCTCCACGGGCTTGACCAGGTGATGATCGAACCCCACCTGTTTTGTGCGCAGCCGGTCTGCCTCGTTGCCCCAGCCGGTCACCGCAATCACCGCCATTTTTACGCCCCAAGGCTGCGCGCGCATCTGGCGGCAGGCCTCAAAACCATCCATACGCGGCATGCCCAGGTCAAGGAGCACCACATCGGGCAAAAACCTGGCGGCTTCGACCAAGGCTTCAATACCGTCGAATGCGGTACGCACTTCGTGACCAACCATCTCCACGAGCATGCTCAAAGTGGACGCTGCATCGCGGTTGTCATCGACCACCAGGACTTTCATGGACACGCACAGGGCTGCCTGTATGACCCATCGGACGATAATCTTGCTGCTTTTGACAACCACGGCGTTACTTTCGCCGCAGTGCATACAAATTGTGTTTTCATCGAGTCTATTGTGTCAATTTTGCTGGTCATGGCTTGTAATAAATGCAAGCTCATTTGCAGTTAATGCGAGCATGGGCAACTTTTCGTTTGCAGTTATCTTGAGCAAAAAACGGCGTTGAATGCGAGCACGTCCGCTTTCAAACGCGAGCACTTACAGCTATGCCTTACCGTACGATTTTTTCCTTTTTCTGAAGCGACCCCAACTATGGGTTCCGATAAAACAATATACATGTCCAAGTTACTGTCAACTAACCTCACTTCAAAACCACAGAATCTGTCCATTAAAGCGCGCCGCGTGCTGGAGGTGCGCGATGAGGTTTTTGCGCATTGGGAAGCGCAGGTCCGTCAAGGCATCGCCGGTGCCGAAGGCGTGGCCCACCCCGTGCTGCTCGACACGTTGCCGATGTTCTACGGCAATATCGTCGAAGCCTTGTCTCCCGGGTTCGCGCGAGACAACGCTGCCGGCGACACCACCGCAGCTGCCGGGCACGGTGGCGAGCGTGCGCGCACCACCGAATACCGCGTCGTCGAAGTGGTCCACGAATACCACCTGTTGCGCGATTCGCTCTTGGCAGTTTGCGCACACCACGCGATCGTGTTCAGCAGCCGGGAACTGGACATTGTCACGCGCTCGTTCGACCAGGCGATTCTCGACTCGGTCGATGAATTCACGACGATCCAGTCGGCGTTTCGGGAACGAATCGCTGCCACGCTCACGCATGACATGAGAACGCCACTGTCTGTGATTCTTAACACCGCGCACTTACTGACAAGAGTGGACAAAGAGCACATTGCACCGCTGGCAAAAAAAATCATTGACAACGGGTGGCGGCTCGAGGCGATGTTCAAGGAACAGCTCGATACGCTGGAGCGCGCGCCCGCTGGCACAGACCGCTTGAAACTGACCCAGTGGGACGCCTTAGCGCTGGCCCATCAGGTGTGCGACCAATTTAACGATTCAACCGCCCATTCGTGCCGGATCACCGGCGAGGCAGTCACTGGCTGGTGGGACCGTGAACTGCTGCAGCGTGCTTTGGAAAACCTGACCGGCAATGCGCTGAAATATGGCGCCAGCGACACCGTGGTGACGATCAACGTTGCCCAGACCCATGGCCGCGTCATCATCTCGGTGCACAACCGTGGAAATCCTATTGCCAAAGAAAAGCGCGCCGAGATTTTCCGCTACCTGAACCGAAGCGGGGCCGACGACCAGCCAGGGTGGGGCCTGGGGTTGCCATTCGTTCAGGACGTCGCTACCCGCCATGGCGGCACAGTGGTGCTGGACAGCTCGCTTGCGGCGGGCACCACCTTCTCGATTGACATTCCTTGCGACAGGCGCGCGCTTAGCGTCAACTCATGAACTGGTCCCCGCTTATGAGGCCTGGAGCGCTTTTTAAATGGCTTTCTTGACTTGTTTAACCCACGTTTCTATGTCGTGAACCTCTTGAAGCCGTGCTTGTTCCTTCTTTGCAGCGGCCGCAGGATCGCCTTCAGGAGGCTCTCTGGCTTTATCAACTCTCTCGTCAGGTCCTGCACCGTATTAATTTTGTTGGGTTGCATAAGAACGGACAACGTTTTTGTATGTGGTCAGTTATTCACCCAAAATCACTGATCCTGTACATTTACCGTCAATGACGGCACCTGCGCATGAAGAGGTGACCCCGGTGTAGACAATCTTTCCGTAGCAATGCCCCATGACAATCGGGCCGTCGACGCAACTTGAGGCGGGACACGCCTGCCCATGCAGCGTGCCAGTCGATCAGAAAATTGCTGCGGCATCTTTGGCTGGCGCACCCATCGCACCAGGCATGATCGCCAACCACGGCTGCCGCGCAGCGGCCAACATAAACTTTGCTGCGTGCATACAAATTTGCACCGTTGTTGGGGAGATTACCTTTGTCTCCTCGCCTTCGGTTCCGGCGTGTCTTCTTCCGGCCGTCTGACTATGTCCGGTGAGCCTGTCGTCAGCTTGGAATACTCGGTTTTCCGCGGCTCGATGAGCACAAGGCCCTTGTCCGTGATGACGTATTCGC
>JBBQZA010000224.1:0-6562 GCA_038208175.1 Burkholderiales bacterium
TGGCGTGAAGCTGGGTCTGGTCCGGCCGCTGGAGGCTTTAGCCAGCGGCAGTTTTGAGTACTGGCCTTGTTCGATCAGCGCATCCAGCAAGCGGCGGTAGTGGGCCGTGATGTTCTTGACATAACCCATGTCCTTGTAGCGGCCTTCAATCTTGAAGCTGCGGATGCCGGCGTCCACCAATGCGGCCAGATTGTTGCTCTGGTTGTTGTCTTTCATCGACAGCACGTGCTTGTCGTGTGCAACAAAGCGTCCCTTGTCGTCAATCACCTGATAGGGCAGGCGGCAGGCCTGGCTGCACTCGCCACGGTTCGCGCTGCGAGCGCTGTCGGCCTGACTGATGTAGCACTGGCCGCTGTAGGCAACGCACAGGGCGCCGTGAATGAAGAATTCAAGCGTGCACTGCGTTTGCTCACGCACGGAGCGGATCTGATCGAGCGTCAGCTCGCGCGCCAGCACGATTTGCGACAAGCCGACATCCTGCAGAAACCGTGCTTTGGCTGGCGTGCGGATGTCGCATTGCGTGCTGGCATGCATTTGGATCGGCGGCAGATCCATTTCCAGCAGACCCATGTCCTGAATGATCAGCGCGTCAACGCCGGCGTCATAAAACTGCCACGCCAGCTTGCGCGCTGGCTCCATCTCGTCGTCGCGCAGAATGGTATTCAGTGTGGCATAGATGCGGCTGTTAAAGCGGTGCGCATGAAGCACCAATCTGGCAATGTCCTGCACGCTGTTGTCGGCCCCGGAGCGCGCGCCAAAGGTGGGCCCGCCGATATAGACCGCATCGGCGCCATGGTTGACGGCTTCGATGCCGATGTCGGCGTCGCGTGCTGGCGACAACAGTTCAAGCTGATGGTGAAACAGTGACATGGGTTTGATTATCCCAGCCCGGATCGGTTATCGTCACGTCATGAAAATCAGGTCTTGCGTGCTTGCTACGCCCCGCTTTGATGCGGTGGACGCACTGCGGGGTTTTGCCATGCTGTGGATGACCCTCTTTCACTTCAGTTTCGACCTGAACCATTTTGGCTACATCAAACAGGATTTCTACCGCGACCCGTTTTGGACCTGGCAACGCGTGTTGATTGTGAGTCTGTTTTTGTTTTGTGCCGGTATCGGCCAGGCGATTGCCCTACAGCAGGGCCAGAGCTGGTCGCGCTTCTGGCGCCGTTGGGCGCAGGTGACTGGCTGCGCCTTGCTGGTGACGGCCGCGTCATTCTGGATGTACCCGCAAAGCTTCATTTACTTTGGCATATTGCATGGCATTGCCATCATGCTGGTGATCGTGCGCCTGACCGCGCATTGGGGCGGCTGGCTGTGGATTCTCGGAGCTCTTGCCATCGCGGCCAAACTTATCGCTGCTTACGCATTGACGACGCCAGCATTTGCACCCTTCGCCGATGCTTTCAATTCTTCAGCGCTGAACTGGCTGGGTTTCATCACACGCAAACCCATGACCGAGGACTATGCACCGCTAATTCCCTGGCTGGGCGTCATGTGGTGGGGGGTAGCGGCCGGCCAATGGCTGACCGGCCGCGGGTCCAGGTATCTGGCGCTCTCACTGGCAGCGCTACTGAAGCCGCTGGCCGCCATGGGTCGCTGGAGCCTGAGCTACTACATGCTGCACCAACCGGCTCTGCTGGGCAGCTTGATGTTGTTCGGCTGGCTGCTCAAATAGGCTTATTCGACTTTGGCCTTGGCACGCAGTTCTTCCTGGTATTTGGTCATTTTTTGCTGCTGCAGTTGCTGCGCCACTTGCGCCTTGACGTCATCAAATTTGGGCAACTGGGCATCGCGAATGTCCTCGACCCGGATGATGTGGTAACCGAACTGAGTTTTCACCGGTGTTTCAGTCATCTTGCCCTTGGCCAGTTTGGTCATGGCTTCTGAAAACTCGGCCACGTAATTGCCTACACCGGCCCAATCCAGATCACCGCCTTTGGCTGCCGAGCCTGGGTCCTTGGAAGATTTCTTGGCGATGTCTTCAAATTTCGCGCCTTTCTTCAACTGGGCAATGATGGCCTTGGCCTGGTCTTCCGTCTCCACCAGGATATGCTTGGCGCGGTATTCCTTGCCGCTGTTGCTCGCGACGAACTTGTCGTACTCAGCCTTGACTTCGCCGTCGCTGACCGGATTGGCCTTTTGGTAGGCGCCAAAAAGTTCGCGAATCAGCAGCGTCTGGCGTGCCAGTTCCATCTGAACCTTGAAGTCCTCGGTCCCATCCAGGCCCTGCTTTTGTGCTTCCTGGATGAAGATTTCACGGGCGATGACTTCGTCCTTCAACTGGGCCTGCATTTCCGGCGTGATCGGTCGTCCGCTGCGGGCAATTTGCTGCGCCAGAACATCCACGCGCGATGTCGGAACCGCTTTGCCGTTGACGACGGCGACGTTTTGCGCCAGCGCGATCGGTGCCAATGCAGCCAGCATGGCAGCTGTTGCCAGGGCGGGAATAAATTTCAATTTCATGCGTGTTTCCTGGATAACAAGTTTTGAGTGATCAGCTTCAGTGTGTGTTCAAACTGAGGAGGGGGGTCGAGCTTCGATGGCCAGTGCGTGCAAGCCCCGGTCCATGAAATCTTGCAGCGCATCATACACAAGGCGATGCCGCAGGACGGCCGGTATGCCGGTAAATAAATGTGAAGTGATGCGGATGCGGAAATGGGTCCCAAAGCCGGTGCCATTGGCGCCTGCGTGCCCGGCGTGCCGAAAACTCTCGTCAATCACCTCAAGGGCCAGCGGTTGCAAGCGCTCAAGCAGGCGCTGCTCGATATGCTGGGCGGTTGGCGCCATGGATTCGGTATCGTCATTCATGGCAGGTTCTGCTTCTCGGGTTCATCCGATTTGAGGTAGCGGGCGATGTAGAAACCCTGACCAATGATGAAGGCCAGCGGAAAGATGTAGCCCCAGAGCTTGAAGTCGACCCACGCCTCGGTGCTGTAGTAAGCCGCCACATAGGCGTTGATGGCTGACATAAAGGCGCTGTAGGCGACCCAGATCAGGTTCAGGCGCATCCACACCGGATCAGGCAGATTCAACTGGCTGCCCAGCAGTATTTTGAGAAAATTCTTCTTGTAAACCCAGACCGCAATCGCCAGCGCAATCGCCATGGCCGCGTACAGCACGGTCGGCTTCCACTTGATGAAGCGCTCGTCGTGCAGAGCCAGGGTCAGGGTGCCAAAGATCAGTATCAGCGCCAGCGTGATTCTGTGCATCATCTGAAGTTTTCGGTCGATCACGTAAACCAGAGTCATCTGGATCAGCGTGGCGAGCATCAGCACGCCGGTGGCGATGTAGATGTCGTAAAGCTTGTAGCTTCCGAAGAAAAGCAGGATCGGGAAAAAGTCTATCAGTATTTTCATTTAGGGCTGAAGTTTAACGATGCCGAGTTCATGCAGTAGCGCAGACCGGTGGGTGCCGGTCCGTCCTCGAACATATGACCCAGATGGGCGCCACAGTCGGCGCACAGCACTTCAGTGCGCTTCATCCAGAGAGAGTTGTCTGTTTTGGTGGTCATCGCTGCCTCGTCAATCGGCTGGAAATAGCTCGGCCAGCCGCAGCCGGAATCGAATTTGGCGTCGGAGTCAAACAGCGGCTTGTCGCAACAGATGCAGCGATAGGTTCCTGTTGCGTGCTGGGCCTCCAGCCGGCCCGTGAACGGCCGTTCGGTCGCTGCCCGGCGCGTTACCTCAAAAGCCAGCGGCTCGGCACCTTTGGCCGCCAGATGGGCTTTCCACTGTTCGTCGGTTTTTTCAATTTTGTAGGTCATGGTTTATTTCAGGAACTGCAACTTATTTCGATACTGTGCGCCCAATCGGGCGGGAAGTCAGCGTAGGCCTCAAATTCCGGATGTTCATCAAACGGCGACTCTAGCACTGTCAACAGGCTCTGGACGCCATCAAAATTCTTGTTTTTGGCTTCGCCGATGGCCAACTCGGCGAGATGATTGCGCAGCACAAACTTGGGGTTTGTCTTCAACATCAAACGGGAGGTGACATTATCGGGCGCGCTGGCAAGCCTTGCCACATAGCGCAACCACCAGGAATCAAAGCCGCCTTGCTGCAAAAAGAGATCACGCACCGGTCCGTTGTTGCGGTCGGCCACAGCATGGCTCAGGCGGCGCCAAAAGATGGTGTAGTCGACCCGCTCTTTGGCCAGCAATTGCAGCAGGTCTTCGATCAGGGTGTTGTCTGCCGTCGATGCCGTCATCTCAGGGTGGGTCAGACCGAGTTTGGCGAGCATTCGCCTTTCGAGTTGTTGCGCAAACAGGGTCTTGAACGGTTCGAGCGCCTGGACCGCGAGTTCCTGCTCTTCAATCAGGGGCAGTAGCGCCTGGGCCAGACAAAACAGGTTCCAGTAGGCTATTCTGGGTTGCCGGTTGAAGGCGTAGCGACCCAGGTTGTCCGAGTGGTTGCAGATGTGGTTGGGGTCGTAGCCGTCCAGAAACTGGAACGGTCCGTAGTCTATGGTCAATCCCAGAATGCTCATGTTATCGGTGTTCATGACACCGTGGCAAAAACCCAGCGCCTGCCATTGCGCCATCAATTCCGCCGTCCGGGCGCTGACCGCCTCCAGCAACGCTGCATAGACTTTGCCGCCCTGATTTTCCGGCGCACGACATTCGGGGTAATGACGGTCGATGACGTAGTCGGCCAGCGTCTTGAGTTGTTCGTGTTCCCCGTTGGACGAAAAGTGTTCGAAATGGCCGAAACGCACAAAGCTCGGCGCCAGCCGCGTCAGGACGGCGGCCGTTTCCGCAGTTTCACGGTAGACCGGTGTGTCCGATCCGGTAATGCAGAGCGCACGGGTCGTGGGCACGCCGAGTCCGTGCATGGCTTCACTGCACAGAAATTCCCGGATGCTGGAGCGCAGCACAGCCCTGCCGTCCGCCATCCTTGAGTAGGGCGTCAGGCCGGCGCCCTTGAGTTGCAGCTCCAGCCCGGATGCTGTTTCACCCAGCAGAATGGCGCGGCCGTCGCCCAGCCGGCCGGCCCAAACGCCGAACTGGTGGCCGCTGTAAACGCTGGCCAGGGGTTGCGTGCCGGCGATGCTACGGTTACCGGCAAGCGCTTCCAGCAGTTCCTGCGACCCAAGCCATGATTCTTCGAGCCCGAGCTCACGCGCCATGGTCCGGCTGCTGCCAACCCAATACGGCGCGGCCAGCGGTTGCGGCGCGACCGGGGTATAGAAATCTTCGCCGAGCCGGCTGAAACTGTTGCACCAACTCAGTCCCAGCTCAAGCTGGCTGTCGCTATCGATCATCATGTCCATGGCCCGATTGTCTCGCGCCGCTGTCAGACCCATCGCCCGCAGGGTTATCCAGATTCCGCAGTACCATCCGGGTTTCATATCATCATTAGAGGAGTTCGTTCATGCTTGGGTTGATGCAAAACCAACAGTTGTTGATCTCGAACTTGATCGAGTTTGCCGAGCGCCATCACGCTGAAGGTGAAATCGTTTCGCGTCGCGTGGAAGGCGACATCCACCGCTACACCTACAAGGACGTCGCCGTGCGCTCACGCCAGGTCGCCAACGCGCTGGATGGTTTGAAGTTGCAGTTCAGCGACCGGGTAGCGACCCTGGCCTGGAATGGCTACCGCCATCTGGAGTTGTACTTCGGCGTCAGCGGAACCGGGCGTGTGCTGCACACACTCAATCCGCGCTTGCACCCGGATCAGATTAGCTGGATTGTGAATCACGCGGAGGACTCGGTGCTCTGCTTCGACATGAGTTTTCTGCCGATTGTCAAGGCTATCCACAGCCGTTGCCCGACCGTCAAGACCTATGTGGCGATGTGCGATGCCGACAAATTGCCGGCTGACAGCGGCATTCCCGGTCTGCTCAGTTACGAAGCCTGGATTGGTGCGCAGACCAGCAGTTACAAGTGGCCGTCATTTGATGAGAATTCGGCCTCCAGCATGTGTTACACCAGTGGCACGACCGGCAAGCCGAAGGCCGCTTTGTACAGCCATCGCTCCACTATGTTGCATGCTTTTGCCGGCGCCTTGCCTGACGCACTGAGCATGAGCGCGCGCGACACCGTGTTGCCGGTGGTGCCGATGTTTCACGTCAATGCCTGGGGCTTGCCTTATTCGGCCGCGATGACCGGTGCCAAACTGGTGTTTCCAGGACCGGCGATGGACGGCAAGTCGATCTTCGAATTGATCGAAAGCGAGCGCGTCTCCTTTGCGGCGGGCGTGCCCACCGTCTGGCAAATGATGTTGAGTCATATGCAGGCCGGTGGCCTGCGCTTCTCCACGCTCAAGCGCACCGTGATCGGTGGTTCCGCCTGCCCGCCGGCCATGATCACGGCATTCAATGATCTGTATGGGGTAGAAGTGTTACATGCCTGGGGTATGACCGAAATGTCTCCGCTGGGAACGGTTTGTACGCTGAAGAACAAACACCTGCCGATGACGTCGAAAGAAAAAATGCAGGTCCGGCTCAAGCAGGGGCGCGGCGTTTTCGGCGTCGACATGAAGATCGTCGACGGCAATGGCCGCGAGTTGCCTTGGGACGGCAAGACTTATGGTGATTTGCTGGTCAAGGGGCCCTGGATCATCAG
>JBBQZA010000225.1:0-6556 GCA_038208175.1 Burkholderiales bacterium
CATTCGAGAGCGTAGCCCAGTAGCACCGCCAGCACCAGCCCGACCCCCAGCGTGGCGAAGAAACCGCCGCCCAGGGTGCTGCCGACGATAGGCGCCAGCGCATAGGCCATGTAGGCGCCTATCATGTAAAAGCTGCCGTGCGCCAGGTTGATGACACCCATGATGCCGAAGATCAGCGTCAGGCCGGAGGCGACCAGGAACAGCAGCAGACCGTACTGCAGCGAGTTCAGGCACTGGATGAGGAAAGTGGCGAGGTCCATGCGCCGGGCCAGTCCGGCGGCCTTACATCTTGCAGCCGCGCCCCGGGTCTGCAAGCGCCTTGCTCGCAATGCCGATGACCTTGTTCTCCTTGCCGACAACCTGGCGCAGGTAGATGTCCTGCACCGGGTTGTGCGACTTGCTCAGCGTGAAGGGGCCGCGCGGGCTGTCGATGCGTGCTTTCTCCACCGCGGCCGCGAACTCGGCCTTCTTCCCGATGTCGCCCTTGGTCGCGGCGAGGCCAATGCCGAGGATCTGCGCGGCGTCATAGCCCTGCACCGCGTAGACGTCAGGCTGCAATTTGTAGGCCTTGACATAGGCCAGGCGGAACGCGTTGTCGCGCGCTGTGTTCAGACTGTCACCGTAGTGCAGCGTAGTCAGCAGCCCATCGGCGTCGGCGCCCTGCGCGTCAAGGGTGCCGTCGGTGAGGAAACCCGGACCGTAGAGCGGAATCTTCCCCTTCAGCCCCGCCGCCGCGTAGTCCTTGACGAACTTGACCGCCGCACCACCGGCGTAGAAGGCGTAGACGGCATCCGGCCGAGTGGCCGCGATGTCGGTCAACAGCGCCTGGAACTCGACGCCGGGGAATGGCAGGTTCAGCTCCTTGACGACCTTGCCGCCACCCTTCTCGAACGATTCCTTGAAGCCTCCTACCGATTCGTCGCCGGCAGCGTATTTGTGCGTGATGGTGACGGCCGTCTTGTGGCCCTTCTTGGCCGCGAATTCGCCCATCGCGTAGGCCGGTTGCCAGTTGGTGAACGAGCTGCGGAAGATGTGGGGTGCGCACATGGCGCCGGTCACCACGACGGCGCCGGCATTCGGCACGATCAGCATCGTGCCGTTGTCCTTGGCGGCCTTGGCCATCGCAGCCACGACGCCGGAGTGCACGGTGCCCACCAGCACATCGACGTTGTCGCGTTTGATCAGCTTGTTGACGTTGTCGGTGGCTTTCGACGGGTCGGATTCATCGTCCACTTTGACGTATTCGATTTCACGGCCGCCGAGCTTGCCGCCCTGTTCGGCGACAAGCAGTCGAAAGCCGTTTTCGATGGCATTGCCCAGAGCGGCGTAAGTGCCGGTGTAGGGCAGCATCAGGCCGATCTTGAGCTTGGCCGTCGATTGGGCCATGGCCAGAGGCGCGCCGATGGCGCAGGCGGTCAGCAGAGCGATATGGTGCAGTTTCATGGTTTGTCTCCTGGGTTGTGGTTGTGCATGAATTGTGTCACGGCTTCGATCAACCGAACAGGCTGATCCCGATGCGGCGAGTGGCCGCATGCTGGCAGCTCAAGTAGCTCGGTCTGAGGCAGGCGCTCTGCGATGCCATAAATCTGGCGCAGCGTGCCATATTCGTCGTCCAGTCCCTGCACAGCGAACAGCGGGCAGCGGATGCTGCCGATCTCGTTGGCGATCGACCATTCTCGAAACGGTGGATGGAGCCAGATCCGGTTCCAGCCCCAAAAGGCCGAGTCCGGGTCGTCATGGTATTTGGAAAGGCGCTCCCGCAGGTCGGTTTCCAGATAGGCGTTGCGGGCCAAGGCAATGCTGGTAACGGAAAGATCTTCGACCAGGATGTGCGGCGCCGCGACGACAAGACCGGCGACGCGCTGGGGGAACCTGGCCGCATACAGCAGGGCAATCGAGGCACCGTCGCTGTGTCCGTAGAGCCACGGCGGGTTGACTTCGGTGTCGATGCCAAGTGCTTGGAACAGGGCCGACAGCACCTCATGCGCCTGCTGGTGCATGAAATCGAGGTCCCAGCTTTCCTCGGCCAGCCGTGCGCTGGAGCGACCGTAGCCGGGCCGTGAGTAGACCAGGCCGCGGCAATTTGACGCATTGCACAACTGTTGCGGAAAATCCTTCCACATCGCCAGCGAACCCAGACCTTCATGCAGGAAAACGATCAGAGGCGCGTTGAGCCGCTGCGGTGACAGCCACTGATGCTCGATACGCACGCGCCGCTCTCGCCAGTCAATGTCGACAAACTCGATTTTCTGCATGGGTCGTTCTGTTCTCAAATTTTTGCTCAGCTATTGCCGGCGGGCCTTAAGGAATAATCAATCGCCAGAACAGCAATCTTGTGCTGGTACCCGTCCGGCACAGTCTGTTGCAGCCTGGTCTGCAGCTCGAGCGCCGTCTTGGGTCTTGTTCCGCCGTCACCCGCCGCCGGTTGACCAGCGCCGCCAAACCAGAACACAAGGTAGATGCCATAGCCATCGGATGCAAGTTCCCGCGTGTACCTCGCAATCAATTGATTCGGGATGGCTTTCCACAGGCCCCTGTGCATCTCGTGCTTGATTTCGACCGGTATGTGGTAGCCCTGCGCTGAGACCTTTATATCGGCGCGCTTCTCGTCCGCATAACGACCCTCAGGTTCAGCGCTGATGCCAAGGGGCGCCAATCGGACTTTCAAGTCCGACAAGAGCTGGTCGCGGCAGTCGTTTTCGAACTTAGGTGTATTTCCGGCCCAGTACTGCCGGTAGTCATTGGTGTTGCCATTGCGGATATCCTCTCCGAGTTGCTTTAGATGGTCAAGTGTCAGCGCCCACAAGTCCGCGGCGTTAGCCGGTGTCAGGTTGGCTAGCGTGGAGCAGACCTGTGCCACGGAAGCTGGTTTGAACAGCGCCTTGCGCCGCGTGATTCGTTGGTCAAAAATCGCCCGGCGCAAGGAGTCATCCCAGTGCTTCAAGTCTTTCTGTTGCAGCAATGAAGTGAGTGCCTGTGTGGCCGCTTCGTCATAAAGACCGGCAAGTGTTGAAATGAGCCCCTCCACATAGCGCCCCAATTCCATGTCAGGGGATACCCGACCTGAGTGACCTGCCCATCGGGGGTTGCAGCGCGGCCCCAGAAGCTCAATCAAAAATTCAGTCGCGGCGACTGGCAGTGGCTCTTGCGTACGGATCCTCTCCCGCTGCTCATGTACCAGCGTAATCAAATGACTGACGCGGGCCTGTGTATGGGTAATGTAATGACGGGCGGGTTCGAGGTAGAGTTCAGGTGCGAGCTGCAAGCCTGCCGTGAACCAGTAAACGCGTTGTGCCACGTCGCTTGCCTTACCCCGCAGTTTATTCGTCAAGATTTCCAGCTGGACATTTCTGTCCAGATTGGCCATGAGTGAAACGATGAGCAGGCGCAGGCTTTGCAATTGATTTTTGTGCGCCTTGCCGGGGAAGTCGTCGAGCAACGCTGGGGTAACGAGTTTCGCAACCTGTGAATAGTCAGGGTCATGCGCAAGCGCGTACAAACCATCGACATGCTCCTTTTTTGCAGCGATTTGCGAACTCATCAACGGACCCATGACGCGGGCCAGAATATCGGCCCGCGTTGCAAGCAAGCGCTTGAACCAGGAGGGGCTTGTGTCGTAGTTATTGGTCAGGCGAAAGGCCACCACCATTTCAAGAACGGGCTCGGGCAAAGCCAAGGCTGTCGCAGGGTTTTCTTCGTAGCGCAATTCCATCGCGGCCAGGCAGGGTGTGGCGAGGTTGTAGCGGCGACCTTTGGCATTGAGTGCGATGATCTCTTTTGCAGAAGGCAAGTCCGTGCGGAACAGGCATTGGCGCAAACCATGCAGCGCCAATTGCACCCATTCCTCGCTTTGATTGAACAGTTCCCGCAGGCGGTCTTTGGCATTTTCTTCTTTTGAATGTCGAAAGAAATTGAGATAGGCGTTGCCAATTTCAATCAAGGCGCCCAGGTGAGCTGGGCCATTGGCAAGGCTTGGAAGGGTTTTCTGAAAGAAAGCAAGTTGTTGTCTTTCCTCGTCCTCTACGCGTTTTCGATGCTCAATTTCTGAATCAATGTATTCCTGAGCGGGAGCGTTGGGTGGATAGGGACGTTGCAAAAATCCATCTACCCAGGGGGCATCGTTCGGGTGGCTTGTCCGCCACGCTTCGATCTGTTCAAGAGCTACATCAGTCCCTCTTTTACTTTCGGTCAGGTGAACGGCTTCTGCAACAAGCTGACGGTGCCAATCTTCATGAGAAGTTTGTTCTGCCAGTGACAAATACCAGTGCTCGGCATCGTCAGGAAGAGGAGCGTCATAAAGGTGTCGTCGAACTGACCATAACAAGTTTCGTCCACTTTCTGTTGACTTGGCTTCAAGCTGTAAACCATATTCAAAAAGCGCCTTGTACCGGTTGGGGTGGTCTTCAAGCCATTTCCCAAGAATCTTCTTGTGCTGAAGGTCCAGCGGACAGTAGTAGTGCTGACCCAGACCCAACGACAACCAGCGATACAAGTGCGCCGTGTCCAGCTCCAGGCCGTGTTGAGTCACTCCTTTGACCAGAAGCGCGCCAACGATATCTGAAGACCCTATGCGGTCGTGCTGACTGCCAAGCTGGTATCCATTTGCAACCAAGGCATCCAGCAAAATCGGGATGTCCTGTTGGGGTTCACTTTTTTCAGCCAAATCATGCCAAAAGAGCCAGTAGGAACCAATCAGCGAATCAGCTTTCGGCTGTCTGAAAAATGCCCACAATTCTGCCGGCGAGATCTGACCTGGATAAAGGGCTGACAGCAGTGTGCCAAGTAGTTCATCCTCTGAGTCTTCTACCTTGCCGTTGTGGAGGTCTTCCAGCAGACGCCGGGATATTGGCCAATGACCATTTGTGTGTTCAAGTGCAATAAGAATCCGCAAAGCTTCGGTCCGCGAGCCTGGCCAATAACTTGCGTCGCGGACAACTTGCGCCAGCTCCGGTTTGAGACCAGGCATGCTTTGCCCATGCGCCAGTGCATCCAGTACGCAATCGACCAATGCCAGATGCGCGGGGCTGCGGTCTGCAGACCGCAACAAACCCCGGAAATCCTCTTCCATGTTTGCGGTCGCCAAAGCGCCGAAGGGTTGACTAACCCAGTTTTGACTGCGGAAGTAGGTATAGCGTTTTGCCTCGCTGCTCAATGCATCGAGTACATGTCGCTTTTCAGAACGCGTGAAATTTCGCACATCGCCATTAAGAATGACGCCCAGCGGATCACGGTCAATGAGTTCCTCGCGCAAACGCCCTGTTGCCGTTGCAGCCAGCCAGGCATGCAGGCCCCGCAGTTCGGGCACGATGCCGCCATCTTCACCCAGCATCAGTGCCAGTACGCGCCTGGAGGGCAGTCCCTCATTGATGCGTTTGGCGAGGTATTGGGCGGCCAAGTATTCCGCCACGGTTCGGTGGGCGGGGAGGAATTCACCACTGCCATTGCCGCTGAACAGCCGCGTGTGGAGCGCTGCTCGGGAGTTTGCTATGTCGGGTGCCGATTTGCTGGTGGGCAAATCAGGCAAGGCAAGAACCCCCTGTCTACCGCTACCCGGCCTTTGAAGTGCTATCGAGCTGCCACCCGAGAGCAGCATAAGGGCGCACAGGTAGCCCGCAGCTTGAAGAAGCCCATCGTCAGGTTGCGTCGTGTCCCGTGTAACTGCGAGCCATTGATCATTGTGTTCCTGGACCAATTTGGCACAAGCCATTCGGTAGGTTTGCGTCTTGCTCTCAGGCCAGCCACTGGTCGTTGCCTCAACCAGCATGCACAGGGTTTGCGGGTTGTCCAGCAAGCCCTCTAGATCATGTTTTTTTGCCTCCCTGATGAAGGCTGCAGCGGTCTGTGCATCGGAGCGCTGCCAATGTGCAACCAGCGCTTCGATCTGTTGTGGATTCAAGGGCTCCAAATGCAGTTCCAGAAAGTTGCTCTCTCCCACCAGGCGCTGCAAGGCTGCGCTGTCGGTGTTGCCACGCCAATCTGCTTCCCGGCAAGAAATGCGGAACTTGGGCGTGCCCAGTTTCTGCAACTTGTTGCGTATCTGTCCGAGTGCTGTGGAGCCCCTGGCGGTGCCTGCTGCGATTTCATCGAGCCCGTCGATGAACAGCAGCGAGTGTTGACCCGGGGGTAAATCCAACTCCACAAAATCGCGCGCACTGGTGTAGTCCCCGCCTTCTGCCACGCTGTGCGCCAGGAAAGCATCTGTTTTCCCGGCGCCCGGGTTTCCTATCAGCACCCAGGCATGCACCGCGCTGTAGTGGCTGATTGGCTCTGGCACCGACAAGGAGCCGTCATTCCGACGCACCCGTACCCTGCGCTCTATGGGCAAGCGGTCCGATGCACGGTGGATGGTTGAAGTCATGCGGGTTCGAGCCAATGGGTCAGCGGATAGGACAAAAACTCGGTGAAGTCCACACCGCCCGCACCGACAAGCAGGCGGCGACAGCCTTTGTGCTGCTCTGCAAATGTAGTCAAACCCTTTAACTTGCCCTGAGACGCGCCGCTCTTTACTTCAATTGCGGTCAGTCGGTTCGCATCCGAGATGACAAAGTCCACCTCG
>JBBQZA010000226.1:0-6553 GCA_038208175.1 Burkholderiales bacterium
TGTGGCGCTCGCTGGCGCTCCGCTGCTACTCAGTGCGACGCTGCCTATGGTCTCGCTGTTTTTAAGGCCGCTGGCCGTGAATTCATTGCCGCTGAAGCTCAGTGTTGTGCCGTAGGTCTTGCTGGCGTTGTTGGCGCTGACCGTGAGTGAGGCTGGGGTCACGGTGTAGGCAAGGCCGGTTCCTGCTGCAAAGGTATAACCAGCGCCGCTTGAGAGACCACTGGCATAGTTCACGCTGTAGCTGCCAGCGTTGCTGGTTTTGCTTAAAGTGGGTGTAGTGCTCATGGCACCGGTAATCAGTGCCAAGTCTTCATTGTCGGCAATGCCGGGGTTGGCAAAGTTGTAGCCAAAGGCGGCCGTTGGCGCGTTGCCATAGACCTGACCGGGCGTGCCGGTCAACAATGTGGTGTTAACGCTGAGCACGCCCGGCGTGGATGCGTAGATGAAGCCGTTACCCGTCTCACTGGGCGTCGAGTAACTGGCATACGTGGCGTTGTAGTGACGAAAGTTCGATGTCACACCGTTCTTGGTCACACTGCCAGGGTTGTCTGCATAAATTAGCCAACGACCAGTGGTAGCAGAGTTGGTCATCGCGCCCAAACGAAACGAACCACTCCCAGTGAAAATGATGTTGCCGCTGCCCGAATTCGTTCCACTGAAAGTACTTACTGAATTGGCCAACTCCAAAGTCGTACCGCCAACCGATTTTGTCGTCAGAGTCCCGGCCGTAATGAGCGAAGTCTGTGTGATGGTTCCGCCTGCGGTCAAATTGAGGTTGCCGCCGTTAGTGTTGGTGATGGCTGCACCGACGCTGATATCCGCGAATGCGTTGAGCGTCAGCGCGTTGCCACTCGTCCAAGCTACCGGTGAAGACACTGTGATGTTGCCTGCACCACCGGTAGTACCGCCGCCAGTCGTGTCGACCGTCGCAGCTCCGCCAGTTTGAAGATAGTTGACTAAAGTCGTGGGCGAGAGTTGCGAAGTACCGACAGTCAATGGCGCAAAGGTTGGGCCTGCAGAAATATTAATATCTACCGTTACGTTTGTTATGACGATGCTTTCCGGGTCAAGTAACCAGGAACCCGCCTTGCCATGGGGGGCTTGAACATCGGGGTACGCCGCACCCACATCCAGAATTTGTTTCCCCGAGGTTTCTACAAACCCGCCATTGCCCCCCTTGGCCCCACCGCGCGCAGTGATGTCGCCATAGGCGCGCGTCGTAGCGTTCGCCCACACAATCACCTTGCCACCATTGCCGTTGCCGGTGGCGTCGGCCTTCAGACTGGTGTTCTGACCCACGTAGGTTATGAGGGCATTCTGAACATCCGGATTCTTGCCTTGATAGTCGCCGCCCACCAGCACCGTACCACCACCGCTGACACCCGAAGCATCAAGCGCCGCCTTGTCCGTCACTGCCACCCGATTACCCAGCACTTCAATGTGGCCACCTTTCCCGGCAGCACTTGTCGCCAGAATCTGCGCCTCTCCCTCGACATAGGCGTCACCGCTGGCTCGCAGTACCACCTTACCCCCCTCCAGGTTAGCTTGGGTGGCTTGTATCAACCCGCTGTGTTTGAGCGTGCCGGCAAAGATACCCACTGCATCGCCCATGAGCGTGCCAAGGTTGATGGCCTGGTCAGTCGGGGCCTGCACCTGCATCGTGATGCCCTCCAGCCCACGGCCGGTGACTTCCACGCTCTGACCTGCAGCCAGCATCACGCTGCCTCCTTGGGCTTCGACCACGGCGCTCCTGGCCAGTTCGATGCTGGGCGCAATCAGCACCACGTCACCGCCGCGGGCGATGATGTTGCCCTGCACCGCCAGGGTACCGCCTGTGTTGTTGCCAAGGCCGTCACCACCGAAGCGCAGGCGACCGGCGATGGCATCGAGCTCGCTCATGCCGACGGCGGAGGCGGTGAAGCCCGCCGTGTCGACCAGCGTACCGGCACCGACTGCAATGCCGGCCTGATTGACCAGCACGACCTTGCCATTGCTCGACAGCGTCCCGAACAGGGTCGACGGCGCGTTGGTCACGACACGGTTGATGGAGGTGCTGATGCTGTTGGGCTGCTGGATGACGGTGCTGCTGCCGCTGGGAATCGAAAAGCTTTGCCAGTTGATGGCGGAATGGTTGGTGCCGACGCCGTTCTGGGTCGTCACGGTCAACAGATTCCCCGTTGACACCATGCTGGCCTGGCCTTGAATGGCCACGCCGCCCGAAGGGTTGGCGCTGGCTGTAGGTAGGTCACCCCAACATAAAGCGATCAGTAGCGCGAGTTGTCCCAGACGGGGCACGGCCGAACACAGAGAAGTCGCAATGCTAGCCAAGCCAAGTGGATTGCCTGCGGCCCCCTGATGGCTGGATGTGTGCTCGGGCACCGCCACCATCGTCTGCAACGACGGATTCCAAACGGTGCGGTAAACGTGATTGAGCGATGCTCGACTGGACATGACTACTCCCGGGCTCTTTTAGCGGGTCGGATCTTTCGACAACTTTTACACCCTGCTGAAACCTTGATGACTGACTCTTGGCAAATCAGACCATACAACGCTGCAAAAATCAATATTAGATACCCTTTCCTCTATGAGGATGTTAGTTTTCCGCCATGTTCGGCGCAGAATCATCAAAGCCCCAGCACCGACGCTGGAAAGCCCGGGCTGCTGCGACGCAACGGTTCGTTCAACCGTTCTCGAAGTTGCACGCGCCGATCCGGTTCCGTACCACAGATACCGGCACAGAGTTCAAGATCCATGCGCTGCATCACCCACGACGGGCTCCACAGGGCACTGGGAAAATCTTGCAGGTCTGCCTCCCGGTAAAGTCGACACTCGATGATGTGCCCCCAAGCCTGACGCCAGGTCACAAAACGTGGCTGATCTCGCTGTAGAAGGTCGTATCGGCTGGCCAGCATCAGAAAGCGTCGTCCGGTCCTGGACCATGCCTGCAATGAAGCCACAACGCCCTGCTCGCGCAGCGGCCAGTCCTCGAAGGTGGCGTCGCTCAGGATGACTTCCCGCCAACCTTCACGCGCGGCACAGCCCAGTGCATCCCGCACCAGTTGGGCAAACGTTTCGCGACCCGAAAAACGGCCACTCGGTAGAGTATCGACCATAAAAAATCTCCTGAAACCTTAGAACTGCGACAATTCTCCTATGGAAATCAATCAACAATGCGTGGTCGCCCTGACCTGGACTCTAAAAGACACATTGGGTGAAGAACTGGATGTGCTTGAGCAGCCGGTCGAGTTTCTTGTCGGGGGTGATGATCTTTTCAAGGTGATAGAAGAAGCGCTGCAGGGTTACGAGGTCGGTGCAAGCATTGAACTGCAAATTGAACCGGAGCAGGGCTTCGGTGATTTCAACGATCAGCTGGTGTTTCTCGAATCCCGCACACTGTTTCCAGCCGAACTGGACGAGGGAATGACTTTTGAGGGTGCTTCGCTACCCGCAGGATGCACTCCGGATGCACCCAAAGACGCCTTGTATACGGTGACAGATATCTACCCGGACCATGTGGTGCTCGATGGAAATCACCCCTTGGCAGGCATCGCCTTGCGTCTGCAATTGAAGATCGAGGCGATCCGGGAAGCCAGCGAAGAAGAAATTGCCAGAGCTACGGCTGGAGCCGGCTTTTTCAGAATTCAGCCACTGCATGCCAGTGCCCCTGGCAGCCAGACCCGGCATTGACTCAGGTTTTGCCGGTGGAACCGTAGCCGCCTTCGCCGCGCAAACTGGACGGAAATTCGCTCACCACATTGAACTGCGCCTGCAGCACCGGGACGATGACGAGTTGCGCAATACGCTCCATCGGCTCCACGGTGAACGCAACATCGCTGCGATTCCAGGCGCTGATCATCAGTTGCCCCTGGTAATCGCTGTCAATCAGTCCGACCAGATTGCCCAGCACGATGCCATGCTTATGGCCCAGACCGGAGCGCGGCAGAATCAGCGCCGCAAAACCGGGATCAGCCACGTAAATGGCAATACCGGTGGGCACCAGTTGCCAGGCGTTGGGCTGCAAAGTAAGTGCTTCAGTTAGACAGGCGCGCAAGTCCAGCCCGGCACTTCCCGGTGTTGCATAGGCCGGCAGTTGGTCCACCATGCGCGGGTCGACGATCTTGACGTCAATCTTTATCATTGTTGTTCTCTGAGCTTAAGTCTTGCTGCGATTTCAATCATCAACTTACGCGCCAGCGACAATTTGGTGTCGCGGGCCATTTCCTTTGCGCTGAGTTCGTCGATCAGTAACAGTGCGTTGTCGTCCTGACCAAAGGTGGCCGGTCCGATATTGCCCACCAGCAGCGGAACGCCCTTACGTTGCCGCTTGCTCTGGGCGTTGGCCAGCAAATCATGGCTTTCGGCGGCAAAACCGACACAGTAGAGCGCCCCACTCTGCCCGCGTTCCGATCGAGCCAGGGTCGCCAGAATGTCCGGGTTTTCCTGAAAATTCAGTGACTGAGTTTTGCCCGAACCGTCCTTCTTTATTTTCTTATCCTGGGTTGTCGCCGGACGCCAGTCGGCCACCGCCGCAGTCGCTACGAACACGGTTGCCGCAGGCTCTCTATCAAGTACCGCTTGCAGCATATCCCGCGCAGATTTCACATCACAGCGCTTGACCCCGCGCGGAGTCGCCAAACTGACAGGACCGGCCACCAGGCTCACTTCGGCACCCGCCTCACGGGCGGCACGGGCGATGGCAAAGCCCATTTTTCCGCTGGACAGATTGGTAATGCCACGCACCGGATCAATGGCTTCATAGGTCGGTCCGGCCGTGACCAGCAGATGCTGACCCTGCAGCACTTTGGGCTGAAAAAATGAAACCAAATCTTCCAGCAGTTCCTGAGGCTCCAGCATCCGGCCATCGCCCGTTTCACCACAGGCCTGATCGCCACTTCCAACCTCCAAAACAGTCGCTCCATCAGCGGTCAATTGAGCCACATTACGCCGCGTCGCTGGATGGGACCACATTTCACGGTTCATGGCCGGGGCGATCAGCAAGGGCACCTGGTCCAGCGGCCGCGCCAGGCACATCAGGCTAAGCAAATCGTCAGCCCGACCGTGCAACAGCTTGGCCATGAAATCGGCGCTGCAGGGTGCGATCAAAATTGCATCTGCTCCCCGGCTCAGATTGATGTGGGCCATGTTGTTGCTCTCGCGAGCGTCCCACTGGGAGTCGTAAACGCTGCGATTGCTCAAGGCCTGCAGGGTGACTGCGGTGATGAATTGTTGCGCGGCCGCGGTCATCACCACCTGTACCGTTGCACCTTCCTTGATCAGCGAGCGGCACAACTCCGCCGCCTTGTAGCAGGCAATACCGCCAGTCAACCCCAGAACAATATGTTTTCCTGCAAGATCATTCATGCTGTGCAATGTAGCAGACCTCTATAATTCACATTTCCACCCGATAGAGCACAAAGCTCACTCTGACATGACCAAATTTGTCTTCGTCACCGGCGGTGTGGTGTCTTCCCTTGGCAAGGGAATCGCCTCAGCCTCCTTAGCTGCGCTTTTGGAATCGCGGGGCCTCAAAGTCACTTTGATCAAACTGGACCCTTACCTCAACGTCGATCCCGGCACCATGTCTCCGTTTCAGCATGGAGAGGTATTCGTGACTGACGACGGGGCTGAAACTGATCTCGATTTGGGCCACTACGAGCGCTTTGTGGAAACAAGGATGCGCAAGGCCAACAACTTCACCACCGGCCAGATCTACAAAAGCGTACTTGAGAAGGAACGTCGCGGCGACTACCTGGGCAAAACGGTGCAGGTCATTCCGCACGTCACCAATGAGATCCAGGACTTCGTCAAACGCGGCGCCGGTTTCGGTACCCCGGATGCAGTCGATGTGGCGATCGTCGAAATTGGCGGTACCGTCGGTGACATCGAGTCTCTGCCGTTCCTGGAGGCGGTGCGCCAGATGAGCTTGAAGTTGGGTCCCAACAACACCGCTTTTGTGCACTTGAGCTATGTACCCTGGATTGCTGCGGCGGGCGAACTGAAAACCAAACCGACCCAGCACACAGCAAAGCAGTTGCGCGAAATCGGCATACAGGCCGATGCCTTGATCTGCCGTGCCGACCGGCCCATTCCCACCGAGGAGAGAGAAAAGATTTCGCTTTTTTCCAACGTGCCGGATTGGGGCGTTATCTCGATGTGGGACGTCGACACCATCTACAAGGTGCCCCGCATGCTGCACGAGCAGGGTCTGGATGGCCTGATCTGCGACAAGCTGCGGCTCAATACGCATCCCGCCAACTTGAAACGCTGGGACGATCTGGTCTTTGAGACAGAGCATCCGCAAGGCCATGTCAATATCGCGATGGTTGGCAAATATATCGATTTGAGCGACAGCTACAAGTCACTTAATGAGGCGATCCGCCACGCCGGCATGAATAACCATGTGCGAGTGAAAATTGACTACGTCGATTCGGAAACGCTGACACCAGAGAATGTCAAACAACTCGGAAAATACGACGCCATTCTGGTGCCCGGTGGCTTTGGCAAACGCGGCATCGAGGGGAAAATATGCGCGGCCCGTTTCGCCCGCGAGAAC
>JBBQZA010000227.1:0-6543 GCA_038208175.1 Burkholderiales bacterium
TGGCACCAGGCCCATCAGCGCCATCATGGTGACGCTCTTGCCGGAGCCGGATTCGCCCACAATGCCCAGCACCTGCCCAGGCTCCAGCGACAGGCTGACGCCCTCGACGGCATGCATGACGCTGCTCTTCGATGGGAAGTCGACCGACAGGTTCTCGATTTCAAGGAGGGCCATGGGGTTATTGCCTCAACGCTTGAGTTTGGGGTCGAACGCATCGCGCAGTCCGTCGCCCAGCAGGTTGAACGCCAGCACCGTGACAAGGATCGCCAGGCCCGGAAAAGTCACCACCCACCAGGCGCGCATGACAAACTCGCGGGCGTCCGCCAGCATGGTGCCCCATTCAGGCGAGGGTGGTTGCGCCCCCAGCCCCAGAAAGCCGAGTGCCGCAGCGTCCAGAATCGCGGTTGAGATGCCCAGCGTGGCCTGCACAATCAAAGGAGCCAGGCAGTTGGGTAATACCTCGTTGAACATCAGGCGCAGAGGGCCGGCGCCGTTCATGCGGGCGGCAGTGACGTAGTCCTTCGACATTTCCGAAATAACGGCGGCGCGGGTGATACGCACGTAATGGGGCAACACCACCACCGCCACCGCCAGCATGGCGTTCATCAGACCGGGACCCAGGATGGCAACGATCACGATCGCCAGCAGCAAGCTGGGCAGCGTCAGAATGATGTCCATCAGACGCATGACGGCAATCTCGAAAACGCCACGCAGATAGCCTGACATCAGGCCCAATACCGTGCCGATAATGACCGACAGGGCGACCACGGCAATACCGATGGTCAGCGAGAGGCGTCCGCCATGGATCAGGCGCGACAGAATATCGCGTCCTATGGCATCGGTGCCCAGCCAGTGTGCGCTGCTGCCACCTGCCTGCCAGGCCGGTGGCTTGAGAAAAACGCTGGAGTCGGTCAGGTCGGGCGCATAGGGCGCGATCAGCGGCGCCAGGGCTGCCAGAAGCAGCGCCAGCACCACGATCAGCAAGCCGGCCACAGCGCCGTGATTGGCGCTGAAATAGCTCCAGAATTCACGTAGCGGGCGCGGCGGCTCCAGTCCGTGGTCTTGCATGGCTAGTGCCTTATCTTGGGGTTGATGATGCCGTAGGTCACATCGACCAGCAGGTTGACTGCCATCACGATGACGCCCAGCAAGAGCATGCCGCCTTGCAATACCGGATAGTCGCGACGACCGATCGCTTCGATCATCCATTTGCCGACGCCGGGCCAGGAAAAAATGGTCTCGGTCAGGATGGCGCCGGTAAACAGCACACCGACCTGCAGGCCGATCACTGTCACCACCGGAATCAGCGCATTGCGCAGCGCATGCAGCGCCACAACACGCAGGCTCGACAGGCCCTTGGCGCGCGCGGTGCGGATGTAGTCCTCGCTCAGCACCTCAAGCATGGCCGAGCGCGTCATTCGCGCAATGACGGCCAGCGAATTGGTACCCAGCACGATGGTCGGCAGGATCAAATGGGTGGCGGCTGACCAGAACGCCGCCTTGTTGCCAGCCAATAAAGTGTCGAGCAGCAGGAAACCGGTGACCGGTTCAATGAAATGCTGAAAGGAAATGCGACCTGAGACCGGCGTCAGGTCCAGTTGCACCGAGAACAGCAGGATCAGCAGCAAGCCCCACCAGAAGATCGGCATCGAGTAGCCGGTGAGAGACACTCCCATGACGCCATGGTCGAGCACCGAATTGCGTTTGACTGCAGCCAGAATTCCGGCTGGTATGCCCAGCACCAGCGCGAACAGGATGGCGCACAGGGCGAGTTCAATTGTTGCCGGAAACAAGGCGATGAATTCGCTCATGACGGGTTCGTGCGTAATGATCGATTTGCCCAGGTCGCCCTGCACCACGCGGCCGATGTAGATGCCGTATTGCACCAGCAGCGGACGATCCAGGCCGTATTCCTTGAGCAGCATGGCGTGGCGCGTGGCATCAATGCCGCGCTCGCCAGCCAGAGTCTCGATGGGGTCGCCAGGCACCAGCCGAATCAGGAAGAACGCAACCAATGTCATGCCGATGAAGGTCGGCACGATCAAGCTGAGGCGGGTTAGCAGGAAGCGCAACATTAAAGGGGACAGAATATTCGAAGCTTGGCCGCAATCATGCCAGAACAAAAAAGGCCGACTTGCGTCGGCCTCTGTGTCAAGCGCTTGGTCTGGCAGCTTACTTGAGGTGTTTGCCAATCAGGCCAGCCATCTCGAACATGGACACTTGTGCCTTGGCGAAAATTTCTTTCAGCTTGGCATCAGCGTTGATCATGCGTTTGTTGACGGCGTCTTGCAGTTTGTTCTTCTTGATGTAAGCCCAGAGCTTGCTGACCACTTCGGTGCGCGGCAGCGGATTGTTGCCGACGATGGCGGCCAGAGCGGCGCTGGGTGTCAAGGCCTTCATGAAAGCGGCATTGGGAGTGCGTTTCTTAGCAGGCACTTTCTTTGCTGGTGCTTTCTTGGCCGGAGCGGCTTTCTTGGCGGGCACTTTCTTTGCCGGTGCTGCTTTCTTCGCAGGTGCCGCTTTTTTAGCCGGTGCTTTTTTTGCGGCTACTTTTTTGGCTGGGGCTGCCTTCTTTGCGGGAGCAGCTTTCTTTGCCGGAGCTTTGGTTGCAGTTGCCATGATTTATTGTCCTTCTCGAAGTTGATTAATCACCAGCAAAGAACTGCTTCTCTACTGGCAAGTGGGATGCTAATGGAGAATTGACCTGTTTCCTAGTGAAAAAGCGTTTATTTCACTAGGGCGTGTTGTTTTTTTCACCGGCGAGCGGGCAGCGTGGCTAGCAAGACTCCGACCAAGGCGATGCCGAATGCCAGCATCTGCGTGCCGCGCAGCGTTTCGCCCAGCGCGAACACGCCCACGATTGCGGCCGAAATTGGCAGCATCGCGGTGAATACGCCGGCTTGAGCAGCAGGTACAGCCCTCAGTCCCGTCATCCACAGCCAGACGGTCCAGACGCTTGCGGCCAGCGCGTAGAACAGCAGTAGCACCCAGCTGGCGGCGCTCACGCTGGAGAAATCAAATTGCAAGGCCAGGTATAGCCCCATCGGCGTCATCAATACAAAGCCCCACAGATTGATCAGCGCCGTGATGCGTTTGGCGGACAGGGCGCCGGTCAGCTTCTTGCCGATGACGGCGTAGGCGGCCTCGCAGATGACCGCTGCGAAGACCAGCAGATTGCCCCACAGGTGGCTTTGGGCGGCCGCAGCAGTTTCCGGCTTGGACAGTGCCGAAAGCCCGATACCCAGCGCGGCGCAGGCAATCGCCGCCCATACCCGCAAGCTAATGCGCTCGCGCAAAGACAGCCAGCTCAAAAGGGCCACAGCAGCCGGGATGGATGCCATGATGACACCGGCGGAGACGGCACTGGTCATGCTGACGCCGTACAGCATGCAAATCGAAAACAGAAAGTTGCCAAGGAAGGATTCCAGAAAGACCAGTCTTCGGGTTGCCGCCGTCATAGGCGGCTCCATGGCGGGTTTTTTGAGCCAGTGCGGCATCGCCAGACCACCGATGCCAAAGCGCAACCAGGCCAGCAAAAAGACTGGGAGCGCGGCCACCAGCGGCTTCGACAAGGCCACATAACTGCCGACCAGCGACATGCTCAGGGCCAGCGAAAAATAGGCCAGCAGGCGGTTGGGCATCATGTGCAAGGAATGGAGTAGCTAAGAGTTGCGCGGTCCCTTATCATGCCTGAGGCCGATCAGTCGCAGATCGTCGGGTTAACAGGAATGGAATAGTGATTGCGATTAACATTCCGGTTTCATTTGTTGGGTCAATTTTCGGGAGAATAAATTGGGTAAATCATTTGGAAATGCCTTGTTGCGCAAGCTGATGACTGGCCTGGCTGTGGCTGGATGGATGACTTTTGCGGCAACCCCGGCCATGGCCCAGGAGGAGAAAGTTCTCAATATCTACAACTGGTCGGATTACATCGCGGATGAAACGGTCAAGAATTTTGAGAAAGAAACCGGCATCAAGGTGCGCTACGACACCTTCGACAACAACGAAATTCTGCATGCCAAGCTGGTCGCCGGCAAAAGCGGCTACGACATCGTGGTGCCGTCATCGGGTTGGGCCCGGCTGCAAATGGATGGCGGCTTGCTGCGAAAGCTGGACCCGGCGCAGCTTCCGAACCTGAAAAATATGGACCCGGACATTCAAAAACAGATCGCCACGCTCGATCCGGGCAACCAGTACCTGGTCAACTGGCTGTGGGGCTACACCACGGTCGGGATCAACACGGCCAAGGTCAAGGCGGCGCTGGGCGCGGAACCGATGCCGGCCAATGTCTGGGAACTCTTCTTCAACCCCAAGTACATCGGTAAATTGAAGGCTTGCGGCGTCTCGGTTCTTGACAGCGCCACCGAAGTATTGCCGGCAGCGCTGCACTATCTGGGCAAAGACCCGTTCAGCAAGAACGCTGCGGATTATCAGGAAGCGGCAAAGGTTCTCAAAGCCATACGTCCCTACGTCACGCTGTTCAGTTCCTCCGGCTATATCAACGACATGGCGGGTGGTTCGATCTGTCTCGCGCTGGGCTATTCGGGGGACATCAATATCGCCCGTCGGCGTGCGATTGAGGGCAAGACCGGTCAGGACATTGTGGCGCTGATTCCAAAAAATGGTGGGCTGCTGTTCTTCGACATGATGGCCATACCGGTTGATGCGCCGCATCCGAAGAATGCCCATCTGTTCATGAACTACATCATGCGCCCGAAGGTGCACGCGTCCCTGACAAACAAGGTCTTTTACGCGAATCCGAACAAGGAAGCACGCAAATTCGTCAAGCCTGAAATGGCGCAAAGCGCGTCCGTCTTTCCGTCCTCCGCTGAAATGGCAAGGATGATCGCGCCGAAGGCGCTGAACAATGACACCCGGCGTCAGATTACCCGCGTTTTCACGACATTCAAAACTGGTCTTTGATCGGTACCGGCAGCTGAGTTGAAAAAGGATGGGCAGGTGGTCACTGCGTCAAATTTGAAAAGTTCCCCGGGTATTCAGGGGGGCGCGCCATTTTTGCAAATCAAACGCGTCGTCAAGCAGTTTGATGATGTGTTCGCGGTAGACGATGTTTCGCTGGACGTAGAGCAGGGTGAGATCTTTGCTCTGCTGGGATCTTCGGGCTGCGGAAAGTCGACCTTGCTGCGAATGCTGGCAGGTTTCGAGGTTCCCAGCTCGGGTCAGATCTTGTTGGCCGGAAAAGACATCGTCGCGCTGGCTCCGTACCAGCGCCCGATCAACATGATGTTCCAGAGCTATGCGCTGTTCCCGCACCTGACGGTCTGGGACAACATTGCATTTGGTCTGCGCCGGGACGCGCTGCCGAAGTCGGAGATTCAAGCGCGGGTCGAACAGATGCTGGAACTGGTGCAATTGAAAGCCTATGCCAAACGCAAACCACACCAACTCTCAGGCGGACAGCAGCAACGGGTGGCGCTGGCGCGCAGTCTGGCAAAGAGGCCGCAGTTGCTCTTGCTGGACGAACCGCTGGGTGCGCTGGATGCCAAGTTGCGCGAGAGAACCCAGCTGGAGTTGGTCGACATCATCGAACAGGTGGGCGTGACCTGCGTCATGGTCACGCACGACCAGGAAGAAGCGATGGTCATGGCGACTCGAATTGGCGTTATGAGCGAAGGCAAGATTCTGCAGATTGGCCAGCCAGCCGAGATCTACGAGACACCGAACTGCCGCTTTGTCGCCGATTTCATTGGCAGCGTGAACCTGTTCAAAGGCGTGGTTGAGGTTGATGAAGCGGATCACGTGGTGATCAGTTCGCCCGAGTGCCGACATTACGTCAGTCATGGCATCACAGGCACCAGCGGTATGACGGTGCACGTCGCTGTGCGTCCGGAAAAGATGGCGATTCAACTGGATGCGCCGCGCGATGATGAGCGCGAGTCGGTGGAGGAAGTCGGATTCAACATCGCGCGGGGGGTCGTCAAGGATCTCGCCTACCTTGGCAATCTGACCACCTACCATGTGCAACTGGATGGCGGCAGCACTGTTGTCAAGGTTACCCATACCAATGCTGCCCGACACGCAGCCCATCTGACCTGGGGCGATCGGGTTCATGTCTGGTGGTGTGGCAGTGACGTCGTCGTTTTAACCGGGTGAGGGCAGTGTGAACAACTCGGTCAAATCGGGGTCCTTGTTGCATGACAAAGTGACCGGCGCCTGGGGTCGAACCGCAGTCATCGCGATTCCGATGACGTTTTTGCTGGTCTTCTTTCTGTTTCCGTTTCTGCTTGTCTTCAAGATCAGTGTGTCCGAAATGGACAACGCGGTGTTCAAGGATTTGCTGATCTGGGTAGACGGCGCACTGCAACTCAAGCTCAGGCTGGGCAACTATCTTTTCATTGCGCTTGACGATCTGTACTTCCGGACTTACCTCAGCTCACTCAAATTTGCGGCGCTGACCACCGTGATTTGCCTATTGATGGCTTATCCTTTTGCCTACTTCATGGCGCGCAGCCCGGCCGACAAACGTCCGGCCTTGTTGATGCTGGTCATGTTGCCATTCTGGACCTCGTTTTTGCTGCGGGT
>JBBQZA010000228.1:0-6541 GCA_038208175.1 Burkholderiales bacterium
CGCCGCCACGCGCTGGCCAATGTGGAAGGCTTCGAGTCCGGTTCGGGAATTGGAGTCACCGGCAAGGTCGATGGCCTGTCATTGGCCCTCGGCAACACCGCCTTGATGGAGCAGGCAGGCATTGACAGCAGCCGCCTGACGTCGGCGGCGGACGCACTGCGGGCGGAAGGTGCCAGCGTCATGCACCTGGCGGTGGACGGGCAATTGGCGGGCCTGCTGGCGGTGTCCGATCCGATCAAGCAGAGCACAGCGGAAGCCTTGGCGACGCTGAAAGCGGCCGGTCTGCGCATCATCATGGCCACCGGCGACGGATTGACGACCGCCAAAGCAGTCGGTGCGCGCCTGGGAATCATGGAGGTGTATGGCGAGGTCAAGCCGGTCGACAAGTTGCTGCTGGTGGAAAGGCTGCAAAAAGAAGGTCGGGTCGTGGCCATGGCGGGCGACGGCATCAACGACGCTCCGGCGCTGGCCAAAGCGGATGTGGGCGTGGCCATGGGAACCGGCACCGATGTGGCCATGAACAGCGCGCAGGTCACGCTGGTCAAGGGGGATCTGCGCGGGATTGCCATCGCACGTTCGCTGTCGGAGGACACCGTGGGCAACATGAAGCAGAACCTGATGTTCGCCTTCCTCTACAACGCACTGGGCATTCCTGTTGCAGCGGGTGTTCTGTATCCTGTGACGGGCTGGCTGTTGTCGCCCCTGATCGCCGCGCTGGCCATGAGCTTCAGCTCGGTGTCGGTCATCGGCAATGCGCTGCGCCTGCGGCGGCGCCGGGCTTTATCTAACATTACAGCAATGTAATGTTTTGGTCATTTAATTGGCAGCATTTGGCTTTTAAACTTTGGTCCATCGTCACTGCCTGATTTCGACAGTGACATATTTTTGATCTAATGAAAGGACTTTCCATGAACTGCATCCCTGTTTCCCGCTCCCGGTCTGTCGCTTTGGCGCTCAGCGTATTTTTTGCAGGCGCTGCCTTTGCGCAAACCCATGACCACAACGCTATGGGAAATATGCAGATGGCGGCGGCCACTAGCACCGCCGCGGTCAAAGCCAGCGCCATGGCCGAAGGAGAAATCAAGAAAGTCGACATGAAGGCCCAAACCATCACGCTCAAGCACGGTCCGATCAAGAGCCCCGAGATGCCAGCCATGACGATGGCTTACCCGGTCAACAATCCGGCCTTGCTGGACAAGGTCAAGCCCGGCGACAAGGTGAAATTCAGCGCCGAAATGCGTGGTAACGCCCTCATCATCACGGCCATTGAGCTGGCAAAATGAAATTCGCCTTGCGTGTCTGCGCGCTCGCATCGGTTTTGGTCACGGCTGCGCTCGGTACAGCTCTGGCCCAGGAACTCCCTCCCGGCGCCGATCTGCCCGGCTTGCTGGCGCTGGCCAGGGAGCGCAACCCCGATTTGATGAGCATGCGCCATGAGGCGCAGGCGGCTGTTGAACGTATTACGCCGGCCGGTGCCCTGCCCGATCCAAAGTTTCGGACCGAGTGGATGGACATCACCAAGACGGGAGAGCAGAACCCGACGCTGTTGCCGGCCAACGTGGGCAGCACGCGCTACACCCTGATGCAGGATTTGCCGTGGTTTGGCAAGCGCGATTTGAAGCGCGACATGGCGCAACTCGAAGCCGATGGCAGTCAGGGCAAGGTGAGTGCCACATGGACCGAACTGGCGGCCAAAATCAAGGTGGCGCAAGCGCAGCGCCACTACCTTCGCTCGAATGAGAAATTGGCGCAGGAAATTCTCGATTTGATGGTGCAGCTGGAGAAAATTGTGCAGGCGCGCTACGCCGGCGGTCTGGCCGCGCAGCAGGATGTGATCCGCTCCCAGATCGAGCAGACCAATATGCGTCATGAGCTGGTGGCCTTGCAGAGCGAGCGCAAACAGGCCGATGCACGTTTGAATACTTTGTTGGCGCGGCCGGCGGCAGCCCCCTTGGCCGCTGCTGAAAGCCCGCGTGCCTTGCCGTTGCCAGGACAGCTGGATGCTGCGACGCTGGAGCAGCGCGTGCGCAGTCGCAATCCGCAGTTGTTCACCGAAGAGGCGCGCGTCAAAGCCGCCGCGAAGAATCGGGACTTGACTTCACTGAACCGCTACCCCGATTTCACCCTCAGTATTTCACCGACCCAGTACGGCAGCGCCATCAAGGAATGGGGCCTGATGCTGGAAGTCAACATCCCGTTGCAGCAATCGTCCCGGCGCTCCCAGGAACGCGAAGCCGAAGCCATGCTGTCGGCCGCGCAGGCGCGTCAGCAGGCCACCGCCAACCAGTTGCTGTCGGACCTGGCCGAGAATCTGGCGGGCCTGGAATCGGCACAACACAACGGCTTGCTGTCGACCAACAGCCTGTTGCCGCAAGCTGACCTGACCTTCAATTCAGCCTCGGCCGGCTATCAGAACGGCAAGGTCGATTTCGCCACACTGCTGGACGCCCAGCGACAAATTCGCCAGGCGAAACAAAACCAGATCAAGGCCCAGTTTGAGGCGCAGATGCGGCTCGCCGAGATTGAAAAATTAACCGGGGATGATTTATGAAACAAGGCGCTGCTCTGGCACTCGGCCTGATCGTCGCGGCGCTGGCTGCGGGCGGCGGCTACTGGTTCGGTCACAAAGGCGCGGTCGCACAGCCGCAAGCCTCAAGCGCTGCGCCTGCGACCGCCGTAAAAAAACCGCTCTATTTCCGCAACCCGATGGGTTTGCCCGACACCTCGCCGACGCCCAAAAAAGACCCGATGGGCATGGATTACATCCCGGTCTTTGCCGGTGAGCCCGACGATGCGCCAGCCAGCGCCAACCAGATCAAGATCAGCACCGACAAGGTTCAAAAGCTGGGCGTGCGAACCGAGGCTGCTCAACTGCGCAGCCTGGACCGCTCCGTGCGCGCGGCCGGCCGCGTCGAGCCGGACGAGCGCCGTCTGGTTACGGTCTCCTCCAAGTTCGAAGGTTATGTCGAACGCCTGCATGTGAATGTGACCGGTCAGCCGGTCGCCAAGGGCCAGCCGCTGTTTGAGGTCTACAGCCCGGACCTGGTGTCGGCCCAGCGCGAATATGCGATTGCGGCGCAGGGCCTTGCCGCACTGAAGGACGCCGACAGCCAGACCCAGGCGGGCATGAAGCAGTTGGCCGAGTCCAGTCTTGTGCGTCTGCGCAACTGGGATATTTCCGAAGAGCAGATCAAGGCCCTGAGTAAATCCGGCGAATCCAAACGCAGCCTGACATTTCGCTCGCCCGCGACAGGCATCGTGATGGAGAAAAAAGCGGTGCAGGGCATGCGCTTCATGCCGGGCGAGATGCTGTATCAGATTGCCGATTTGTCTGCCGTCTGGGTCGTGGCCGATGTGTTTGAGCAGGACATTGGGCTGGTGAAAACCGGCGCCAAGGCCAAGGTGACGATCAGCGCCTACCCGGACAAGGTGTTCACGGGCAGCGTGACCTACGTCTATCCGACGCTCAAGCCCGAGACCCGGACCGTGTCGGTGCGCGTCGAGCTCTCCAACCCAGGACTGCTGCTCAAACCAGGGATGTTTGCGCAGGTCGAAGTGCTGGTTGGCGCCAAGGACAAGCAAGTCACCATACCGCTGTCGGCGGTGATTGATAGCGGCACACGCCAGATCGTTTTGATCCAGAAGGCGGAGGGTCGCTTCGAGCCGCGCGAGGTCAAACTTGGTGGGCGTACCGATACCCATGTGGCGGTGCTCGAAGGTGTCAAAGAAGGTGAACTGGTGGTGGTGGCGGCCAACTTCCTGATCGACGCTGAGAGTAACTTGAAGGCCGCGCTGGGTGGCCTGGGCGCGCCGGACAAGGCCGCCTCTGCGCCAGGCGCCGCAGCCAAGAGCGCCGGGCATGTGGCCGAGGGAACGGTGGAAGGCGTCGATCTGAAAGACGGCACCATCAGTCTGAAGCACGGCCCGATTGCCAGCCTGAAGTGGCCGGCCATGACGATGGAGTTCAAGGCCGCCAACGCTGCGCTGATGAACGATTTGAAGCCGGGCGCCAAGGTGACGGTCGAGTTTGTCGAGCGAGCGCCCGGTGAATGGGTGATCACCAGCGTCAAGAAATAACCATGCTGGCCAACATCATTGAATGGTCGGGCAGAAACCGTTTTCTGGTTCTGCTCGCCACGCTGTTCATCACGCTGTGGGGCATCTTTGCCGTGCTGCGCACGCCGATCGACGCGCTGCCGGACCTGTCGGACGTGCAGGTCATCGTCTATACCGAATATCCTGGCCAGGCGCCGCAGGTGGTGGAGGACCAGGTGACCTACCCGCTGACCAGCGCCATGCTGTCGGTGCCCAAATCGAAAGTGGTGCGCGGCTTCTCGTTCTTCGGCGCGTCCTTCGTTTACATCATTTTTGAAGACGGCACCGACATCTACTGGGCCCGCTCGCGCGTGCTGGAGTACCTCAACTTTGCGTCGGGGCGCATGCCCAAGGGCGTCACGCCGCAAATCGGGCCGGACGCCACCGGCGTCGGCTGGGTTTACCAATATGCACTGGTGGCGAAAGACAAGACGCTGGCCGAGCTGCGCTCAATCCAGGACTGGTATCTGCGTTACCAGTTGACCAAGGCGCACGGCGTCGCCGAGGTGGCGTCGGTTGGCGGCTTTGTGCAGACCTACCAGGTCACGGTCGATCCGGTCAAGCTGCGCGCCTACAACATCCCGCTGATGAAAGTGGCGCAGGTAATCCGCGACTCGAACCGCGACGTCGGCGGCCGTGCGGTCGAGATGGCGGAGACCGAGTACATGGTGCGCGGCAAGGGCTATCTGCGGGGAATCAGCGACATCGAGATGCTGGTGGTCAAGGCCGACAAGGGCACACCGGTGCTGATTCGCGATATTGCGCGCGTCGAACTGACGCCCGACGAGCGCCGCGGCGTGACCGAACTCAACGGCGAAGGCGAAGTGGTGTCGGGCATCGCGATGGCGCGCTACGGGCAAAACGCCCTGGAAGTGATCCATAACCTGAAGGCCAAGATCGCCGAAGTCGGCCCTGGCCTGCCGCAGGGCGTGACGGTGCAAACCGTGTACGACCGCTCCGAGCTGATTCATCGCGCCATCGACACCCTTACCCGCACCTTGATCGAAGAAATGATCATCGTCGCGCTGGTCTGCGTCGTCTTTCTGATGCATGTTCGCAGCGCACTGGTTGCCATCCTGATGCTGCCGGTCGGCATCCTGATCGCCTTCATTGCGATGCGTTCGCTCGGCATGAACTCGAACCTGATGAGCCTGGGTGGCATTGCGATTGCGATCGGCGCGATGATCGACGCCGCCATCGTGATGATCGAAAACGCCCACAAACATTTGGAACGGCTGCCGCCCGAGCACAGCAACGCTGATCGCATCGACGCCATGCTGGCGGCCTGCAAGGAGGTTGGGCCGGCGCTGTTCTTCTCGCTGCTGATCATCACCGTGTCGTTCCTGCCGGTGTTTGCCCTGGAAGGCCAGGAAGGGCGTTTGTTCTCGCCGCTCGCCTACACCAAGACGTTCTCGATGGCCGGCGCTGCGCTGCTGTCGGTGACGCTGGTGCCGGTGCTGATGCTGCTGTTCATCCGCGGCAAGGTGATGCCCGAGGCCAAGAACCCGGTCAACCGTTTTCTGATCTGGACCTATCGCCCGATGATCCAGGGCGTCATGAACTGGAAGAAATCGACTATTTTCGTATCCCTGCTGGCGCTGGCAGTCTCGTTCTACCCGGCCTCGCAGCTCGGCTCCGAGTTCATGCCGACGCTCAATGAAGGTTCGCTGCTCTACATGCCGGCGTCGCTGCCTGGCATGTCGATCACCAAGGCGGCCGAACTGCTGCAGACGCAGGACAAGATCATCAAGAGCTTCCCCGAAGTGAGCTCGGTTTACGGCAAGGCCGGGCGCGCCAATACAGCAACCGACCCGGCGCCGACCGAGATGTTCGAAACTGTCATCAACCTCAAGCCCGAATCCGAATGGCGCGCTAATCTGAACATGGACAAGCTGATTGCCGAGATGGACAAGGCGCTGCAGTTCCCCGGCGTCGCCAACTCGTGGACGATGCCGATCAAGGCGCGCATCGACATGCTGTCCACCGGCATTCGCACGCCAATCGGCATCAAGGTGTTCGGCAAGGATCTGGACGAGATGGAAGTACTGGCGCGGCAAATTGAGGCCGTGGTGAAAACGGTGCCTGGCACCAGCAGCGCGTTCGCGGAACGCATCACCGGCGGCTTCTACCTCAACATCGAGCCGGATCGCGAGCAACTCGCGCGCTACGGCCTGAGCGTTGGCGAACTGCAGGACGTGATTGGTGCGGCATTGGGTGGCGAGATGGTGACCACTACCGTCGAAGGCCGCGAGCGCTTTGGCGTCGCCGTGCGCTACCCGCGCGAGTTGCGTGGCGACCCACAGCAAATTGCACGAGAGGTGCTGATCCCGACGATGGACGGCGCGATGATTCCGCTGGGACAGGTGGCCAAGGTGGTCGTCGCCAAAGGCGCACCCGGCATCCGCACCGAGAACGCCTTGCTGTCGGCCTACATCTACGTCGATAT
>JBBQZA010000229.1:0-6539 GCA_038208175.1 Burkholderiales bacterium
GTCGAGCGTGTTGACCGAGTCGCGCGAGCGCGGCGCGGCCACGCGCTCGACCCGCTGGGGCACGGCGGCAATCGGTTTGGAGATGCGGGTGGAGGTGCGCTTGGCCAGCTTGCCGGTGGGCAGGATCCACAGGAAGTTGGCGGGCGACTGGTGCACGCTGGCGGCGAACCAGTTCAGGCCGACCTGCGTCTTCAGCATCTGCGACGCGCCCATGAGGGCCACGCGCTTGCACGGGTGGTTGTCGCTCAATGCCTGCATCACCATACGCGCGTGCGGCGTGCGGCTGGTGCGGTACTTGCCGTATTCGTTGGCACCCGAGTCCTTCGGGATGATCATGTACTGATCGGACCACTGGTCGACCGTCATGTTCGGGTCAGGCTGCAGGCCGCGGGCGAAGGCTGCAGCGAACGTGATGGCGCCCGGAGTCAAGCGGCCAGTTCCGGTGCGCTGACCTTCAGCTCGTTCGTGAGCTGGGTCCACATGTTGTCCATCATGGTGCGGTGTTCGCGGTCGATCACGGCTTCGCAGTCATCCGCGCTGCTGAGCACCGACACCTCGGCGGCGATGCGCCGGGCGCAATTGGTCAGGCCATCGCGCAGGGCCCGGGCGACTTCGAAGGCCTTGGAGTCGACCTCGACTTTCTTGCGCAGCTTGCCCTGCATTTCGGCCTCTTTCATCTCGGCCATGTTGGCGTCGGCGATCATCAGGCGGGTACGGGCCAGATCGAGGTCTTCGAGCACAGCCATGCCGGCCAGCTCCTTGTCGTTCTCGCGGATCATGGCGTGAAAGGCATCGCCGCCGACGCCCTGCTTCATGGCGGGCTTTGCGGCTGGCGCTACCGGCTGGGCAACATCGGCCAGCGGCTCAGGCTTGCGCGCGGCAATGTTCTGTTTGGCCTTGCGCCAGGCGCGCACCGACTCGATCGAGTCCATCGGGCAGCCCTGCTTCTTCCACTTGACCATGCAGGCAGACGAAACGCCCAGCGCCTGGCCGATGGCGTTTTGAGAAAGAGGTTTGTTATCACTCACTGCTTACCCTTCGTTGCTTACTGCTAACCTTTTCCAAACCCTGGCCGCTAGCGAAATAACGCGGTTCGAATTACCCTTGCCTGCAGGGTTGCTGGAAGGACCCGATGACGGGGTGGGGGTACCCTCCCTCACAGCAGCGACCCCTGGCTTTTCAGCAGCGCGGTGCGCATCGCGCCATCAAAGGCACGGTCGAACTCGCCCGAGAACTCCTTGTCGATGACAGCCTGCGCCAGGCCAAAGAAATCCAGCCGCTGCTTGTAGCTGGCTTGCTTGACGAAGATCAGCACCGGCTTCAGGCTGGTGCCGAATGAGGTCTTCACGCGCTGGTAAACGCCCGGCGGCAGGTGCGTGGCCTTTGTGCTGCCGACCTTGTTGACCCAGTACACAAAGCCATAAACGTTCTTCTTGACATTGCCTTTGGCCAGACGCGCCACCGTCTTGGCATTGGCTTTGCTGTAGCCCGCTTCGGTGTAGCTGCCCAGCACGTTGAGCAGCTGACTGATCTGGCCACGGCTCATGTTGCCGTTCGCGTCCAGCTTGGCAGCCGCGCCAGGCACAGCGTTCCAGCCTGCCGGAATCAGGCCGATGGCCATCAAGCGCGCTTCCATCGCCTTGAAGTGGCGCTTGCCTGAAAACACATGCGGCTCGATCATTGATCGCGAACTCTCGACAGAGTTCTTATCCTTGTAGGCCAGCTCAGCCTGTAGATTACTTTTCGTGGCGTACTTGATGCGCAGCGAGTTCAGCACCCACGGCGTCGGGCGGTCGAACACCTTGGGCATTTCATTGCGCACCGCCGTCTGCGCCTTGGTCGCCGTCTTGTTCAATGCAGTGGACAGTGCAAACGGCACCTGACTGGCTGCCTTTTGCAATGCCGCCTGCACCCGTGGGAAATTGGTCGTGATCTTGATCTGCATGATTCAAGCCTCCTTGCTCATAGTTTTATGCGTTGACACAGGCGAATCAGCCAGCGCATGGCAACGCTGCCCAGCCACATTGACCGGCTTGATGAGGCCAACCTCACTCATGTGCGAAACAGTTTTACGCGCCTGCACTCTCGACCACCCGGTAATGGCGATGAACGCACCCATGCTGAGCGGTCCATGTGCCAGCAACTGGCGCGCAGCATGCACTCGCGTCATTGGCCTGTCACCCGCCTTGGCTTGCCGGTGGCAATTCGCGCATCCATCAACCTCAACGCCCGCAACACGCGCGCCTTCGATGGGGTGATCGGACGACGCAATGCAATTGCGGCAAACATCGCCTCTTGCGCCCCCCTCATTGGCCTGGCCGACCGGATCAGCCGCGCGCAGCAGTGGGCGCACCGTGTGCTGTACCCACCCCAATGCGGACTGGCTTGCGCTTTCTGGCAGTTGATGCATGTCACGCCTCCACCGCTTGGCGCTGCGCAGCCATCACGCGAGCCCTGAACACCGGACGCGCTTCAAGCGGACCGATGGGCGCCAGACCCAGCTCAGCGGCCATGCGGTCAACGCCTGGCGCCGACTCATGCCAAACATCCGACACCCGGGCTGGTGCGCCACCGGGCGCTGCCTTGGCAAACTTGTGCGCTGTCGCAACCCAGGTCAGCCATGCCGCCTGCCAATCGGCCATCACCGACCCCTTGGCGATGTGGTGGTTGCGAAAAGCCGCAAGCGTTGCCGGCAGGTCCAGCCCGGCAGCGGCAGTCAGTCCCCCGGTATCCGGATTGAAGTTTTCGGGGATTTCAGATTTGCCTTTTTTTAAAATACTTGAAGATGAAGATGAAGATGAAGATGAAGATGAAGAGCCGTCACCAAAGGGGGGCTTAGGTGCATGCTTTGGTGGTGCATCATTGCCGTCACCAAAGCGCGTACCCTCACCACGAATGGTGCGTACATACTCATCCTTCACCATGCGGCTTGAGTACCAAATAGGCCCGGCTTGGGTGTCAAGTAAGGTGATGGTTTCGCCATCCTTGCGGCCACTGCGCGGGGTGTAGCTGTAGGGCTCATCAAGGCGCTTGTCATCGCCCTTAAGCACCCCTTTGGTGATGAGTGCTTTGACGGTGGCTACCGTCGCGCCGACCGCCTGCGCAATCTCTTTCAAGGACCACCTCAGAACACCGTACTCAGGCTGGTCGTGAAGAAGGCACAAGATATCAAGCCACACGCCCTTCTCGGCATGCGAGCAACGACGAAGGTTGCTGTTGACCTGCCAGTCGCCAGGGTAGAACTGGAACGAAGGGCGCTTCATGAACGCACCCCTCTCGACTGGGGGGCAGAGGTATTTACTGTTCTTGCGTAGGGTCCAGAGCCGATTCGGCCTTGAGCGCCTCGATCAAGTTGTTGATTGCCGACCTTGGCAAGATGATCACAGCGTCCTCCTCCTGGAATCCGCTCTGTTGACGTATGACGATTTCCCCTGCCTGATTTGTGTACACGGCAGTCGCCAGAACCCGAGGAATTACAACTGAACCCCCCATTGTTTCGCTCTGCCAATTCCAATCGTTCGACATAAATACTCCTGTTCAATGGTTGAGCTGAAATCATAATCACACGCCTCACCTCGACCATTGACGAGTCAGCCACAGATGGGCTCTGTCCATGTTTATTCTTCATGATTACCCCTTCACTACCCATAAAAGACACAGCGGCAGGCAGTGGGTAAGGCTGCTTTTTGGTCGGGAGAGCAAGTCCGTTCCTATCCGTGTGAAAAACCATGATTCAGATATCAGTAAAAGTCAGCCGACGCGGCCACCGCAGCAGGTGCGACAGCAGGCACAGCAGCACGCGCACCGGGCGCGTAGTAGGCAAACGAAGAAGGCGATGCATGCTGGTCCATACCGGGCGGCAGCGCCTCCCAGGCCGACTTGCGCTTGGTTGAGCGGCGCAGCAGCAGGCCATCGAGCGCCAGGTGCGTCAGTTCACGCGACAGGCTGGACTTTTCAATAGAAGCGCCCGGCCTTTGCGCCCGCAGCGCGTGCAGGATTTCAGCCAGCGTCATATCCGAGCGCCCACGACGCTGAGCCAGCTTTACGATATCGAGCGCGCCTTGCGCCAGATGTGACAGCTTGCGCGGCTGGCCCGCATCGAGTGCGCTCATTGCACACGCTCCCGGCGCGGCATCATTCCCCGCACCGTCGCCAGCACACCATTGAGCGCCGCCGTCAACTCGGCCGCCTGGCGCTCGCAGTCCTTCATTTCGTTCGGCGTGACCTGGCCATCGGACACCGCCGCATTCACGCTGGCCAGCACATCGCCAAACTCCTTGGCCATCGCCATGACCTTTTCCAGCGTCATGCCCTGGCCATTGCTGTGCAGGCTGATGCAGGTGTAACCCAGCGCATCGGCCATTGCGTGCAGCATGCGCACATCACCCGTGACTTCCTGCATCGCCGTGGCTTCGCGCAGCGTCAGGTGGTGCGTCGTGTTGTTCAGGCCCACCTTGTGCGCCAGCGTGTTCGCCGACATCGCCATGCGCTGGGCCAGCGCAGGCACACCACCCGGAAAATCATGCGCCGTGTGGTACGCCGCATCGGCCACGTCCAGGCCGCGCATGGCAGGATCTGCCGTGACGTTGCCATAGCCGGCCGGAAAGTTTTTGACGACACTTTGATTCATGGTCTGCACCTCATCAAACAAAAGAAAAACCCACACCGCCCCGGACCGCCAGAACCCGGGCGCCTTCCCGCGCCAGGGAGTGAAGACCATCAAGGGGAATGGAAAGGGCGCGCCGGTTTTGGCGGCGGCATGGGCGAAAAAGATCACAAAGGGAATTCATGGACTCAGCGCTCGACAACCAAGTCGTCAAATTCACCTGCCCGCACTGCACGAGTCAGATGAGCGAGCGCATCGCCCGACTCAAGACGAATCCGCAACTCACCTGCAGCCGGTGCGAGGGCGATATCCAGATTCACGCGGACCAGCTCAGGGCCGAGCTGGGCAAGGTCGATGCCGCCATCGCCGCCCACTGGCGACAGCTCGACCAGGCGCTGACGGAACATTGGGGAAAACTCCAATGCGCAGGCAAGTAGCGCCAGATCATCGAGCACAGGGCTTGCATCGGCCACGATGCGCAGTGGCAATACAGGCATCAAACCCCCTGCCCTGCACCACCGATATCAAGACTCATCCGTTCACGGTCAGCAGAGCGGCGGACAAGATGGCGGCGCTCGACGCCGTCCCAGACCGGCGCTTTCTTGGGCAGCAGAACCAGACCAGCCTCGGCAGCCTTGTCGAGTTCAGCCTGCATCGACGGATTGGTGGTCAGCGGGCGGTCTGCACTTGGCGCCGCACCGACAGTCGTCAGTGGCGCAGCCACCTCTTCGCCATAGATGTCGTTGAACGTGATCGGGTGGCCCAGGGTGGCCGCAAATTCAATCAGGCGTTTGGCAGCATCCGGAGGGATCGTCTGGCCTTTTTCATAAAAGGAGACATTGCCTTGCGTGCAGCCCATGCCTGTCGCCAGAACCAATTGGGTGACGCCCAAGCGCTCACGAATAGATTTGAAATTACTCATGCCGCAAATTATTAGTCCGACCGATAGTTTTGTCAACAGTCTGACTGTTTGTTTTATATCAGCGTCACTAATAAGATTCAGCCATGCCAGCTAAGCCACTTACAGATCAACAATTGACCGAAGCCGCGGCGCTAAAGACGCTGTTTAAGGCTTGGCAGCAACGACGCAAGGGCGAGGGCTTACCCTTCTCTCAAGATTGGGCTAGCGAACAAATGCGCTTCGGTCAAAGTGCTATGAATCAGTACCTCAATGGGAAGATTCCCCTCAATCCAGAAGCCGCTTCAAAATTCGCCGTCTTGATGGGCGTGAACATTGAATCCTTCAGTCCTGCGATTTCAGATGAAATTGTCGTGCTTGCCGAAGGTGTAGATGCTATAGGCCGTCTAGATTCAAACGTCTCCCCAGGCCCTGAGATTCGCGGCCGGGTGCCGCTGGTGTCATGGGTTCAGGCTGGCGCCTGGTGCAAAGCAGAAGACCTTTTACCTCCTGGTGAAGCCGAGCGCTGGTTCGATTGCCCGGTGAACCACAGCAGCAGCACCTTCACCTTGCGCGTGCGGGGTGACTCGATGACTGCGCCTCACGGCAACACCCGCACCTATCCAGAAGGCTGCTTTATTTTTGTGGACCCCGAAAAGCGCATGCCTGACAACGGCGACCGCGTCGTGGCTTGCCTTGAAGGCTCAGACGAGGTGACATTCAAGGTTTACAAAAATGAAGATGGCCGCCAGTGGTTGCAGCCCTTGAACCCGACGCATGAACCCATCCGCGAAAAATTCAAGGTGCTGGGCACCGTGTTGGGCAAGTGGGAAGACGGTTAACCCCATCGATCTCAGCCTTCCTCCTTCTCTGCCCAACTCCGCCACTCTCGCTGAATGACAAGAACCACATCGCGCAAGCCTGCGCGCGCAAAATCCTTTCCCACGCTGGTCCGCCGCACAGGCCTCGCCCTGGTCGCTGCCGTGGTGGTCGGGCTTCAGGCCACCAGCTGCAGCTTCCAGCCGTTCACCGCCA
>JBBQZA010000230.1:0-6525 GCA_038208175.1 Burkholderiales bacterium
GGCTACCCCGTCGTGTCCCGGGTATTGGCGCAGCAAGCGCCGACGCTGATGGAGGACGACGCGGCATTTTTTGCACGATTGAACAGCGGCTTGCGTGTCACCGTGCATGCTGTCACGCGCCTGACACCCAATATTGTGGAAGTGGTTTTGCATGCGCCATTTGCGGCAGCGCAATTCAAGCCGGGGCAGTTTTTCAGACTGCAGAATTTTGAGTCGCTGGCGCCCAAGGTGCGCGATACCCGCATGTCCATGGAAGGGTTGGCTCTGACAGGGGCCTGGGTCGACGTGAAGAAGGGGTTGGTCGCCTGCATCGTGCTGGAAATGGGTGGATCAGCCAACTTGGTTGCGGCTTTGCAACCAGGCGAACCGGTGGTATTGATGGGCCCCACCGGCACGGCGACCCATATTGAGGCCAACGAAACCGTCATGCTGGTGGGCGGTGGGCTGGGCAACGCGGTGCTGTTTTCGATCGGCGCGGCGTTTCGTGCTGCCGGTTCCAAGGTGCTGTACTTCGCCGGCTATAAAAAGGCCGTTGATCGCTACAAGGTCGAGGAGATCGAGGCTGCGGCCGACGTCATCGTCTGGTGTTGCGACGAGGCCCCCGGTTTCACGCCGGGTCGGCCGCAGGACAAGACCTTTTGCGGCAATATGGTGCAGGCCATTGCCGCTTATGCAGGCGGCGAACTGGGGGAAATTCCGATACCGACCGAGGCGGTTGACCGGATCATTGCCATTGGTTCCGACCGCATGATGGCCGCGGTGGGGTTGGCACGCCACAACCAATTGAAGCCCTACCTAAGAACCGGACATTTCGCAATCGCCTCGATCAATTCGCCCATGCAATGCATGATGAAGGAAATTTGCGCGCAGTGCCTGCAACCCCAGCGCGATCCTGTGACGGGTGAAATCACCTATGTGTTTTCGTGCTTCAACCAGGATCAACCGCTGGACCAGGTCGATTTTTCGGGACTGAGTGCACGCCTGGCTCAAAATTCCCTGCAGGAGAAATTGACCGCGCAGTGGATCGGTGCCTGCGTCAATGAATTGCGCGTGGAGCGCGAACTGGTCTAGCGAATCAAATACTGCAGCTTGCCGGTCTTGTCCTTCCATTCCTCGGCGTCTGGCAGTGGCTCCTTGCGTTTGGTGATTCCTTTCCAACTGGGCAACTTGGCCAAATCAGCGTTGAGTTGGGTCATGTGCCGCTGGTCGGCCGGCACATCTTCCTCGGCGTAGATGGCGTTGACCGGGCATTCCGGTATGCACACAGCGCAGTCAATGCACTCATCGGGATCGATGGTCAGGAAGTTCGGGCCTTCGCGAAAACAGTCGACGGGGCAAACATCGACGCAATCGGTGTACTTGCACTTGATACAGGCTTCGGTGACGGTGTGTGTCATTTTGGAGGGTTTGCAGCGAATGGGTGAAAAGGGCGAATTTTAATGGATCAGCGCGGCGCCGGCATCATAACGGGTCAAAAACTCGGCCACTTCGGCCTGGGTTGGAATGCTTGATTGCGCGCCTGGTCGGGTACAGGCAAGTGCAGCCGCTGCGCTGGCCTGCCTCATTGCGCCGGGTAAGTCATCGCCACGACTGAGCGCGGCAACCAGAACGCCGCAAAAGGTGTCGCCGGCGCCGGTGCTGTCAACCGAGGTGACGCTGAAGGCGGGCTGTTTTGAAAATGCGCCGTCGTACCAGGCGCAGCAGCCTTGTTGGCCCAAAGTCACCACGGTGCAGGGTACGGCAATACGCTGCAGGCGCTCCAAAAGACTGCCCTGATGGCCGGCGATGATCGCCAGTTCCCCCTGGTTCACAACCAGCAGATCGATCAAAGCCAGTAATTCAACGGGCAGTGATTGCGCTGGTGCAGCGTTTAAAACCACTTTGACGCCATGTGTTTTGGCGGCCCTGGCATACGCAATGACGGTTTCCATTGGTATTTCCAGTTGTAACAGCAGATGGGTAAACCCCGCAAGCGATGGTAGGTCGGTAGTCGTCAATGAAAAATTGGCTCCAGGGGCCACCGTAATGGCATTCTCGGCATCGTCCGAGACGCAGACAAAGGCGGTACCGGTACTCACATCGGTTCTGCGGACGATGTGCATGGAGACACCGGCCGCAGTCAATGAGGCTTCCAGCGGCGCGGCAAGGGCATCGTCACCCAGCGCCAGCAGCATGTGGGTCTTGCTGCCGCCGGCGCGGGCGCAGGCCACCGCCTGATTGGCGCCCTTGCCACCAGGAAAGGTCTTGAAATCGCGTCCTAAAACGGTTTCCCCCGGGGCCGGGATGTGGGGCGCACGAACGACGAAATCAAGATTGGCGGAGCCGGCAACGAGAATCATGGGTGCATCGAAGTGGCGGTGTGGATGACTTTTGTGCGGGGACCCCATTATGTGCAAAGAATCACGGGCCCGCCGATGTCAGCCTGCTAAAGTGCGGGACCTTGGAGATGTTTTATGAAGCAAGTCATTGCAGGTCTGCTGTCCTTGTTGGTTCCGTTTGTTTTTGCACAGTCTGGTCCGATCAAGATCGGCGAGATCAACAGCTATTCCAGCATGCCGCAGTTCACTGTGCCGTATCGGCAGGGTTGGCAGTTGGCGCTTGAAGAAATCAATGCCGCTGGTGGCTTGCTGGGTCGCAAGGTGGAGGTTATCGCGCGCGACGATGCCGGCAGACCGGAAGAAGCGCTGCGCCACGCGGTAGAACTGACTTCGAAGGAAAAAGTGGATGTACTGGCCGGCGGCTTTCTCTCCAATGTCGGATTGGCGCTGGCCGATCACGCCGCCAAGAACAAGATTCTCTTTGTTGCCAGTGAACCGTTGACCGATGCGATTGTGTGGGAAAAGGGCAACCGTTACACCTTCCGTTTGCGTCCCAGCACCTATATGCAGGCCGCCATGCTGGTCGAAGAAGCCGCCAAACTGCCCGCCAAGCGTTGGGCCACGATTGCACCCAACTATGAGTATGGTACGAGCGCCGTCGCCAGTTTCAAAGAACTCCTGAAAGCCAAGCGTCCCGACGTGGAATTTGTCGGGGAACAGTGGCCCGCACTTGGAAAACTCGACGCCGGCAGCACCTTGCAGGCGATCATGCAGAGCAAGCCAGACGCGATTTTCAACGTCACATTTGGTGCCGATCTCGCCAAGCTGGTTCGCGAAGGTAATCAGCGCAATGTGTTTCCCAAAACGCCGGTGGTGTCGATGCTGTCGGGTGAGCCGGAGTACCTGGATGTGTTGAAAGACGAGACGCCGCGCGGCTGGATCGTGACCGGTTACCCGTGGGACCAGATCGACACCCGCGAGCACGCGTCATTTGCCGCCAATTATTACAAGAGGTACAACGAACAACCCAAGGTGGGTTCGGTGGTTGGCTATGCCACCATGCAAGCGATCTTTGCAGCCATCAACAAGGCGAAAAGCACCGACACTGAAAAGCTGGTGCTGGCGATGCGCGGACTCAAATTCAGCACGCCTTTTGGCAGTGCCGAATTTCGTGCCCTTGATCAGCAGTCAACCATGGGCGCTTTCGTTGGCAAACTTGAACTCCGCGGCGGCAAGGGCAGCATGACGCAGTGGCGCTATGCGGACGGCAAGTTTTACATGCCCACCGATGAGTACGTGAAGGCGCGTCGACCGCTGGCCGCTACCAAATAGCTTAAAGCGCGGGAGGCACGTAACCCTGTGCGGCGTCGGCTCCGTCACCAAAAAAATGCTTTTCCATCTGCCGCGCCAGATACTGACGGGCCTGCGCGTCGGCCAGATTCAAACGGTTTTCATTGACCAGCATGGTCTGGTGTTTGAGCCAGTCAGCCCAGGCCGCCTTGCTCACGTTCTGCCAGAGTCGTTTGCCGAGTTCGCCCGGGTAGGGCGGAAAATCAAGGCCCTCAGCCTCCATGCCGAGCTTGATGCATTTCACAGTGCGTGCCATTTTTCGCCTTTTCTAAATTCCTGAAAAGACTAACTTTAGCAAGCTTTCGGAGTCCTCACGCCACTGCGGTAAAATTCGCTTATGGCAAAAGCTGACACCAAAACGAAAATGCTGGCCGATGGCCTGCGCTACAAATCCAAAGTCTCGGGGTCTCCGTTTACGGCGGCAACCTCTTTTGGAGCCGCGACCATGTCGTGTTTCCTATGTGGCAAACACAGGGCTCGCTCCCAGATGGTCACCCGCAAGATACTCGGTAAATCCCAGGCCGTGTGTTCGCCGTCCTGCAAGGCGGCAGACGAAGCGGCCTCCTGATTCCCTACCAATCACTGGGCGCTGGGTCCAGAGTTGAAGGGTACCGATGATTTTCAAGATGTTAACCGCTTGGTTGGAACAGTCTCCACGCCGGGCTTTTGGTTTGCTTTTCGGCTTGTGCATCGCCATGCTCGCATTTGGCCAGTACTTGCAGCACGGGCTCAGCGTTGAGCCCTGTCCAATGTGTATCGTACAGCGCTATGCCCTTATTTTGGTGGCCATTGTTGCGGCTGTGACAGCTAGCAGTGGTAACAAGCGCGTCCATGTGGGGGGTTCGGCGTTGCTGCTGTTGAGCGCTGGATTCGGCGCCTACGTGGCGGCACGGCAAAGCTGGTTGCAGTGGTATCCGCCCGAGGTCGTCAGTTGCGGACGCGACTTTTACGGCATGATCGAGACCTTCCCGTTGCAACGTGCGATTCCGATGATTTTCAAAGGCAGCGGTGATTGCAGCAAAGTCGATTGGACGTTTCTGGGTGCTTCCCTTGCCAACTGGAACTTTTTGTTCTTCAGCGCTTTTGCACTGCTGGCCCTGACCTTGATCTGGACACTTGCCAGACGCCGCCAGTCCTGAGTAAAGGGTGCCTCAGGAACTGGTCAACTTTTTCACCAGCACCTGGCTCTTGCGATCCGCGTTGTATTTGCGTTTACGCGCTTCCGGCAGCCAGGTCGCATCCACCAGCGCGAAACCGCGCTTCAAAAACCAGTGCGTGGTACGGGTGGTCAGGACAAAGATGCTTTCCAGTCCGGCGCTTCGGGCACGTTGCTCGATTCGCTTCAGGACCTGTTCGCCATCGCCCTGACCCTGGACCTGTGGTGAGACGGTCAGAGCGGCCATTTCGGCAGTGCGCGCTTCCGGGTAGGGGTAGAGTGCAGCGCAGGCAAAGATCACGCCATCATGCTCGATGACGGAGTAGTTGCCGACGTCGCGCTCAATTTCTGTGCGGCTGCGCTTGACCAGGGTGCCATCGTTCTCGAACGGCTCGATCAATTGCAGGATGCCCCCGACGTCGTCCACTGTGGCCTCACGCAGGCTCTCCAACTTTTCATCCACCACCATGGTGCCGATACCGTCGTGCACATAGACTTCGAGCAAGATCGCACCATCGACTGCAAATGGAATGATGTGGCTGCGTTCCACGCCGTTCTTGCAGGCCTTGACACAATGCTGAAGGTAGAACGCGGCATCAGTGGGCTGATTCGCGGCAGGCAACTCGGAGAGCAGCTTTTCAGCCGCTGCCAGCGGCAACTCGGTGTCAATCGGATTGTCTTCACTCTCGGGCTGACCGGCGTGAACCCGAATGCCCGGGATTTCGGTCACAAAGATAAGTTTGTCTGCCTGCAGCGCACTGGCGACCGAGGTCGCGACTTCTTCCATCGTCAGGTTGAAGGCCTCGCCGGTAGGTGAAAAACCGACCGGCGAGAGCAGCACCATGGCGCCAAAATCAAGCGTCTTCAGGATGCCTGCAGTATCGACCTTGCGTACCACGCCCGAGTGCTGAAAATCCACGCCGTCGACGATGCCAACTGGCCGTGCGGTCAGAAAGTTGCCGGAGATCACCCGTACCGTAGCGCCAGCCATCGGTGTGTTGGGCAGGCCTTGACTGAAGGCCGCTTCGATCTCATAACGCAGTTGTCCGGCTGCCTCCTGCGCGCAATCCAGCGCAATGCTGTCGGTGATGCGCATGCCATGGGAATAGTGCGCCGGGTGACCCTTGGCAGCGAGTTGCTCATTCACTTGAGGCCGAAAACCATGTACCAGCACCACTTTCACACCCATGCTCTGGATCATTGCCAGGTCTTGCGCCAGATTCTGCAGCTTGCCGGCGGCAATCGCCTCGCCCGCGATGGCCACGACAAAGGTCTTGTTGCGAAACTTGTGGATGTAAGGAGCCACCGAGCGAAACCAGGGCACAAAGGTGAAGTTGAAAACTGAGGACATGAATTGAAATGAGGGGCTTGCGCTGATAATTGTCGGCTGTTAACCGTTCATTCTGACTGAAGTTTCCCACTTGTCTGCCATTCCCCTAAAAATCGAGTTTCCTGAAGCGCTGCCAGTGTCGGGTAAACGCGACGAGATCATGGCAGCGTTGCGCGAGCACCAGGTGATCATTGTCTGTGGCGAGACCGGTTCCGGCAAAACCACGCAGTTGCCCAAAATTGCTTTGACCATGGGGCGCGGCAAACTCAACCAGCCGAACGGTCAGGGCAAACTGATCGGCCATACACAGCCGCGGCGGATTGCCGCCAGCAGTGTCGCCAAGCGCATTGCCGAAGAGCTGAAGACGCCAT
>JBBQZA010000231.1:0-6496 GCA_038208175.1 Burkholderiales bacterium
CATAGACGTCGCTGCGCAAGATAACTTTGGCCCGCTGCGCATCCAGGCCTACCTCGCTCGCCAACCTCAGCAACACGGTGGCGTCACTGGGATCTTCACCATCGGTGAAATAGGCCTTGAGCAAAGCTTGTTTGAGAGCCAACTGGCGCCCCTCCAACTGGGCCCAATGCAGCAGACGGTGAGCATCAAAAGTGTTGTAGATGCGTGAGCGCTTGTCCATGTTGAAGCTAAACCCCAGCTCGGCGCCGCGCGTACGAATGGTCTCGCGGATTGCCGCCGCCTGCTCAGGTGTCGAGCCGTATTTTTTGGTCAGATGTTCGCTGATGTCTTCGCCCTGCGCAACCATTTTTGGATTCAACTCGAAGGGTTGAAACTTGAGGTCGGCATCGATATCCTCCCGCACCCGATCAAGTGCGCTCTGCAAGGACGCCAATCCAACCGCGCACCAGGGGCAGGAGACATCCGACACAAAATCAATCTTCAGGGTTTTCTTCATGACGCGATTAACCGTGTGAAGTTGTCAAAAAGCAAAGCCCCCTTGCGAGGGCTTGGTGCGGTTGCAGGGTCAGCGCCCATCGCCCATCGCTGAAACACCCATTGTTATCCGGTCTTCATAACTTGGTGCCAGAAACTTCAATGTCCACTCTGCGATCCGGCTCAAGACACTGGATCAGCGCCTTGCTCACTTTGTTGCCTACACACTGGCCTGGCTTGGTTACCGGATTCGATCCGTTGGCTCCGACGGCAACAATTTTGTTTGCCGCAATGGCCGTCGATCCAACCAGATAGGCCTTGACCGCTTCAGCGCGCGCGGCAGACAGTTTCACGTTGTAGGCGTGGGGTCCGATTCGGTCAGTGTGCCCTGTCACCGTGATCGTGTCGATGTTGACACCGCGCAGCTCAGCGGTCAATTTGTCCAGGGACATCTTTCCATGCTCCTTGATTACTTTCTTGTCAAAGTCGAACAAAGCGTCGGTTGAAAATGTAACTTTCTTGAGCGGCACCGGCGTTGCACGCGCAGGCGGCGGTGGCGCTGGCGGCGCTACCGCTACCGGTGGGGGAGGAGGCGCTGCTGCAATGACCGCGACCCTTTCAACAACCGGTGGCGGTGCCATCACGCGATGGACCGGTGCCGGGGATTTGGCGCCGAACCGGTAAACCAAGCCCAGCGAGGCAACATCGATATCGCCCTTGTTACCGACCGCATCGTCAATGCGGTAGCGTTCCAGCTCGGCCCGCAAAGTTAGCGCCGGAGTCAGGGCGTATCCAAGACCCAAGCCAACTTTGTAATTGGTGTCGCGCTTGCTGGGATTGGGGTTGCCCACGTGGACCAGGCCGGTCCCGGTAAACGTGTCGCTGGCCTCGGCATAGTTTGCGCCAACCCGACCCAACACGTGGAACCGGTCGGTGATCGGCAAGGTGCCGACCAGATCAAGATTCAGGCCCTGCACCCTGATGTCACCACTAAGTGATCCAGCAGGTACGGTGGTCGCAGTAAAGCCGGCCCTGCCCAGATTGAAGTAGCCACCCTCAACACCGATATACCGGTTGAATTGGTAGCCACCAAAAACCTTGTAAGCCCGGTCGCGATCGTTATCCGCGATGGACGACGACGTAAAGCCGGCCCCCAAGAGGCTGCTGCTGATTCTGGCGTCGTCTATGGTGGCCCGTGACTGACCCACATTGGCACCGAGGTACCAGCCCGCCTCTTCTGCGAATGCCGATGGGCTGGCTATGGCAACCAAGGCCAACAGACCCAGGGTTCCAGATGCTCTTTGTAATTTCATGCTTATTCTCCAAAATGATGGGGGACACTCCTGGAGCGCCACCCCTGTTAAAGATGTTTCCTTCTGATCCCGTTCCTTACGGCGCTGGCATGTTCACGCGATTGCTGTCCAGGGTGACGGCGCCAATCCTTGTGAGGGCTCTGCCGTTCAGCGTGGCGCCGGTGGTCAGCGTGATCGATTGATCCGCTAGAACGTTGCCCTGGAAGACCGAGTTGGTTCCCAGCGTGGCTGAACTACCGACCTGCCAGAAGACGTTCTTGGCCTGTGCGCCGCCGGACAGGATGACCTGGCGACCGACGGTTGTGGTCAGGGTGGAGGCAATCTGGAATATCCAGACACCATTCGCAGGGCCTGCCAGCGTGAGATCTCCGGATGAGATCTCCAGCGTTGAGGTGGATTTGTAGAGGCCCGGCGCCAGGGTTTGTCCGCCAATATTGCCAGACACGGTGATCGGCGCTACCGTGCGTCCGGCCGCATCGTTGAAGGCAGTTGTCAGGCAGAGTTTGGCGTTGTTAGCCAGAACATCGTTGATGCGTATCGCGCCTCCGACGATGCTGCCGGGCGGGAAGCCAATCACTGCCGTGCCCGGACTCAGGCCCAGGTCGCCGCCGCTGATGATGCTTGGCCCGGTGTTGGTGACCGTCGAACCTGCCAGAATTGCGAAGCCAGCGGCGCAGTCAAGGTTGACCGCAGCCGGTCCGGTGGCTATCGGCGCAGCCGCTGTGGTGAAAGTCCATGGATTGGGTGCAACACCGCTTGCCAGTGCATTGCCCGCGAGGTCTTTGGCGCCCGTGGTGATGTTGGCCGTGTAGACCGTGCTGGCTGCCAGATCGGCACTCGGGTTGAAGGTCGCCGTGGTGCCGACGTAGGTCACTGTGCCTGCAACAGCCGTTGTGCCTTTACTCAAGGTCATGGTCGCGGTGGTGATGCTTAGCGGGTCCATGGCTTCACTGAATGTGGCAGCAATTTTTTTGTTCAGCGCCACGCCCACTGCAGCATTGGCCGGGTCAGTGGAACTCACTGTCGGGGCGGTCGTGTCGGCTGCTGCGCCGGCGGTGAAGATCCATGAGTAATTGGCCAGTGCATTGCCTGCGAGGTCCTTGGCGCCGGAGGTAATCGTGGCCACATAAACAGTGCTGGCCGTGAGACTGGCAGTGGGGCTGAACGTCGCCGTGGTACCGACATAAGCTACTGTGCCCGGTACCGGAGTGCTTCCCTGTTGCAAGGTCATGGTGGCCGTCGTGATGCTTAACGGGTCCATGGCTTCACTGAAAGTTGCAGCAACTTTTTTGTTCAACGCCACGCCCACTGCAGCATTGGCCGGGTCAGTGGAACTTACCATCGGGGCCGTCGTGTCGGCTGCTGCACCGGTCGTGAAGATCCATGAGTAACTGGCCGCCAGTGCGTTGCCTGCGAGGTCCTTGGCGCCGGAGGTCATCGTGGCCACATAAACAGTGCTGGCTGTGAGACTGGCAGTGGGGCTGAACGTCGCCGTGGTACCGACATAAGCTACTGTGCCTGCGACTGGCGTGACGCCTTGTTTCAAGGTCATGGTGGCCGTCGTGATGCTTAGCGGGTCCATCGCTTCACTGAATGTGGCAGCAATTTTTTTGTTCAACGCCACACCGGTTGCCAAATTGGCCGGGTCAGTGGAACTCACTGTCGGTGGCGTCTTGTCGGCTGCTGCGCCGGTGCTGAAGACCCAGAGGAAGGCGCTGGCCAGTGCATTTCCGGCAACGTCCTTGACGCCCGTCGTGATCGTGGCCGTGCAGGTGCTGCTGTTAGGCAAAGCGCTGGTCGGCGCAAATGTCGCCATATTGCCGCTCACCGCGTAGCCCATGGTGCCGGTGATGGCCGCTCCACTGCCGCATGCCAATGAAAAATTGGAGTTGGTGATGGTGAGCGGATCCATCGCTTCACTGAAACTGGCGCTGACCAGCGTGTTGCTAGCGGCACCGGTGGCATTGGGAGCTGGCGCCGTTGAACTCACCGTCGGGGCGGTGGTGTCGAGCGCGTTACCGGTGGTAAAGGTCCATGCAAAGTCACTGGCCATTGCCAGGCCTGCAGTGTCCATGGCCGCAGCAGTCACTGTCGCGGTACAGACGGTATTCGGCGGGAGATTGGGCCCAGCCGCAAGCACCAGCCTGGCCACATTACCAACAGCTTGGTAGGTGACCGATGTTCCTGTCACAGGCGCTGCGGCAGGGCATGCCAGCCGAAAGCTTGTGCTGGTCAGCGAGCCCGGAGCCATCGCTTTATTGAAAGCGGCGGTCACCAATTTTGTGTTGACCGGGACACCAGAGGCATTATTGACCGGTGCCACAGCAGTTACCGCGGGCACTAGAGAAGGGTCGCCGCCCGTTCCCAGAATCGGGTCGCGTCCAGCGCTGCCTCCGCCGCAAGCTGCGACGAGCGCGGCGATCACTAGAACCGCCGACCACCTCGCGTATTTTGAATAAGCCGTGAATCTGTTCATTTGCTTTCTTTCCTGTTGGTTGCCTCTGCGCGCCAGAAGATGCGGTTCTCGACAGCCGAGTCTGGTTTGCTCGTGACCGCGTGTCCGTTCGCTGGCGCACCCAAAAGACTTGTTCGTGCGATCTGCTCTGCCTGTGTCTGCAATGTCCTTGCAGTGTTCGACAGCGAACAGACGGCGAGGTCGAACCAGGGGACATTCAAAGAGTCATCTGCAAAATTTCCCGTTGCAGAAGGGCAATTTGTTCCAGGGAAGAATTTTGTAGAGGCAAATATCATGAAGGCAAAGCTTTTCACACTGACCATGCTGGCACTGAGCCAAGCGGCTGCCTTTGCGCAACCCGTTGGGGCGGGCAGTCCCATGCAGCAGATTCAACCGGTTCCGCTGCCACAAAGAACATATCCCGAAGTCCGTATTGAGCGCAGCAACGCCGCCACTGCTCCGATGTTGGACAGCACCGAGATTCTGGTCTCTTCACTTCATGTGACGGGGCAGACCCTGTTTGCTGAAACCGAACTGATTGCCGTCACCGGTTTCCAGCCGGGTAGCAAATTGAGCTTGACCGAATTGCGCCGGCTGGCCAGCCGGATAACGGAGTTCTATAACAGCCGCGGCTACTTCGTCGCTCAAGCCTACCTGCCGGCGCAAGACATCAAGGATGGCTTGGTAACGATCGCCGTGATCGAGGGCCGATACGGCAGGATCACGCTGCGCAACCAGTCGAACCTGTCGGATGCTGTGGCCAACAATCTTCTCGAGGGTTTGAATCCGGGCGACCCCGTCGCCAACGACCCACTTGAAAGCCGCCTGTTGCTGCTGTCAGATATTCCGGGCGTCGAAGTGAGCTCGACCCTTAGCCCAGGATCCTCAGTCGGCACGTCCGATCTGGGCGTCCAGATTACACCCGGCCAGCGCGTCACCGGCAGCGTGGAAGCGGACAACGAAGGCAACCGCTACACCGGCTCAAATCGTCTGGGAGCGACTGTCAATCTCAACAACCCGACCGGGCATGGCGATGTTGCCAGCCTGCGGGGGTTGACCTCTGGCGACGGCATGAACTATCTGCGCGCCTCCTACCAGACACAGCTCGGCAGGGCAACGGCAGGCGTCGCCTACGCCGCAATGAATTATCGGTTGGGCCAGGAGTTCGAGCCCCTGCAGGCCAACGGCACGGTCAGGACCGCCAGCCTGTATGGCATCTATCCGCTGATCCGTTCACGCAACAACAACCTGTACGCCCGCCTTGACTACGACGACAAGACCTACCAGGACAAAGTCGACTCAACCTTTTCCGTGACCGACAAAGGCGCCAGGGTCTTGACGGCGAGCATCAACGGTGACCACCGTGACGCCATGGGCGGTGGGGGATTCAGCGCCTATTCGCTGGCCTGGTCAGCGGGCAGTCTGGATATCCAGACGCCGGCTGCGTTGGCGCAAGATGGCCTATCGGCGCAAAGCAATGGCCACTTCAACAAGCTCGGATTCAGTGCCATGCGCTTGCAAAACCTGGCCGGGCCGGTTTCCCTTTCTGCCGCCATCAAAGGCCAATTTGCTTCGAAAAATCTGGATGCATCAGAGAAGATGGAGCTCGGTGGCGCCTACGCCGTCAGGGCCTATCCGGAAGGCGAAGCTTACGCAGACCAGGGCTATGTGATCAATCTGGAAGTCAGATATGCGCTGCCGAAATTTTCCGAGAGCCTGCCTGGCCAAATGCAGTTGGTCGGATTCATCGACACCGGCAGCGTGACCCTGAACAAGAACCCCTGGCACAGCGGACCGAACGAACGAACCCTCAGTGCCATCGGTGTCGGGTTGACCTGGGCCGACAACAAGAATTTCCTGGTGAGAACCTACTACGCCCACAAGCTCGGCAACGAGTCGGCCACCTCGGCACCGGATGCGTCAGGCCGCTTCTGGATCCAGTTGGTCAAGTACTTCTGAGTCCGCCCATCCCCTATTCATAAAAGCTGAGTACACCATGAACCACATCTATAGATCCATCTGGAATGAAAAGTCCGGCACCTTTGTTGCCGCCTCAGAAAACGCAAAATCGGAAGGCAAGAATTCGTCCTCTGCCAGCGCCCCAGTGCCGCTGCGTGTGCGCTTTGCCATCGGGACTCTGGTCGGCTCCCTGATGCTGGCGTTTGGTGCCACTGTTTATGCATTGCCCAAGGCTGGACAATTGGCGGCGGGCAGCGCCAGCATTGCCAGCTGCTCCGGAAAGTTGACATTCATG
>JBBQZA010000232.1:0-6486 GCA_038208175.1 Burkholderiales bacterium
CATTATTTTCTCCTTGATCAATTTACAAAGAGCACTTCATGCGAGTTGGAAAGCATGAAGCGATTCATGATGTTGGGCTTGATCCCAGCACCATGAACTCGGGTGCACAAACTGCTCCAGTCCGCTCTCGGACAGGCAACAGTTTGCGTCATTCTGGACGTCATCAGTCTCAATCCCACGACAGGGCGCCGCCCGACTGGTACTCGATGACACGGGTTTCAAAGAAATTTCTTTCCTTCTTCAGATCAATCATTTCACTCATCCATGGAAACGGATTTTCTTCGTTGGGGAAAAGTGTTTCCAGTCCAATCTGCGTCGCACGACGATTGGCGATATACCGGAGGTACCCTTTGAACATGGAGGCGTTCATGCCCAGCACACCGCGCGGCATAGTGTCTTCAGCGTATTTGTACTCGAGCTCTACTGCGATCTCGAACAGGGTTCTGATTTCTGCCTTGAACTCTGCCGTCCACAACTGCGGATTCTCCAACTTGAGCTGATTGATCAGGTCAATGCCGAAATTGCAATGCATGGATTCATCACGCAAAATATACTGGTATTGCTCCGCCGCGCCAGTCATTTTGTTTTGCCGACCCAGAGCCAGAATCTGCGCGAAACCGACATAGAAAAACAGCCCTTCCATCAGACAGGCAAACACGATCAATGACTTCAGTAAAGTCTGGTCGGCCGCCGGTGTTCCGGTCTTGAATTCCGGATTCATGATGGCCTCGATGAAAGGGATCAAGAATTCGTCTTTGTCACGAATCGATTTGATCTCGTGGTAGGCGTTGAAGATCTCGCTCTCATCCAGTCCCAATGACTCCACAATGTACTGGTAAGCATGGGTGTGTATTGCCTCCTCAAAGGCCTGGCGCAGCAAAAATTGCCGGCACTCGGGTGCGGTGATGTGGCGGTAAGTGCCCAGCACAATATTGTTGGCGGCCAGGGAATCAGCGGTGACAAAAAAACCCAGGTTGCGCTTGATGATGCGGCGCTCGTCTTCGCTCAAACCATTCGGATCTTTCCACAACGCTATGTCGCGCGTCATATTGACTTCCTGCGGCATCCAGTGGTTGGCACAGCTCGAAAGATATTTTTCCCAGGCCCACTTGTACTTGAATGGAACCAGTTGATTGACATCGGTCTGGCCGTTGATGATCCGTTTGTCAGCCGCATTGACGCGTTGGGGACTGGCTGAAACCAGGACATTGGTGGCGGGTGCAGGCGGCTTGCTAGCACCATCGTGAAGGGTGTGGACCACAGACGCTGTGCAAGGCAGTTCCACCGGGCGACTGCCAGACGAGCCGCGAGCAAAAAGTAGGTGAGCAGAGGGCTTGATTTCTTCGTCCCAATTCAACATAGATGTTTCCAATCAGCCGATTATGAGAGCAGCGAAATGAAATGAAAAGTATTCATTCACTTCACTGCCGTATTGACGCGCGAAGTGTTGTGCAGCAGCATCGCAAGACAACAAACCTTGCGCTGCACAAGACCTCATTGGCATGACTCGCAGCTTGGATCGTCAACAGCACAGAACCTGATGTCGGTCGCCGGATTTGACGCGATCATCTGCATTCTTGCCGTGGCAGCCGCGATTTCCAGGGCGCTCATCGCGGTGTTTGCCGAGGACGGGTCAGAACCCGAAGAAACTGAGTTCAAGCGTCCCGCTGCGACAGTAGATTTCTCTGCATGGGTGGCTGACATGGTGCGCAAGTAATAGGTTGTTTTAAGGCCCCGAAGCCATGCGAGTTTGTAGATCTCATCGAGTTTTTTCCCGGACACTCCAGCCATGTAGATGTTCAACGATTGGGCCTGGTCAATCCACTTCTGGCGCCGCGCTGCAGCCTCCACCAGCCAGTGCGCATCAACTTCAAAGGCCGTCGCGTACAGGGCCTTGACGTCAGATGGAACCCGGTCAATCGAGTGCAATGAACCATCAAAATGTTTCAGGTCCATCACCATCACATCGTCCCAAAGCCCCAACCGCTTGAGGTCACGCACCAGATAACTGTTGGTGATGGTGAATTCGCCGGATAAATTTGACTTGACCGACAGATTGCCAAAGCAGGGTTCGATCGATGCGTCAACGCCGATGATGTTGGAGATGGTGGCGGTCGGCGCAATGGCCGTGCAATTCGAATTGCGCATGCCATCGCGGGCAATCTTGTTGCGCAGCGCCTCCCAGTCCAGCGACGATGAGCGATCGACCTCGACATAGCCACCGCGCTCGCGCTTCAGCATGTCCAGCGTATCGATCGGCAATAGGCCCTGTTGCCAGAGCGAGCCTTTGTAGCTGGCATAGCAACCCCGCTCACGCGCCAGTTCGGTCGAAGCCCAATAAGCGTAGTAGCAAACCGCCTCCATTGACCGGTCAGCGAACTCGATCGCCGCATCGCTCGCATAGGGAATGCGCATTTCATACAGACTGTCCTGAAATGCCATCACTCCCAGACCTACCGGGCGATGCCGCAGGTTCGAGTCACGCGCCTTTTTCACCGCGTAATAGTTGATGTCGATGACGTTGTCGAGCATGCGCATCGCAGTGGTAACGGTTTTCTGCAACTTGGCGTGGTCAATCGCACCGTCCTGGATGTGCTGGCGCAAATTGACCGAGCCGAGGTTGCAGACTGCGGTCTCGGTGTCACTGGTATTGAGTGTGATCTCGGTACAGAGATTGCTGGAGTGAACAACCCCGACATGCTGTTGCGGTGAGCGGACGTTGCAGGCATCCTTGAAAGTGATCCAGGGATGGCCCGTTTCGAACAACATGGTCAGCATTTTTCGCCAAAGATCGGCTGCCGGCAAAGTCCGGCTTGGTTTGATTTCATCGCGCGCCGCCTTTTCCTCGTAGGCCACATAGGCCTTTTCAAATTCCAACCCGAACTTGTCGTGCAGATCCGGCACATTGTTCGGCGAGAACAAGGTCCATTGCCCTTTTTCCATGACACGGCGCATGAACAGGTCAGGGATCCAGTTGGCCGTGTTCATGTCATGCGTACGACGGCGATCGTCACCGGTGTTCTTGCGCAACTCGAGAAATTCCTCGATGTCAAGGTGCCAGGCTTCCAGATAGGTGCATACGGCCCCCTTGCGTTTGCCCCCCTGATTGACTGCAACAGCAGTGTCATTGACCACTTTCAAAAATGGCACCACACCTTGGGACTCACCATTGGTGCCCTTGATGTAAGCGCCCAACGCACGCACGCGTGTCCAGTCGTTACCCAGCCCCCCAGCGAACTTGGACAGTAGCGCGTTCTCCCTTATCAGTTCGTAGATGCCACCCAGATCGTCGGGAACCGTACTCAGGTAACAACTGGAAAGTTGCGAGCGCAAAGTGCCGCTGTTGAATAGGGTCGGCGTGCTCGACATGAAATCGAAAGACGACAGAACTTCGTAAAACTCTATGGCCCGCGCCTCGCGGTCAATTTCATTCAACGCCAGACCCATCGCCACCCGCATGAAAAAGGCTTGCGGCAACTCAATACGTTCCTTGTCAACGTGCAAGAAATAGCGATCATACAAAGTTTGCAGTCCCAGATAATCAAATTTCAGATCGCGCTGCGCATCGAGTGCAAGCGCGAGTCGTTGCAGATCAAACTGGAGCAACTTTTCGTCCAGCAGATCATTGTCAACGCCCTTCTTTATGAACTCAGGAAAGTAGTCAATATAGGCCTGCGGCATGTCCGCTTGCACTACGTCCCTGCCCAACACTTCCTTGGCGATGGTATGAAACAGAAGACGGGCCGTGACATAGGTGTAATCCGGATCCTTCTCAATCAGGGTACGTGCGGCCAGCACCGAAGCCTTGTAGACTTCCTCCATCGGTACGCCGTCATACAGGTTGCGAAGAGTCTCTGCCATGATCGGCCCGGATTTGATATCGGCACCCAAACCCATGCAGGCAGAATCAATCAATTGCTGCAAGCGAACCAGATCCAGAACCATCCGCTCGCCGTGGTCCAAGACGTGCAACACGGCCGTTTTGGGCAACGCCTCAGCGCCTTTTTTGGCGCGCTCCTGCGCACGCTTTTCGCGATACAACACATAGCCACGCGCAATTTCGTGGTGTCCGCCACGCATCAGGCCGAGTTCAACCTGATCTTGCACATCCTCGATATGAAAAGTTCCCCCCGCCGGGCGCGAGCGAATCAGAGCGCGAATCACACCCTGCGTCAGCTCTTCAACCAATTCACGAACGCTGGCTGACGCTGCACCCTGCGTACCATGAATTGCCAAAAAAGCCTTCATCATGGCCACCGCAATTTTGCGCGGTTCGAAAGGCACGACCGACCCGTTGCGGCGAATGATCTGATAGTTGCTGAGCGAACCGACCCTTGCACGGCCAGCCTCATCGATGCCAAGCGGTGCAAAGACATCGGTCTGGGCGGAGGCGGTCGTGGCTGAGAGGTTTTGCATCGAATTCATTTCCTGTAACTGTCTGGCCATTGAATCATCGGGTTCTAATTGCGGCACCTGTCGTGTAGCGCAATTAATTCTGATTAGAAGAGGTAGACACTATATATGGTGTCTGGAGTGATGACAAGCCGCTACCGGTAGTGTCCCTGACCTGCGGTAGGATTTGTTGGAAAGCCGTCGAAAATCCGTCTCAGGGACCGCTTACTGAGGCGTGAAGTGCGGGAAGACACTCGGGCTTCAAAGCCAAATTCTGTTGTAAAAGCGTCCAGTCAAAACCAGTTCCAGGATCATTCTTTCGCCCCGGAGCAATGTGTTCATGGCCCGCAATATCGGTGGCACCGTAGCGCTGAAAAATGGCCGAGCACAACGCCACCAGTGTTTCATATTGGTCGTTTTCAAAAAGTCCGCCGGGAAAACCCTCAAGCTCAATGCCTATCGAATTGTCATTGCAGTGATCTCGTCCGCGATAGCTGGAAACACCAGCATGCCAGGCACGATCATCTGCACTGACAAACTGTAACAACTCGCCATGACGGCGGATATAAAAATGGGACGAAACCTGCAGCCCCTGAACGCTCTTGAAATAAGGGTGCTGCTCCGAGTCGAGTTGGTTACAAAAAAAACGTTGCACAGCGTCGCCACAAAATTCGCCAGGGGGCAGGCTGATGCAATGCAGCACAATCAGATCCACTTTGGTGTGTGGCGGTCTGGGTCCGAAATTTGGCGAATCCAGTCGGCCGGCATATCGATACCAGCCACCCCTCCAGAGTGGCGTCTGCGCCGGCGCATCAAACTGCTTCATCAGAAAAATCACCGTTGTTCAGTGTGTCAATGCGCAGCCTGGCAATTCGATAACGCATTTGGCGCAAGCTCAACCCCAGACGCGCAGCAGCGGCTGTGCGGTTAAAACCTGTTTCACGCAAAGCCTTGATCAATATCGCACGCTCCATGCTGTCCAGATAACTTTGCAGGTCGGCAGGGAGACAAATCTGCAATTCCTCTTGCGGCGCTGTGGCAGCGCTCGCGATGACGGCGTGCTGGCTCAAGGGCTGTGGCGCTGTCGATTCAAACTGCCATGCATCGTCCTCGCTCAAGGTGACTGCCCGATGCAAGAGATTCTCCAACTCACGTACGTTACCTGGTAGCGGTTCAAGTGCCAAGTGGTCGAGTACCACGGCCGGCAGCGTCGGCACGCTGATGCCAGACTCAAAGGCAATGCGCTCGAGCAACGCGGCACACAAAGTCGGCAGATCCTCGCGCCGCTCCCGCAAGGGCGGTATGACGATCTGAATCACATTCAAGCGGTAATAAAGATCTTGCCGGAAGCGTCCAGCCTGCACCTCGGCAGCCAGGTCCTTATGGGTTGCACTGATAATCCGGACATCCACCGGCTCCTCCTGCGGCGATCCGATCGGTCGAATGCAACGCTCCTGGATGGCGCGCAGCAACTTGGCCTGCATCGCAAGCGGCAAATCACCGATCTCGTCCAGAAACAAGGTGCCGCCGCGAGCCGCCTGAAAGAAGCCATCACGATCCTGGTTGGAGCCGGTATACGCCCCTTTTTTTGCACCAAAAAACTCGGTTTCAAGCAGATTTTCAGGAATCGCACTGCAATTCACCGCAACCCATGGGCCACTTGTGCGGTGACTGTTGGCGTGAATTGCGCTGGCCACCATTTCCTTGCCGGTACCAGACTCGCCTGTGACCAAAATGGGCGCCATGCCACGCGCCACTTTGATAATTCGCTCTTTCATCAGTCGCATGCAGGCTGACTCTCCAACCAGCCGCGCCAGCGCCAGTTCGCCGGCTTTGCCCGGATGCGCGACACTCCGCGTGCCAACAGCAACCACTGAACGCTCTCCGGCATCCAGAACAGCGGAGGCAATGACGCGTCGAAATTGCTTGAGGTCCACCGGTTTTGTCAAATAGTCGAAGGCGCCAGCCTTGAGTGAGTCGACCGCGTTCTCTGCCGAACCGTAGGCCGTGATGACAACGCAGCGTTCCCGGCGCTGCTGCGCCCGGATGTGACGTATCAGCTCCACACCCAGTCCGTCAGGCAGGCGCATATCC
>JBBQZA010000233.1:0-6452 GCA_038208175.1 Burkholderiales bacterium
GAAACTGAAAACCGCTGGATTCGTCTGCGTATTTCAAATGCAGGCCTGCGCCTGATCGACAAAAAAGGTATTGACGTTGTGCTCGCAGATCTGCGCGCACGTGGTCAAGCTTAACAATTTAAGGAAGCATCATGGCAACCAAAGGCGCACGCGAAAAAATCAAACTCGAGTCAACAGCTGGCACGGGTCACTTCTACACCACCAGCAAAAACAAGAAAACCATGCCCGAGAAGATGCTGATCAAGAAATTTGATCCCAAAGCTCGCAAGCATGTGGATTACAAAGAAATCAAATTGAAATAAATCGAGACACAAAAAAACCCGGACTGGTTCCGGGTTTTTTTTGCTCCGTCGGCGCCAACCAGGCGCCAGAACGAAACAGATTCAGACCTTATGCAGGGTCTTTGGTCGCCACGATGATCTGGAAATTGCCGAAGAACACAGTACGACGTTCACAGGTGAATCCTCCCATGGCTTCGAGTTGCTTGAGGGGATCATGGGTATCCCACAGCGCCAGACCGAGCGGCTCAAACACCTTGAAATAGGTCCAGCTCAGCGCGCGCAGCACCCACAGGTCAGGTCGGTGGAATTCAGCGAGGTAGAGCTTGCCGCCCGGCGCCAGCACGCGGGCGGCCTCTTTCAATGCCTCACCTTTTAGATGGTGCGGCAATTCATGCAGCAGAAAGAAGATCACGTTGGCAGAAACCGATGCATCCGCCTGTTTCATGGCGACGGCGTTTTCTTGCAGAAACTCGATCTTTCCGGCATGAGCCAGCAGCTTTCCCTGCGCATGATCAAGCTCGTTCTTGATGATGTCGGCGATCAGCACTCGGCGCGCACCCGCGTCGATAGCTGCCGCCACAACGCGCGGGATCACGTTGCCAAAAGCACAGGAGGTGATCAAGACATTTTTGCCGCGCAAATTCATCTGCTGCAAGCCACCGGTAATGGCCGACACCAGCCTGTCATACTGAAACAGCAGAATGGCGGCAATGATCGGCTGGAAATCTATCATTCGAATCAGCCGCATATTCGAGTAAATGGGATAGACGTGCGCCGCATCGTCCGGCGAACCGTCCATGACACCGCGCATGATCAGTGCGCCACGGGTCACGGCGAAAAAGAAAAGTCCGGTAGCAGCCAGAACGAAAAACAATGAAAAAACGGTGTAAAGCAACCAGGCAGGCATAGTTTTCCTTTAGGATTCACGAGGGCACGAGAGTCAGCGCGCCCGAAGACTGCCGAGCATCACATCAGTCTGATTATCTCTCAGGCCCTCCAGGAAACTTGCCACCGATTCTTGATCCAGGACAATATTTCGGTCCATTGGCGCCAATACAGCTAACTAGCCGTTGACAACCCCGGCTCCTAGAATAGTCTGACCCCCCAGGTAGCCCTGCAAAGCTTGCGGCACAGAGATCGACCCATCGGCGTTCTGGTAGTTCTCCAGCACCGCCACCAACGTCCGCCCAACTGCCAGACCCGAACCATTGAGCGTATGCACCAATTCATTTTTGCCCTGCGCATTCTTGAAACGCGCTTGCAGGCGGCGCGCCTGAAAGGCATCGCAATTGGAAACAGAACTGATCTCGCGAAAGGTCCTTTGCGCTGGCAACCAGACTTCAAGGTCATAAGTCTTGCTTGCACCAAAGCCCATATCGCCGGTGCACAAAGCCATCACCCGGTACGGCAAACCCAGTTTTTGCAAAATGGCTTCAGCGTGGCCTGTCATGTCTTCCAGCGTCTGATAACTCTGGTCCGGATGGACGATTTGCACCATCTCAACCTTGTCGAACTGATGCTGGCGAATCAGGCCGCGGGTGTCGCGCCCGGCGCTGCCAGCTTCGGAGCGAAAGCACGGCGTGTGTGCCGTCAGCTTGATCGGCAAGGTGGCCTCGGCCACCACCTCATCGCGTACAAAATTGGTCAACGGGACTTCGCTGGTGGGAATCAGGTACAGGGCCGCGTTGTCGGGCATCTCTTCGCCTTCCTGACCGCCCTTCCTGGCAGCAAACAGATCTCCCTCGAACTTCGGCAGTTGCCCGGTGCCACGCAAAGTCTCCGCATTGACGATGTAGGGCGTGTAGCACTCGGTATAACCGTGCTCCTGGGTTTGCACATCCAGCATGAATTGCGCTAGAGCGCGGTGCAGGCGTGCAATCGGACCTTTCATGACGGCAAAGCGGGCGCCGGAGAGCTTGACGCCCAACTCGAAATCGAGCCCCAGGGGCGCACCCAGGTCAACGTGATCTTTGACTTCAAAGCCGAAGGTCTTTGGCGTACCCCAACTCCGCACCACCACGTTGGCGCTCTCATCGGCACCGATCGGCACACTTTCATGCGGAAGATTGGGCACAGCCAGCAGCAGGGTCTGCAATTCGGCCTGGATCTGCTCCAGTCGTGCAGCCGAGGTCTCCAGTTCGGACTTCAGGCCGGCCACCCCGGTCATCAGGGCGTCCGACTCGGCTTGGCCGACCGGCCCTTTGGCCTTGAGCTGACCAATCTGTTTGCTCAAGGTATTGCGTCGGCCCTGCAGTTCTTCGGTCCGCATCTGAATCGTCTTACGCTCGGATTCCAGTTTGATGAAGCTATCGACATCGAGAAAGGTCTGCGGTGTCTTGCGCGTCTCCAGTCGCGCAACGACCGAGGCCAGGTCTTTTCGGAGAAGGGTTATGTCTAACATGCTGTGATTGTAATTTTTGAAAGGACGCCCAAAACCTCAGCGTCCATACAAGGAGGCGGGATCAAAATTGGCGCCACACAGGATCAGGCACACAGTCTCGTCCACGCCTGCTTGATAAACACCACTGCGCACGGCAGCCAAGCCGAGCGCAGCGGCCGGCTCGACGGCCAGTTTGAAATCCTGCCAAAGCGAAAGTTGCGCTGCCCGTATTGCATCGTCCTGCAGCAACAGCGCGTCCCTCACATAGCGCTGGCTAACATTCCAGGCAATGTCACCGATGCGTTTCGCGCCCAGCGAATCGGCTGCGATTCCACTGACGGTCACATCCACCGGCTGACCCGCCTGGCGCGCCCGAAATAGCGTTGGAGCCAGCGTCGGCTCCAGCGCCACGACCCGAGTACGATTTTCAAACCAGGCGGCCACGCCGCCAATCAGACCACCACCGCCGACACTGACCAGCACGCTGTCGGGCAGATCCGCCTCGGACTCGATTTCGGCCGCCAAGGTGCCGGCACCGGCCACCACTTCCAGTTGGTCGTAGGCATGCAACAACAGGGCGCCGCTGGCACTCTGACGCTTCAGGCAGGCTTCCTGAGCCTGTGAATAAGCCGTGCCGGTAACGACCACGCTAGCGCCCAAATCGCGCAATCTGGCGCGCTTGGCTTGGCTGGCAAGCTCCGGAACAAAGACCTCGCACGGCACGCCCAGCGCGTGGGCTGCTGCTGCCGCAGCGATTCCCGCATTGCCACCGGACGCGATGATCACGCCAGCCTCGGGAATAGCGCTGCAGAGCATGCGATTGAACATGCCGCGCGCCTTGAAACTGCCACCCACCTGCAGTTGCTCCAGCTTGAACCAGACTTCACGGCAATTGACTCCCAATGCCTTGCCGGAAAGCTTGAAGAGCGGGGTCTTGCGCAAAAAGTGAACCTCGCGCTGCGCGGCAGCGAGCCGCTGCAATGCATCCTCAATATCGCATCGTTGGATCGTCGCTCTAGTCATTGTTTATCAAACCCGCCGGCGCTGCCAGGTCCTGTGGGTCCAGCTTCAACCCTTTGGGCAGCGGAAACTTGATGGTTTCTTCGATGCCCTTCATCTTTCGCACCGACACCGCACCCAGCGCCTTGATGCGCTCCATCACCCGATTCACCAGGATTTCGGGGGCTGAGGCACCGGCGGTCAAACCGACGCGTTGGCGCCCCACCAGCCACGACGCCTGGATCTCTTCGGCACTGTCCACCATGTAACTGTCGGTACCGAGCTTGCGCGCCAACTCGGCCAGCCGGTTGCTGTTGGAACTGGTGGGGCTCCCCACCACAATCACCAGGTCCACCTGGGGGCTCATGATCTTGACCGCGTCTTGCCGGTTTTGTGTGGCATAGCAAATATCCTGTTGCTTGGGCTCACGCACACTTGGGAAGCGAGCTCTGACGGCAACCGCAATCGCCGCTGCATCGTCAACACTGAGCGTGGTTTGCGTCACCAGCGCCAAGCGCTCCGTCTGTGACGGTTGCACTCTCGCCACATCGGCGACATCTTCCACCAGGTGAATACCTGCCTCCAATTGGCCCATGGTGCCCTCGACCTCAGGATGCCCTTTATGGCCGATCATGATGAATTCATAGCCTTCCTGGCGAAGTTTGGCGACCTCGACATGTACTTTGGTCACCAAAGGGCATGTGGCATCGAATATCCTGAAACCGCGCGCCGTCGCCTCCGCCTGGACCGCACGACTGACGCCGTGCGCCGAAAAAATGAGTGTCGCGCCGGCTGGAACATCGTTCAGGTCTTCGATAAAAACAGCACCTTTGGCTTTGAGATCATTCACGACGTAGGTGTTGTGCACGATTTCATGGCGGACATAGATCGGTGCGCCAAACTTCTGCAACGCGCGCTCGACAATTTCAATGGCACGATCAACGCCGGCACAAAAGCCACGCGGCTCGGCCAACAGGACTTCGACCTTCCTCGTCATAGGGTAGCCATTAACGAACCCGGTTGAGCACAAGTCAGTGAGACAGTCATGAAAGTTGCAAGAAGAATAAACTTGCGCCATTGTAAAAGCCTGACCCATGCCCCTCAAAGACCTCCCCCTGGCCGCGCAGCCGCGTGAAAAGCTGCTGGCGCGCGGCGCCGGCGCCTTAAGCGATGCCGAATTGCTGGCCATCCTGTTGCGCACCGGTTTCAAGGGCAAAGGCGTGCTGCAAATGGCACAGGAGTTGCTGGAGCTCAAGACACCCGCCAACAGCCAGAGTAACGGCTTTGACGGCATTGCCGGTCTGCTACACGCCAGTGCCGACGACCTCAAGCGCATCAAAGGCCTGGGGCCGGCCAAGCGTTCCGAGTTGCTGGCAGTGCTGGAATTGGCGCGCCGGGCGTTGGCTCAGCAACTCCGGGAGCGTGCCGTGTTCGCCACACCAGACGCGGTAAAGAACTATCTGCAACTGCACTTGGCGGCAAAAACACATGAGGTGTTTGCTGTACTTTTTCTGGATGTGCAAAACCGCCTGCTGGCCTGGGAAGAATTGTTCCGCGGCACCCTCACGCAGACCAGCGTCTACCCGCGCGAGGTGGTGTTGCGCGCGCTGCACCACCAGGCAGCGGCTGTCGTGCTGGCCCACAATCACCCGAGCGGCACGGTGCAGCCGTCGCGCGCCGATGAAGCCCTGACGCAAACCCTGAAAACAGCACTGGCGCTGATCGATGTGCGGGTGCTGGACCACGTGATTGTGGCGCCGGGTGAAGCGCTGTCCATGGCCGAACGGGGACTGCTGTGAGCGCCGGGCAAGTCAGGGTTCGTGGACTGGCCGAATTGAAACTGGTCAAGCGCGAAATCGAGGCGCAAGTCCTGAAAAGAAAGCAGCTGGCGGCCGAGACCGCGTGCGCCAAAAAGCAGGTGACAAGCGAGAAGAACCTTTTTCTACGCGCCGCAGGAGTGGTACAGCCCTTGCCGGACAAAAACCGTGCGCTGCTGACGAAGGAACAGGCTGCGCCGCCAACAATGCAATACCAACGCGACGAGAAGGCCGTGCTCAGGGAAGCCATTAGCGATGACTTTGACATCAGTACTTTGCTCGATGCAGACGATCTTCTGAGTTTTCGCCGCCCCGGCATCGGCACCGACATCACGCGAAAACTGCGCCGCGGTGAATGGAGCATTCAGCGACAGATTGACCTGCACGGGCTGCGCCGCGATGAAGCCCGGGAGCAGTTGAGCTACTTTATTCGCGAGGCGCATAAACAGGGTATTCGCTGTCTGCGCGTGGTGCACGGAAAAGGTCTTGGGTCACCCGGCAAGGCGCCAGTGCTGAAAAGCCGGGTACACGGCTGGTTGATACAAAAACAGGAGGTACTGGCTTTTGTACAGGCCAAGCCGGCAGACGGCGGCGCCGGTGCGTTGGTGGTGTTGCTGGCGCCATCGAAAGGGTGACCCCTAGACCTATCTCGGCTTGCGCTGGTCTAACCAGACAATGTACTACTCATACCAAGTCGCCTTCGACAATCAGGAACCGGGGCGACTGACACCAGTTTAGTGGCAAGCCAGAGAACTTGGGTGGGCGATGCGCTCACCACGCGTGCAGGAGCGCTTCGGTGCGGCACTCAGTGCAGCGAAATAAAGGAGGAGCCGAAGGCGGGGGACATTCGCGCAGTCGCCAACCCAGGCTCCCAGGCATACCAATACCGCCACCCCAATTCTTGTCTGTCGAAGGCGACTTGGTATGAGTAGTACATTGTCTGGTTAGACCAGCGCAAGCCGAGATAGGTCTAGG
>JBBQZA010000234.1:0-6389 GCA_038208175.1 Burkholderiales bacterium
GGTTAGACACATGGCAGACTTTATTGAGTTGACTGCGGCAGATGGTTTCAAATTTCCTGCCTATCAGGCCCGACCGGCGGGGCCAGTGAAGGCTGCGGTGCTGGTCGTGCAGGAGATTTTTGGTGTCAATGCGCACATCAAGGCGCTTGCCGATGGCTTTGCCGCGCAGGGTTTTCTGGCTTTGGCGCCGGCCACGTTTCACCGGGTGCAGCAGGGGGTCGAACTGGGCTACACCGCGCAGGACATCACGGCCGGTATTGCGCTGAAGGCAGCGGTCGAAGCACTGCCCGCGCCGGGCGTGCTGCAGGACATTCAGGCCGCCATTGACTACGCCACCGACTTTGGCAAGGTCGGCATCGTAGGCTATTGTTGGGGTGGTTTGTTGACCTGGCGCGCCGCCTGTCTGCTACGCGGACTGAGTGCAGCCGTGCCCTACTACGGCGGTGGCATGACCGTCAGCGCCGAGATTGCGCGCACGCCGAACTGTCCGGTGCTGGCGCATTTTGCCGAGCAGGATCAATCGATTCCGCCGGAAGGTGTGGTCGCTTTTAAGGCGGCGCACCACGGGGTGGAGGTTCAGATGTACCCGGCCAGCCACGGCTTCAACTGCGACCACCGCGGCGCCTATGACGCTGCAGCAGCAGCGCTGGCACGCGAGCGGACCTTGGCTTTCTTTGCCAGACACCTGGCTTGATCGGATTGCGCGACAAACCTCACCCTTCAGGGCGGGGCAGGCCGCTCTTGTATTTCTGGCGCGGATGCAGCGCAACGGTATCAAGGCCATCGTCGCCAACTCGCGACCCATCGAGTTATTCCAAGCCCTGAATTCAAAGGGATTAAGACGGTGTAGCTCCACGGACCCGGTGTGAATGATGTAGCTTGCCGCTCGAAAGTGGGCGCGCGACGAACACAGATCCTTGTTGCTGCGGCTGATCAGTGGACTGGCGACGATGCCATGGGCGGACCCTGTCCTTTTTCAAACCACATCCGATCTGCCTCCAGCAAGGTCTTTGCCCGCTGCTGCTCGTGGTCGCCAAAAAAGCGGGTGCTGCGCATGCGCGCCTGCACCATTGCGAGCGACACTACCCCCGGCTGAACACCTGCCCTGATCCACCGAATGTCGCGTGGCTCACCGCGGGCATACTTGGATATTGCAGCGTGGCCAGGTTGGGGCCAACGGCGTCGAGGTAGTAGCCGTGCTGTGCATGATAGGGGGAGTTTTCGCCCAGCGCATCGACGACTTCAAAGATCCGCTCTGAGTCGTCCTTTGAATAGCAGTCAAGGTCGACGGACATCGATGCGCAAACCCCGACCCAGGGCGAGTTCTGGCGCAAGGCTGGCCCCCAGGCGTTGGCATCAGAGGTCATTTCGATAGCCATTTCCTTCACTGGCAAGAGCAGAATCGCCGACCAGCGGTCAATGTAGTCGGCACTGCACAAGCCTTCGCACTGCCAGCGGGCAACAGTGCCCTGCGCGCGTCCTATCATTTTCGCCCGTACGTCGTCTGGCACGGTCAACAGATCGAATGCAATGCGTTGGTGCCGTATCAATCGATTCTTCTCAATCACCGTCTGGTCCAGGCGCGCCAGACGTCGTGCAGCAGTTTCGTCCGGTTGAATCTGCAATGCGGAGAAAAACCGGGGTGCAGCCACAATCGCCTGGACCTTGCCATGACGTTCAATGGCCACCGGCGCCAATGCCGCAGCGTCCAACAACTCTCCGAAATTTTGTTTTGCGCGGGTAGAAGATATTTGTTGCATAGCTACAGCAGTTTGCTGAGAAAGCGGCGTGTGCGCTCTTCGCGTGGCCGGTCAAAGATGTCGGAGGGCGTTCCCTCTTCAATGATCAGGCCGTCGTCGATGAAAATGACACGGTCTGCGACCTGGCGCGCGAAGCCCATCTCATGGGTCACCACCACCATGGTCATGCCTTCTTCAGCCAGGGCCTGCATGACTTCAAGCACCTCCCCAACCAGCTCCGGGTCAAGCGACGAAGTGGGCTCGTCAAACAGCATGATGCGCGGCTGCATCGCCAGCGCGCGGGCGATGGCCACGCGTTGCTGCTGACCACCGGAGAGCTGGTTCGGGTAGGCGTCCATTTTGTCCAGCAGCCCGACCTTGGCCAGCAATTCTTCGGCTCGGGTGTGGGCCTGCAGGGTGCTCAGACCACGCACTTTGCTCGGCGCCAGTGTGATGTTTTCCATTACGGTGCGGTGCGGAAAGAGGTTGAAGCGCTGAAACACCATGCCGATTTCGGCGCGCAAGGCGTCGATGTCGGTCTTGGGGTCGTGCACCGAGACACCGCGCACCAAAACCTGGCCGCCAGACGCCTCTTCGAGTCCGTTCAGGCACCTGAGAAAGGTGCTCTTGCCCGAGCCTGAAGGACCAATCACGCAAACGACCTCCGAGGCCTTGACGCGGCAGTCGATTCCGCGCAGCACCTGCAACTGGCCAAACTGCTTGGTCAGGCCCTCAACGCGAATCACCTCTTCCATAGCGAGCCTCCAACTTCTTGACAACATAGGCCAGGCCCAGTGTCAGCGCCCAGTACATGAGCGAAATCGAAAGATACGGTTCCCAGTAGCGCGAATAGGCGCCTGCTACCGTGCGTGCTGCATAAGCGAGCTCCGCCAGACCGATGGCCGAAATCAGTGATGAATCCTTCAGCAGCGAGATCGCGTTGTTGCCCAGCGGTGGCAGCATTCTGCGAAACGCCTGCGGCAGAACGATGTGGTACATGGTGCGCCGGAACGACAGCCCCAGCGAACGTGATGCCTCGGCCTGACCACGGTCGATTGACTGAATGCCGGCCCGGAAGATTTCGGAAATATAGGCGCCAGCGTTGAGCGTAAGGGCCGCCACGCCCGACATGAAGGCGCCATAGTTTTGCTTCAGGCTGCGCGCAGTCTCACCCGAAATCAAGAGGCCATCGGCCGGGTTGACAAACAGCGGCAGTACCGCAAAGTGCATCAGCAGGATTTGCACGAACAGTGGCGTGCCGCGAAAGAAGCTGACGTAGACGGTGGCCGGCCAGCGCAAGGCGTAGTGGCACAGTTGCCGTGCGGGCGCGTGGCGCGCCTCGGCCAGGCGCGCCATGCCGACTGCCAGACCCAGTGCCGTGCCCTGCACAATGCAGATCAGGGTCACCAGAATGGTCATCTGCAGACCGCGCCAGAACAGCGCTGCGTACTCGACGATGATGTCGGCGCGGAACCAGCCGAACCAGAGCATCTGCTCCATGGCTACTGGGCGACGGGCCGTTTACTGGGCAGGCAATGTTGGGGCGTCAGCCAGGAACCATTTCTTGTAGATCTGTGCGTAGCTGCCGTCGGCCTTGACAGCGGCGAGGCCGGCATTGAGTTTGTCCAGCAGCGCCTTGTTGCCCTGTTTGACGACGATGCCAAAGTATTCCTTGGGAAAACTGGGGTCATTGACGGTCTTGAGTTGCTTGTGTTCCTGGGCACGGAAAGCGATGACTCCGTTGTCGCCGATGGCCGCGTCGACACCGCTGTTGACCAGCTCGGAAATCACTACGGGTGTGCTCTCGAAGCGGCGAATATCGGGGTTGGTTTTGCCGAATTCGCGCGATGCCGTGTCGTCACCGGTGCTGCCGGTGACAACGCCAATCTTCTTGCCGGCCAGGTCTTTCAGGGACTTGACCGTGCTGTCTTTTTGCACCGCGATCAGTTGGCGCGCCTCGAAGTAGGGCGTGGTGAAGTCATAGGATTGTTTGCGTTTGTCGTTGATGGTGACGCCAGAAATGACGAGGTCCACATCGCCGTTGTTGAGGGCGGCAAAGATGCCGGTCCACGGCGTGTTGACGACCTTGATTTGTAGTCCCGCTTTTTGCGCTACGGCCTTGATGATGTCGACGTCATAGCCGACGATTTCTTTGCTCGGGCTTTCATAAGCAAAGGGGCGGTAGGTTGCGCTCGAGCCGACCACCAGTTCCTTGGTTTGGGCATGCAGGCTGCCGAGCGCGATTGTGAATAAACTGACTGAAGTGACAATTTTAGAAAGAAGCTTCATGGCTGAGTCCAAATAGATAAAGGTTAACACGGGCCCGGATGCGCTAGAGTTGGCCGGTGTCCGATGGAGACTGTGCTCAAATCTTCTAAATTGGGAGGATCCGAATGCTGCAACTTCACTATTACCCCGGCACCGCTGCCATGACACCGCACATCGTGCTACAGGAAATAGGCGCGCCCTTTGAGCTGGTGCTGGTGGATCGGATGGCCGATGCGCACAAGTCACCCGCCTACCTGAAGCTCAACCCGAACGGACTGATTCCGGTGCTGACCGAAGGTGACTTTGTGCTGTACGAGACTGCCGCCATCGTGCTGCATTTGTGCGACCAGTATCCCGACGCCCAGCTTGCTCCGCCCGTCGGCAGCGTGGCACGGGCTCATTTCTACAAATGGCTGGCCTGGCTGACCAACACCTTGCAGGTAGCCCTGATCGTGTATTTCTATCCGCAGCGCTGGGTTAACGAGGGCAATTTGAGCGGGGCGGAACAAGTCAAGGCGCAGGCCGAACGCAAAGTGGGTTTGTTGCTGGACCAACTTGACGGTGAATTGGCACGGCATGGCGGCCCCTGGTTGCTGGGGCAGAACTATTCAGCGCTGGACCCTTTTGCCATGATGCTGTGCCGTTGGACGCGCGGTTTTGCAAGTGCGCCGGCCCGCAGCCGAGCGCACCTGGGGCCTTATCTGCAACGCGTGCTGGAGCGCCCGGCTGTGCAACAGGTGTTTGCTGCAGAACAACTGGCGAAGCCCTGGGTCTGACAGAGTATTCGCTGCCGCGCAGAGTGTGTCGGAGCGCTATCGACCGGAGCGTTCCAGGTAGCGCTTTCTTGAAAAGACGAGGACCAGCGTGACGGCGATCAGCAGCATGGCACCCATCGCAAACCAGAAGCCGTTGGACTGGTGCAAAAAGGGAATGAACTCAAAGTTCATGCCAAAAATACCTGCTATCAGGTTCAGCGGCAAAAATATGGCGGTCAACACAGTCAGGGTGCGCATGATCTCATTGGTGCGGTGACTTTGGGCGCTGAAGTGCATTTGCACCGCAGTCTCCGCACTTTGCTCCAGACGACGCACATGGTGAACAACGCGCTCAATGTGTTCCAGCACGTCGCGGCTACGCACCTGCAACAGTTCACGCTCAGGCTGAGCGCCAGCTGTATCGGCATCAGGCCAGGTCTTCAAGGCTTCAATCCAGTCCAGCATGGCCATGCGCTGGTCTTCGCAAATCTCGTCCAGGTGGTGCAGCGAAAGCCGGGCCTGCAGTAGCGCGGCCCAATTGTTGAATCGTGTTTGCGGGTTGATCAACTCAGTCTGCCAATGGTCAAGCTGGTGGGTGAGTTCACGCCGCAGCCCAAGGTAGCCATCTACCATCTGGTTGACGATGCGCAGCATCAGGTCGGCTGGGCTGGTCGGCAGGCGCGCGCCCGCGGCACGTGACTCTGCAGATGCCGACTGCAGCAACTTGGCGGCGTAGGAGTCGAGCACGGCGCAAGCATTGGGGTGTACCGACAGCAATAGTTGATCGAATACCGCGAAACCGACCGGGCTGGTGTCGATGCGCCGAAGTACCGGCGGACCACCACGGGCTGGTAAATGGCTCGCTGGCAAACCCGACTGCGCCGCTTCGTTCTCGGCGCCACCGGTCGCCAGACGGCGAAAAACCAAGATATCGTATTGCGATGTGTAGTCGTAGTGGGATGGCAACTGTTTGTTCAGCAGGTCGGAAATATGCAAATCGACCAGTTGAACGCCGCACAAACTCTGCAGCGTGGCCTGGATCTGGACCTGCAATAGCTCCAATTCCTGTCGTGTGCAGGCTAGCCACAGATAGCCTTGCGCCGGCAGACCGGCGGCCATCAAGGCATTCAGATCATCGGTCTCGGCGATGCGGGCGGCGGTGATGGTAAAGATGCGCATTCGGGCCCAGATTTACTCGGTGTTTTGAGTTTCAATGGCTGATGACAGGAAGCAGAATGCTATGAGTTTTGCAGCAGGCGGGCGGCGTCGCGGGCGAAATAGGTGAGCACCCCATCGGCCCCGGCCCGTTTGAACGCCAGCAGGCTTTCCATCATCACCGCGTCGTGGTCCAGCCAGCCATTCTGCGCGGCCGCCTTGAGCATGGCGTACTCGCCGCTGACCTGGTAGGCAAAGGTCGGTACTTTGAACTCGTCCTTGACGCGACGCACGATGTCGAGGTAAGGCATGCCCGGTTTGACCATAACCATGTCAGCACCCTCGGCGATATCGATCGCCACTTCGCGCAGCGCCTCGTCGGAGTTACCGGGGTCCATCTGGTACACCTTCTTGTTGCTTTTGCCCAGATTGGCGGCCGAGCCCACGGCGTCGCGAAACGGGCCATAGAACG
>JBBQZA010000235.1:0-6382 GCA_038208175.1 Burkholderiales bacterium
GACTCTTCGTCAGTCTTGACGCGGAAGGATGGATCCTCTTGTGCCAGGCGCTGCAGTGCAATGCCCATTTTTTCCTGGTCAGCCTTGGTTTTAGGCTCCACTGCCTGCGTAATCACCGGCTCCGGGAAAATCATGCGCTCAAGCATGATGATGGCGCTCGGATCGCACAGGGTTTCGCCAGTCGTCACATCTTTCAAGCCAACGCAGGCGGCGATGTCACCAGCAACAATTTCGGCAACCTCCTCGCGTTTATTGGCATGCATTTGCACGATCCGGCCGATACGCTCTTTCTTGCCGCGAATCGGGTTGTAAACGCTGTCGCCTTTGTTCAGGACGCCTGAATAAACACGCACGAACGTCAACTGACCAACAAATGGATCGGTCATCAATTTGAAAGCCAAGGCCGAGAACTTTTCCTTGTCATCAGCCTTGCGACTGACTGGCGCTTCGTCGTCGTCAATGCCTTTAACCGGTGGAATATCAATCGGAGACGGCATGAATTCGATCACGGCGTCCAGCATGCGCTGAACACCCTTGTTCTTGAACGCAGTTCCACACAGCATCGGCTGAATTTCACTGGCGATGGTGCGCGTACGCAGACCGAGCTTGATTTCTTCCTGCGACAAGTCACCTTCTTCAAGGTACTTGTTCATCAGTTCTTCAGTCGCTTCAGCCGCCGCTTCAACCATCTTCTCGCGCCATTCCTTGGCCAATTCCAGCAATTCAGCGGGAACCTCCCGATACTCGAACTTCATGCCCTGGGACGCCTCGTCCCAAATGATGGCTCTCATCTTGATCAAGTCAACGACGCCAACGAAGTTTTCTTCCGCGCCGATCGGGATCACGATCGGCACCGGGTTGGCCTTGAGGCGCAGCCTCATCTGGTCGTAGACCTTGAAGAAGTTGGCGCCAATACGGTCCATCTTGTTGACAAAGGCCAGACGCGGCACTTTGTACTTGGTGGCTTGCCGCCACACCGTTTCCGACTGCGGCTGTACTCCGCCCACAGCACAATAGATCATGCAGGCACCATCCAGCACGCGCATGGAACGCACGACCTCGATGGTGGAGTCCACGTGCCCCGGGGTGTCAATGATGTTGATCCGGTGCTCGGTGAAATTGTTTTCCATGCCCTTCCAGAAACAGGTGGTGGCAGCTGACGTGATCGTGATACCGCGCTCTTGTTCCTGCTCCATCCAGTCCATGGTGGCTGCACCAGCGTGCACTTCACCAATTTTGTGGTTCACGCCGGTGTAAAAAAGAATACGCTCTGTCGCTGTAGTTTTGCCGGCGTCGATATGAGCCGAAATACCAATATTGCGGTAGCGCTCAATGGGTGTATGGCGAGCCATGATTGATCCTAAGTTGACTTGTGTCTTCAAACCGCTGCCCGCACAACGCGGCGCAACGAACGACTTTCAGACTAGACGCAACCCCTGGAACTGTGCCGAATGCACGACAAGGGTTGCAGCAACGTATAAGAGTCGCGCAGTAACCGCCCTTTAGAAGCGGAAATGGGAGAAAGCCTTGTTGGCCTCTGCCATGCGGTGAACTTCATCACGCTTCTTCATGGCGCCGCCACGACCTTCGGTGGCTTCCATCAGCTCGTTGGCCAAGCGAAGTGCCATCGATTTCTCGCCACGTTTACGGGCAGCTTCCTTGATCCAGCGCATGGAAAGAGCCAAACGGCGAACCGGCCGCACCTCAACAGGCACCTGATAGTTGGCACCGCCGACACGACGGGACTTGACCTCGACCATCGGCTTGACGTTGTTGATCGCCATGGTGAAGGCTTCCACCGGATCTTTACCAGGATTCTTTTTCTCGATCTGCTCGAGCGCACCATAAATGATGCGTTCGGCAACCGCTTTCTTGCCACCCTCCATGATCACGTTCATGAATTTGGACAACTCGACGTTGCCGAATTTCGGATCCGGCAGGATTTCACGTTTAGGGACTTCGCGACGACGTGGCATTTTTTCACCTCTTTGCTTCAGTTGGCATCTTCATCAGACACCGCGAAAACCATTTTGGTTTTCACTTACTCGACCCAATAGCGGGTCACTACGTTGCATCCCCGCGCCACGCGGGAAACAACACCTTTTTAACTGCCCAAATGCAAGATTACTTGGCCTTTGGTTTCTTGGCACCGTACTTGGAACGCGATTGCTTGCGGTCTTTGACGCCCTGCAAGTCAAGCGAACCACGCACAATGTGGTAACGCACACCCGGCAGATCCTTGACACGACCGCCACGAACCAGCACAACGCTGTGTTCCTGCAGATTGTGGCCTTCACCGCCAATGTATGAAATGACTTCAAACCCGTTGGTCAGACGCACTTTGGCGACTTTACGCAGAGCCGAATTCGGTTTTTTGGGGGTCGTAGTGTAAACACGGGTGCAGACACCGCGACGCTGCGGAGAATTTTGCATCGCGGGGCTTTTGGACTTGATCGTTTCGACCTCGCGCCCCTGACGCACTAGCTGATTAATGGTTGGCATTGAAAAACGTCCCTAAACGTTTGGAATCTTGACTATCTTGAAAACGTGAATCTTGTCGGAAATTCCGAAAAGCCTTCTACTATATCAGGTCAAGGGTTTGCCCGCAATCAGATTTTGACCACCCAAAGCAAGTGTGCATACACTCACTTTTCAGAATCCCCACTTATTTGATCCACAAGCGCAGGGCATCCCATGCACGGCCCAACACACCAGCCTGCTCAACAGCCTCCAGAGCGAGCAAGGGAATATCCGTCAAGGCCTGCTCGCCATTGCTGACTTTCAGAGTGGCGATCTGTTGGCCCTTCGCGAAAGGAGCAACCAGAGGATCGGGCCGAGCGACCTGCATCTTTAGCTTGTTCGCCATTCCCGTTGGAACGGCGACCACGATCGGCTGTGGCCGGCCCAACTTGACTGTTGCTTCCTTGCCCTTCCAAACGGCGGGTGACGCGACAACCTGATCTGCATCAAACAGTTTCACGGCTTCAAACGCGGTAAAACCCCAGTTCAATAATTTCTGCGACTCATTGGCGCGTGAATTCTCGCTTGCCGCACCCAGCACAATGGACAGAAGACGCCGGCTACCCGTCGCGCCCGGTGAGCCGGCGGGCGCCCCTGCTTTACCCAAACTCGCAAAGTCGCGTTTGGCTGTCGCTATCAGGCAGTAACCGGCAGCATCGGTGTGCCCAGTTTTCAAGCCATCGACCGAAGGATCACGAAACAACAGCAGGTTGCGATTGCTGTCGTTGGCGGCTGGCGTTCCCGGGTAGCGGTATTTCTTCAGCGAGTAATAAAGCACGAAATCCGGAAAATCACGGATCAACCGGGTCGCCAAGATGCTGAGATCTCTTGCGCTGGTGGTATGCCCTGCTTCGGTCAATCCCTCCGGGTTTTTATAGGTTGTGGACTTCATGCCAAGGGCCTTGGCTTGCTCGTTCATCAGTTGCACAAATCGCTCTGCGCTTCCTCCTACGCCCTCGGCCAGGGCCATCGTGGCGTCGTTGCCACTCTGCACAATCATGCCTTTGAGAAGATCCTCCACCGGCACCGTCATTTTTGGATCGATGAACATTCTGGAACCCGGCATTTTCCAGGCACGCTCGCTGACCGGGAGTGCCAGCTTGAGATCTATCTTCTTGCTGCGCAAGGCATCAAAAACCAGGTAAGCCGTCATCAGTTTGGTCAGGGAGGCAGGCTCCACCGGTGCATCGATGTCCTTACCTGCCAGCAACTGGTCGGCTGTGACATCGAGCAGCAAATAGGAACGGGCGGCAATTTCAGGTGGCTGCGGCGTTTGTGCCGAAACCGAGAAACACAGAGCGGCAACGATTGCCAATAAAAGATTTTTCATGAAAGAGTCGGCAGGTTCGCATCACGAACGCCAGTAATGGTTAACGACCAGAGGTTTCGGGTATCAGCAGGCGTTGCACGACTTTGCCATTTTTCAGGTGCGACTCGACGATTTCATCGATGTCATCATGGTCAACGAAGGTGTACCAGACTGCCTCCGGGTAAACCACCGCCACCGGGCCAGCAGCACAGCGGTCAAGACAACCCGCTTTGTTGACCCTAACCTTGCCAGGTCCGGACAGGCCTGCAGCCTTGATCTGGATCTTGCAGCGGTCAAAGCCTTCTTGGGCGCCATGCTGGGCACAGCATTCCTCGCCGCCTTTACGCTCGTTGATACAAAAGAAAATGTGCCGCTGGTAATAAGAGGCTTCCGGCAGGTCGGCCGCAGCCCCGCCTTCAGGATTGATTTTGTTCATGCCGGATATTCTAGTTTTTTACTTCGCGCGGCCCGACCTGCATCAAGGCGTACAACAGAACAGCATAGGGCCAGAGCCAGCCCAGCCACTGTGCCAGTCCATGAAAACGAATGAAGCGCCCCTGTTCCCAGGTCAACAGGGTTTGCGCGAAATACGGACTGGCTGGAGCCTGATTGAGCAAACTGAGGTAAACACCCAGGGTCAGCAACACGGCAGCAATACAGGCACGCCGCGGCAGCCAAAGCAGTAGCAGCGCCAGTACCCCGGTGGCCCCAATGCCGACCTTGACCGGCAGGTTCAGCCATGCCCAGGTATGTTCAGGCCCGTAACTCAAGGCAGCGGACAGCGCCGAAGTGGCTACGCCAATTGAAAAAACCAGCAGCAGAAAAATCAATCGCCTCCGAGTCGAGCGGATGATGCAATAGCCCAGCAGACTGGGAATCATCAAGCCCAGCACAACGCAGACCAGTTCGACGCCAGGCACCAAAGGCTGCAACTCGATGTCGCGCACTGGCAGCCATTCCAGGAACGGCGTGTCGTGCAGCGCATCGGCCAGGGCGGCCTCCAGTCGTTCCTGCACTTGCCCAAGCCCGAAGGGTACCGCTGCCGGAAACAGCAAGGCCAGCGGCCACAGGGCCAAGAGCACCAGGCCACCTCGTGCATCCAGTACAAACCAGCGCGCCCGAAAACGGCTCCAACGGTCCATACCGCCCAACTTTTCGAGCACCCAAGCAGACAGCGCGCCCACCCATGCACCCAGCGTATTGAGAATAAGATCCACATTTGACGGCACGCGGGCTGGCAAATAACTTTGAAGCGACTCCATCGTCAATGACAAAAGGCCTGCGGCCAGCGTCGCCTGCAACAAGCTGAATCGGCGTCTGCCCATCCGTAGCGCACTCAACTCCAGCAAAAATCCGAGCGGCATATAGCCCAGCACGTTGCTGGTCACGTCAAAGCCGGTCCAGTATTTGGGCCAGGGACCGCTCAAGAAAGCCCAGGGCACGACACCTTGATAACGCCAGTCAGAAAAAGGGTAAAGGCTGGCGTAAAAGATCAACCCGATATAAACCAATGCAAGGGGCCACGCCGACGTCTTGTGCATAGCGATGCCTCAAAAAAATTCAAGTGACTTGATCCTGAACATAAGACCAAGTTTAGGGCACCAAAAAAAACCCCAGCACAAGGGCTGGGGCAGTAAGCCTATTTGCTGTCACACATCAAGGCCCCGCTCAGGGAGGAAAAGCGGGAGGTGGCGAACCACCCGGCGCTAATCTACCAAATTTTTTTGCTGATGACAAGAATAATGTCATAGAAATGACTTTATTTGTTAGTTACTGACAGCAAGCATCGCTTCCAATGCGAATGCTTCCCCCGTCGGCAACATTAAAAGATGGCATGTCAGAGCGATTGCGGCATTGATCTGTCTCATGGAAATCAGGCACAATTTGCCTCATGACTCCCTATGCCCCCTTCCCCCTCGCTCGCCCCCGCCGTTTGCGGCATGACCTTTTCACGCGCAATCTGGTTCGTGAAAATGCAGTGACTGCCAACGACCTGATCTACCCGGTTTTTGTGACCGACGGACAGCGTCAACGCGAAGCCGTTTTGTCAATGCCTGGCGTTGAGCGCCTGAGCCTGGACCTGCTGTTACCGGTCGCCCAGGAGTGCGTCAAACTGGGTATTCCGGTCATCGCCCTGTTTCCGGTCATTGATCCGGCGCTCAAGACACCGGATGGACGCGAAGCACTGAATCCGGAGGGCCTGGTGCCCCGGGTGGTGCGAGCCCTGAAAAAAGAGTTTCCGGATCTGGGCGTGATGACCGACGTGGCGCTGGACCCGTTTACCAGCCATGGACAGGATGGCCTGCTCGACCCCGACCCAGCAGCCGACGGTTACATCATGAACGACGAAACCGTTGCCGTACTGGTCAAACAGGCGCTCACCCAGGCCGGCGCCGGTGTGGACATCGTGGCTCCCAGCGACATGATGGACGGACGTATCGGCGTCATTCGCCAGGCCCTGGAAGCGAATCATTTTATTCACACCCGCATCATGGCCTACAGCGCCAAGTACGCAAGCGCGTTCTACGGCCCGTTCCGCGATGCAGTCGGTTC
>JBBQZA010000236.1:0-6380 GCA_038208175.1 Burkholderiales bacterium
GATATCGAAGTTGAAGTCAAGGCCTTGGAAGATGTCTACCTGTACACCGTCGATGATCTTGCTGGCGTCGTACAAACCGCTCAGGCCAACCGTCAGGCAGCGGTGGCACAGGCCGAAGCGATTGTGGACGCAGGCGTGCAAAGCTTCATGCACTGGGTTGATCAGCGCAGTTCGGTGCCGCTGATTCAGCAGTTGAATGCCCAGGCCGACGAATGGCGTGCCGCCGAGTTGACTCGCGCCCGCAAACTGCTGGCCAAAGGCGAAGATGTGGAGGCGGTACTGGAAGCGCTCTCCAAAGGGTTGACGCAAAAAATGCTGCATGGCGCGATGGCCGAATTGCGTGCCGGAGACAACCAGGCACGCGAGCGGGCCAGTTCTGCCATCCAGCACTTCTTTTTGCGCAAAGAACGTTAGCTTCACTGCAGTGACAGCCCAAGCGCCGTCATTTCAACACTGCGTTTCCCCTGAGAAGCAAGCCAGTATCCTTCTGGCTCCTCCATATTCCCGCCCCACACGATGAAACCCTTTCTCCGCCAACAACTTGCCCGATACGCTGATCGCCTGGGAGAGCTTGAATTCCTTCTCTCAAGCGAGGACATCATGAAAGACATGAAGCAGTTCTTGCTGCTGTCGCGCGAACACACTGAAGTGGCGTCGGTTGCCGGACGCTGGAACCGCTACCTGCAGCGTGAAGCTGATCTCGCTGCAGCGCGAGAACTGCTGCTTCAGGCAGCGAACGACACCGAAATGTCAGCCATGGCGCAGGAAGAGATCGATGCAGCCGGCGCCGAGATTCAACAGCTTGAAGCTGAATTGCAACGCATGTTGTTACCAAAAGACCCGGATGATGCACGCAACGCCTTCATCGAAATCCGCGCTGGCACTGGCGGCGATGAATCGGCCCTGTTTGCCGCCGACTTGTTGCGCATGTACACCCGTTTTTGCGAACGCCAGGGCTGGAAGACCGAAATCATCAGTGAATCGGCCAGCGAACTGGGTGGCTACAAGGAAGTGGTACTTCGCATCGAAGGAGCCAATGTCTACGGGACGCTCAAGTTTGAATCTGGCGGCCACCGCGTACAGCGCGTGCCTGCCACCGAAACCCAGGGTCGTATCCACACCAGCGCCTGCACTGTGGCCGTACTGGCCGAGCCCGATGAGACGGTCGCCGTACAAATCAATCCGGCCGACCTGCGCATCGATACCTACCGCGCCAGCGGCGCCGGCGGTCAGCACATCAACAAAACCGACTCGGCGGTGCGGATCACGCATATACCGACCGGCATCGTGGCCGAATGTCAGGACGACCGCAGCCAGCATCGCAACAAGGCAAAGGCTTTGCAGGTATTGTCCGCCCGCATCCAGGAAAAGGACCGGTCCGAGCGCGCTGCCAAGGACGCAGCGCAGCGCAAGAGTCTGATCGGTAGCGGCGACCGCAGCGACCGTATCCGAACTTACAACTTCCCGCAGGGACGGCTGACCGACCACCGCATCAACCTCACCTTGTACAAACTGCTGACCATGATGGAAGGCGACCTGGACGCGGTTGTACAAGCGCTGCAAGCTTACGAAGCCGCCCAGCAATTGGCTGCGCTGGAAGTAGGCGCAGGCGCGTGAGCGTGCCAACCATCTCCCAAGCGCTGCTCCAGGCAAAGACCCTTGGTCTGGACCCGCTTGACGCTCAGTTGCTTCTATTGCACACCATCGGTCGGCCACCGCATTCGCGCGCCTGGCTCGTGAGCCACAACCATGACCTTCTATCGGCAACGGATCAGGCTGAATTTAAGTCCTTGGTGCGACGTCGCGCAACAGGCGAGCCCCTGGCCTACGTCACGGGTCATAAGGAGTTCTTTGGCCTTGACCTGACTGTCGATGCCCGTGTCATGATACCTCGGCCTGATACGGAAACTCTGGTGGAATGGGCACTTGATACACTGGCGAAATCTCCCCTTCCTGTTGAGCAACTCGACGTTTTGGACCTCGGCACCGGCAGCGGTGCCATCGCCCTGGCGCTCAAGGCCACACAGCCAGCACTGCGCGTGAGCGCCATAGACCGTAGCGAACAAGCGCTTGTATTAGCTCGCGAAAACAGCATGCGCCTGCAACTTGACGTTTCGTTCCATCAGGGTTCGTGGCTCGATGGCACGGCGCAGTGCTATCACCTCATTGTGTCTAACCCGCCCTACATCGCCGCGCAAGACCAACATCTGGTGGCTCTTGGACACGAGCCGCGACAGGCACTGGTTTCCGGCACCGACGGTCTGGATGACATACGCCGCATCATCAGCCAAGCCCCAGCCCATCTGCAGCCAGGTAGCTGGCTGCTGCTGGAGCATGGCTACGATCAAGCCGCCGAGGTTCGTAATTTGCTGCAGCAAGCCGACTTTGTCGACGTACAGTCAAGACCAGACCTCGGCGGCATTGAACGCTGCTCAGGTGGAAGAATCCCTTAATCGCCAAGCAGTTTCTGCATTCGCCTATCGACCAACCGGTTTATGACGAGCCGACCGAGCATGTCGCTTTCGGACAATAAGCGCGTGCCCTCTTTCGCGCAAGCTGATTGACGTGCAACAAGGTCCGCTTCCGCAAGCACTTTCTGTTCTTCCAACGCAGCCATTCGCAAGGTCTGCGATCGCTCTTCATCACGCTGCCCCTGCAGGTAAGCCTGTCCTATGAAAGCGGCCCCGGCGTCTAGAGTTGAAATCAACAACGGTCGCAATTCAATGCGTCCAGCCTTGACCCGTCGGGCCAGGTCATCGGCTTTGACCTCAAGAGCGGCAATGCATCGAGCAGTGTGCAATTCGCCTTCATTCGGCGTAGCATTGCCAGCCGCTGCACAAGAAGCCCCCAGCAAGAGCGCCGTAATCGTCCCCGCGCTCAGTCTTATTACGGCGAGCCGACTACCCGCCTTGCCTCCCTCAGTGATGATGCTCATGGGCGCCATGCACGTGACCGTGCGTGATTTCTTCTTCATTTGCAGCGCGAACCGCCGTTACAGTCAAGGAAAATCGCAAGGCTTGGCCGGCCAGTGGATGATTTCCATCCAACATCACCGTATTCCCTTTGATTTTTTTCACGACAAACATCTGCGCCTGTCCGTTCGAACCTTGCCCCTGTATTTGCCCCCCGACCTTGACGCCCGGTGGAAATTGCACCTTGGGGATGGTCTGCAACAGGCACTCGTCGCGCTCCCCAAAAGCGTCTTGAGGCTGAAGGTTGAGTCTGGTCTCGTAGCCTGGCGCTTGCCCCTGCAGCGCTTCCTCGACTTTGGGAAAAATATTGCCATACCCTCCATGCAGGTAGACCATGGGTTCACGGCTTTGTTCCAGGATTTTGCCTGCCGTGTCGGTCAATTTGTAGCTAAGCGTGACGACGGTATTCTTTTCGATCTTCATGACGGTACTCAAACTGAGCCAGTGTATCAATGCGCCATTTTCCCCTATCGGTCGCGGATGCGCTGCTTGTACGTAAAATTGGCAGGTGATTAATTCCTGATGGTGCCTCTTGAATAACGTGATCGCGGCATCAGCGTGGGTCAAGCGCTGGTCTCGCCTTGTTGCGCCCCGCGGTACGGTACTCGATATCGCCTGCGGTCAAGGGCGTCACATGAAGTGGTTTGCAGATCTTGGTCACCCGGTGACGGGCATTGATTGCTCCCCCGCCGCGGTCAACATCGCAGCGGCCTTTGGTGAAGTGGTTCTTGCGGACATTGAAAATGGCCGCTGGCCCCTTGCAGAGGGAAATGCCGCTCGTCAGTTTTCCGCGATCATCGTCACTAACTTCCTGTGGCGTCCACTGTTCCCGCTCATCAAAGCGAGCCTTTTGCCCGGCGGTCTGCTAATTTACGAAACCTTTTCAAAAGGTCATGAAAGGCTTGGAAGACCAACCCGACTTGATTTTCTGCTGCAACCGGGGGAGCTATTGAGGGGCTTCGCTGATTTACGCATCATTGCCTTTGAAGAGGGCTTTGTTGACGGCCCACCTCGTTTCCTACAGCGGTTCGTGGCCGCCCGGCCTGATCCCCTGGATGCTTCCGAATGGACGCCAGAGCGTTACGCTCTCTAGTTAGAATGGCGATTTCAGTTAACACCTTTCGGACATGACATCCTCAACCAGTCAAATCACCGGCAGCATCGTCGCACTTGTCACTCCCATGCACGAAGATGGCGGTGTGGACTACCTTGCGTTGCGAAAATTGATCGACTGGCACATTGCCGAAGGCACTGATTGCGTCGGCGTGGTGGGCACCACGGGTGAGTCGCCCACTGTCAATGTTCAGGAGCATTGCGAAATCATCCGCGTCGCTGTTGAACAGGCTAAAGGACGCATCCCTATCATGGCGGGGTGCGGTGCCAATTCCACGGCAGAAGCCATTGAACTAACAAAGTTCGCCAAAGCGGTTGGTGCCGATTGCCAGTTGCAGGTTGTGCCTTATTACAACAAGCCGACTCAGGAAGGACAGTATCTGCATTTCAAAGCGATTGCAGCAGCGGTTGATCTTCCCATGGTGCTTTATAACGTGCCTGGCCGCTCGGTAGCGGATATGGCGCACGACACCGTCATGCGCTTGGCGCAAGTCGACGGCATTGTAGGCATCAAAGAGGCTACCGGTAATATAGAACGGGCTCAGTGGCTGATTCGGGAAGCCCCAAAAGGCTTTTCGATCTATTCCGGGGATGACGGAACCGCGGTTGCCCTGATGCTATGCGGTGGCCATGGCAACGTCAGCGTCTCCGCGAACCTTGCACCACGACTCATGCACGAGTTGTGTGTTGCAGCAATCTCGGGCGACAGAGCGCGAGCGATGGAAATTCAATTCAAGTTATTGCCCTTGCACAAGTACCTGTTTGTGGAGGCCAACCCGATACCAGTCAAATGGGCGATGGCGAGGTTGCAACTGTGTGGTGACACCATGCGCCTGCCGATGACACCACTTACCCTCGCTAGCCAGCAAGTGCTTGAGAATGCCCTGCGGGCCTGCGGTCTGGTCTGAGTAGGCCTGGATTGCCTTTTTTATTATCCCAAGGGACTCTTTTGTGAATCATTTGTTCAAATATGCGCTGCTAAGCTTGGCACTCACTCTGGCGGCATGCACGGTAATCGATAGTGAAAAAATCAACTATAAAAGCGCTGGCAAAGGTCCATCGCTGGATGTTCCGCCAGATCTCACCCAACTCTCGCGCAACACTCGTTATGCTGTTCCTGGTAGCGCCGTCACAGCGTCCAGTTTCCAGCTTGGCCAAACTGCCCAATCGGCACCGACTGCGCTTGGCTCTATGGGCGATGTCCGTATTGAACGAGCAGGCAACCAACGATGGCTTGTGATTGGCAGGCCAGCAGATAAACTTTGGGAACCGATACGTGACTTCTGGCAGGAAAATGGGTTTATCTTGGCCATGGACCAAGCCAATCTGGGTATCATGGAAACCGATTGGGCGGAAAATCGGGCCAAGATACCGCAAGACTTTATTCGAAACACGCTGGGCCGTGTATTTGACACGCTTTATTCGACCGGGGAGCGCGACAAATTTCGTACCCGACTGGAACGCGACTCGAGAGGCGGGACAGAAATCTACATCAGCCACCGCGGCATGATCGAGGTCTACAACAACAATCAAAAAGATTCAACGGTGTGGCAACCGAGAACCCCCGATTCAGAGCTGGAAGCGGAATTCCTGCGCCGTTTGATGGTCAAATTGGGTGCACCCCAAGAACAGTCAAGAGCAGTAGTTGCGAACGTGGCAACCAAAAGCAGCGCCCGCACTGCAGTGGTCAATGGCCAACCTGTGGTCCAGATTGATGAGGGCTTCGACCGTGCTTGGCGGCGGGTTGGCCTGTCACTGGACCGCACCAATTTCACAGTGGAGGACAGGGATCGCGGTCAAGGGGTCTATTTTGTCCGTTACGTGGAGCCTGTTGCAAAAGCCGAGTCCAGTTTCTTGGGATCCATCTTTGGCAGCAGCAAGGACAATGTTGCGCCTTTGAAATACCGCATTACGCTGGTCAGTCAAGGAGAATCGACGACGGTGTCAGTGTTGAATGCCAGTGGGGGACCGGAGACGTCAGCGAATGCAGAGCGCATCGTAAAGGTTCTTGCGGACGATCTCAAATAATTGTTTGATGTGCCGACTTGCCAATTGGCGGTAAGTCAAGGCGCTGCCAATTAGAAACCTTCTTGCTGGCGCACGCAATAAAAAAGCCACCCTTGGGTGGCTTTTTTCGCTCAACCCAGTTGAGCCAGGCAGAGGTTTTACTTCGTCGGTGCAGCGCCAGAGGCAGCCGCAGCAGCGCCAGAGGCAGCAACAGCGGCACCAGATGCAGCAGCAGCAGCGCCAGAGGCAGCAGCAGCAGCGCCCGCAGCAGCAGCGTCAGCAGCAGGA
>JBBQZA010000237.1:0-6368 GCA_038208175.1 Burkholderiales bacterium
CACCGTCTACAGCACACTGGGCGCACGCCTTGATGTCGTTGAAATGATGGACGGCCTGATGCAGGGCGCCGACCGCGATCTGGTCAAGGTCTGGCAGAAGATGAACGCGCCGCGCTTTGACCGCATCATGCTGAAAACCAAAACGGTGGCCGCCAAAGCTACAGAAGCGGGCATTGAAGTCACTTTCGCAGCGGCCGAGGAGGGCGAGGCAGGAAGCAACGCAAGCGTTGCGGCCCCCGCACCACAGACCTACGACCTGGTGCTGCAAGCCGTCGGTCGCACACCCAATGGCAAAAAGATTGCCGCCGAGAAGGCCGGTGTGGCGGTGACGGAGCGTGGCTTTATCAACGTCGACATCCAGATGCGCACCAACGTGCCACACATCTTTGCCATTGGCGACATTGTCGGGCAGCCGATGTTGGCGCACAAGGCAGTGCACGAGGCGCATGTGGCGGCCGAGGTGATAGCCGGTGAGTTGCAGGGCAACAAGGCGTTGGCCAGTGCCGCCTTCAACGCCCGTGTGATTCCGAGTGTGGCCTACACCGACCCCGAAGTGGCCTGGGTCGGCCTGACCGAAGATCAGGCCAAAGCGCAAGGCATCAAGGTCAAAAAGGGCCTGTTTCCGTGGACGGCCTCCGGTCGCGCCATCGCCAATGGCCGTGACGAAGGCTTCACCAAGTTGCTGTTTGATGACAGCGCACTACCGGAGGGGTCTTCAAATGGCGCGCATGGTCATGGCCAGATCCTGGGCGGCGGCATCGTCGGCACGCATGCCGGCGACATGATCGGCGAGATTGCGCTGGCCATCGAGATGGGCGCCGATGCGGTAGACATCGGTAAGACGATTCACCCGCATCCGACGCTGGGTGAATCAATCGGCATGGCGGCCGAAGTGGCGCATGGCAGTTGCACCGACTTGCCGCCGGCACGGAAATGATGGAAAAAAGCCGCTGATGAATCGTTGAAAATGCTACAGATTCCGTAGCTGGCCGCGCAAGATCCATGAGGGCTAGCGACCAAAAACCTCCAACGCGGTGCTAAAAATCAAGATTGAACGGATTGACCACGGTGATATTGCCGTAGCGCTGACTGTGGTTCAGGTCTTCGGAATACACGGTGACCGCGCCAAGTTCGTGCGCTGCGGCCAACACCATGGCATCCCAAAAAGAGGTTTGATGGGTCTGCTGCAACTCTATCGCCCGTAGCAGCAGGGCAGACGTGTTGGGCACCACGGGATATGCCATGAATTGCTGCACGGCGTTGCTAGCTTGCGCAAGCGTCATGGCCGCCTTGGCCTTGGGCTTTTTGGCGCGTGTGGCGTTGACGTAAAACTCCTGAAGCACCTGTACCGACAGGCCCCAATTGTCCTGTGCCATCAGCTTGCGTGCGGCATGGCGTTTGGGCACCTCGCTGGGCGCATCTGATATGGCGTACAGCAGGACGTTGGTGTCCAGCAGGCAGTCAGCGCGCATGGACTTCGTCATGGCTGAGGCGGTCGCCGGCGCTGAAAGAGCCCGCCTGGTCCAGCGCGGTAAACAGGTTGCGGCTGCGCACCGCGGGTGCTTGTGCGGTCGTCAGCGAGCGCAAAAACTGACGCACGACACCGCTGACGGTGGCGTTCTGCTGCGCCGCAAAAATGCGGGCGGCACGGTAGGTTTCGTCGTCAACGGACAGTGTGATGTTGGGCATGGCAAGCGCTCCTGTGTCATGGAAGCAGTAGTGTAGCAGTCCCACAGCATTTTCACAGTTTCACAGTCTTTGCTGTCGGAAACATAGGGAACAAATAGGTTGTCCGGTTATTGGCAAGTAATCTGTCCGGTTGGGGGGCCATTGTGGTGCATCGGGCTGTGCGCCCGAGACCATGGCCGTGCATCAGAATTTGGTCATTCAGGACGCCGACACGGTGGCCGCACTGATTTGCTGGCAAAGGATCAGTGCGGATTGTTGAGCGGATGCAGATGATGATTGCGCAACGAAAGTAAAGCGTGCTTCTGGCTCGGTGCCAAATCCCCCCTTCTGATCACATGGGTTCCAGATGTCGTCTACCATGGCGAGCGGCAGTCACGCCGTCGATAACCACCGAGGAAACACCATGATCCAACTTCGCACTCTCCTGATCGCAAGCGCAATGGCAGCCACACTGGGACTGGCCGCCTGCGGTTCGGCCACCATGGGCCACACGACAGCCATCTCGGCAAAACTTTCCAGCGCCAATGAAGTGCCGGTCAACAGCAGCGCAGGCACGGGCATGCTGGATGCCAGCTTTAACAAGCACACCAGCGTATTGACTTGGACCGTCAGCTACAGCGGCATGACCGGACCGGTCGCTGCAGGGCACTTCCATGGCCCTGCGATGGCGGGTGCAAATGCCGGTGTGGCGCTGGGATTCAGCGGTAGTATGGACAGCCCGATCAAAGGCTCTGCGACCTTGACTGCTGCACAGGCTGCTGACTTGTTGGCAGGCAAGTGGTACGTCAACCTGCACACTGCTGCCAACAAAGGCGGCGAGATCCGTGGACAGGCCACAGCCGCGACTACAGGCTATTGACGCGCATCCAGTCGGCCGTCTGACCTGCTGGCCAAAGCCATCGGCCCGGACCGCCGCATCGAAAGGGAACTCCAGGAAGTTTGAACACGGGCTTTGGCGTTCCAGAACAAGACCTGGTTTGATTTACCCTGGTAATAAGCTACAATCAACACCATGATTCAAGCGCAAACCAAACTCACCTCTCAAGGTCAGGTGTCCGTACCGGCAGCGGTGCGGCGCTTGCTGGGCTTGACGCCAGGTTCGTCTCTGCAATGGCAAGAGCTGGGGGGACGCATTGTGGTGCAACGGGCTGCGCGGCACGACACCATGGCTGCGCATCAGGCGCTGTTTGGCGACGCTGATACCGATTCTGTAAAACCTGCTGCCAAAACTCTGGCTGAGTTAAAACACGGCATCGCCCAGCACATCAAAGCCCGCCATGCGCGCCCTTGACACCAATGTGTTGGTGCGCTTGCTGGTGCGCGATGATGCAGCGCAGGCACGCTCGGCAGACGACTTTATAGCCAAGGGCGCATGGGTGTCGCACTTGGTGTTGGCAGAAGCGCTTTGGGTGCTGAGCGCTGTGTATGAACGCAGCGCGGTGCAATTGATTGCGATGCTGGACATTTTATTGGCGCATCATAATTTGGTGATTCAGGACGCCGACACGGTGGCCGCAGCGCTGACCCACTTTCGGCACAAGCCTGCTTTGGGATTTTCAGATTGTTTGGTGCTGGAAATCGCACACAAAGCCGGCCACACGCCGCTAGGCACCTTCGACAAGGCGCTGGCCAAACTGCCGACTACAAAAAAGCTGTAGTCAAACCGGTTTGCCGCCAACACTGCGATCAAAGGGTAATCAGGCCAGTCGCGAATCCACGCTTTGGATGACCTGTCTGAGTATCTTGATGCCGATGCCGAAACGGCCATCATCCACCTTCTCGACGCGAATCACTTCGCCTTCGGCGCTCAACTTCAGATCGCCAGTGGGGGTCTTCAGATCGACCCAGAATTCAATGCGCGAGCCCTTCTCACACGGCTGGTCCTGCACAAGGTAGAGACCGCTGGCGCTGATATCACGGGTCACACCGCGCACGCCATCGGCAAAAGTCGGCAATTCAGTGCTGACTCGTCTGCTACGCTTGAGTTGGCCAAGAGAACTGTCTTGGGACTTTTTCATCATGATTTCCCCTTTCTTGACCACAGCCTACCTTTGCACACCTGGTCTCAGCCAACAGATATCGAGGGTAGGCTGCCATCCGGTTCGACGACTCCCGTTACTGGCCTCCCCTGGGTGTGGAGCCTAAAAAGGCTTCTTGACCCGACCTCGCGCTCATTTTTTGTAAAGAACAAAACTAAGCAGCTACCCTCGATATCTGTTGGCTGAAATTCTTGATCACTCATGCTTTGCCGATAAACCGCGCCGTCGCACCACAGCGCCAATCAGGACCAGGCCACCGGCCAGACCACCGAACAAACTGGCCAGCAGCATGGCATAGGTTTCTGATTTGGGCACCGCTGTGACCATGCTGATGCTGGTAGAGGCACCCATGGCGTCGGTCAAACCTTTGAGATGAACGCCAACCCGCGCCGTGCCGTTGGCAAGATTTTTTGCGGAAACACCCGCCAGACCAAAGGTGATGGACTCGCCAGCACCCACGCCATTGAACTGTTTCTTGCTGTCGGTGTCACCCTCTGCGGTCCAACTCACATCGGAGATAAAGCCCACCGGAAAGCCGGCAGGAAGGATGGTTTCGCTGATGGCGCTGGCTTTTCTGAACGAGACAGCCGCGCCGGTCCAGCCGGTCACGCCCAGAACACTCATGCCCGAGGCGTTGTCGAAATAGACACTGCTGATAAAGGAGCCTTCAACCCCATTGTTGGTGATCGTCAGGCTGCTGCCCGAGAAGGTCCAACTCAGGCTCGGTGTGGCACTGCAATTGTTGCTGTTGCTGATGCAGAGAAAGGATTCGGCCAAGGCCACGCTGGGCATAAGCGCCATCAGCAGGGTGACCCACAAGGCATGGATGATTCGCATGATGGACTCCTTCAAAGTCTTTCAATGCCTGGATCAAGCACTCTTTACGGTTGCTCTGCGCCGCACAACAACCCCCATCAAGCCCAGACCGGCCAGCAGCATGGCGTAGTTCTCGGGCTCTGGAACGGCGGCCACCGGCGCGCCATAAATATTGAGGTTGTAACCGCCATACGAATCATGGACCGAGTCAGTGCCAATGACCTCGAAACTGTAACTTTGACCAACTGTCAGGTCCGCGTAGGAAGTGAGAGTTCGTGTGCCAGAGTTGAATGATCCCCAGTCGCCCACAGTGGTTACGCTGTTGATTGTTGTTGGCCACGACGGAAGGATTACCGCACTAATCCCGCCCGCACCATTTAGTGAAAACGTATAGATTTGGTCATAGGCATCTACTGCTCCCGGGTCTGCCACTGCTGTGCTGCTGATGTCCCAAGCGCCCATTTGGAGCAAACCCAAATTAACATTGGTCGGATTGGCGTAGCTGCCTCCGGCGCTTGCAAGTGGGATGGTTGCCAAAGCAACGATGCGTCTGATCTTCATGGTGGGACTCCCTATGGTTGTCAAATCCGAAACTGAGTCTGCGCCTTCTGATTGCACTTTCCAATGTGACCAAAGTACTTTTTGTGCCGGTATTTTTCTACCTGAAGTGCCGCTCAAAAGACAGGCAATTGGTACCAGCCAGGCTAGTACATCTAAACGATATGCGACCGAGCATCCGCATCCGGGCCTGGGTGAATCGATCAGTGTGGCTACAACGGGCCAACTTACCAGTTCGCAAAATAGTTGGCAAAATGGGGTCATGTACACCGACCCTCACCAGTTTCAAACTCTCCTGGCATCCGGCGCTGCCAACCCGGCACATCGATGAGTCCGCGCGTCGCACTCTATGTCTGCTTGCTGTCGTGCTCGATGCAGGCGCCGACCATGGCCCAGGAGGCACTCACGGGAGCGGGCGAGGGCGCGCCTCGCACCTCGGGTCCGCAACTGGAGCGGGTCGAAATTCTGGCCCGGCAGCCGCTCGATAACGAGCTGCGCCGACGCGCCCAGGTGGCCAAGCAGGTCTATGGCCGCGACGAGCTGGACCGGTTTGGTGACACCAATGTGTCGGATGTACTGAGTCGCCTGCCAGGCATCAGCGTGCAGGGCAATGCACCGCGCATGCGCGGCCTCGGGTCGGGCTACACGCTGCTGCTCATCAATGGCGACCCGGCGCCTCCCGGCTTTGCACTGGACCAGTTGAGCCCTGAGCAGGTGGAACGCATCGAGGTCAGCAAGGGGCCGAGCGCGAATCAGAGCGCACAGGCGGTGGCTGGCAGCATCAACATCATCCTCAAGGATGCGCCTCGCGTGTCGCAACGCGACCTGCGGCTCGGGCTGGGTTACAACGCAGAGCGCCCCGTCGCTTTTGGCAGCCTGACCCTGGGTGAAAAATGGGGCGCTGTTTCCGTGTCGCTGCCGGTCTCGCTGTACGAGTGGCGCGGCTTGAGAGATACAGTGACGCAACGCATCCAGCCCGGTACCGATGGTCTGTTGTCAGAGTCCACCCAGAACGGCGAGATGAAATACCATGGCTATGGTTTTAATCTCGGACCGCGCCTGAACTGGAAGATCAGCGACGACGAGACCCTGACCTGGCAGTCCTTTTTGCAGAGAGGCAACTGGAACAACCGCACGCTCTATCTCAACCAGATCCAGAGCGGCCTGCCCAGCCTGGACGACGACAACGACAACACCGGTGTCTGGCAAAGCGTGCGCAGCAATCTGCAATGGGTCAACCACTTCAGCGGCAGCGAGCGCATCGAA
>JBBQZA010000238.1:0-6330 GCA_038208175.1 Burkholderiales bacterium
GGCATCACCAAGATGGGCATCACCGAGCTGACCGTGGCGGTCTGGCCGTGGCTGCTGGCGATGCTGGGCTTTTTGATGATCGTGACCTACTGGCCGGGCTTGTCGATCTGGTTCCCGCGGATGCTGGGGATGATGTAGCGCCCGGAATTCACCAGAACTTTACAAGGCCTTCTGATAATCGGTCGGATGCCTGCCAAAACGCATCCGTCTGGACGTCAGCGACAACTGCTTTCCAACAGCTTGTTGAGCCTGTTGTTGCTCGCAGCGGTTCCCTTTGCACATTCTCAGAGCAAAACCGGAGAAGCAGGCGCAACACCGAATGAGACGGCAGCCCCAGCGGCGCCCGACACCACACTCAAGGCAGACGCCCCAGCGTGGCCGGCACCCCGGCGCAACGTCGGCGAACTGCGACCGGTCACCGTCACCGGGACGCTGGACGATACCGAAACGCGGCGCCAAGCCACGGCCAGCAAAATCATCATCGGGCGCGACGAGATCGAGCGCTTCGGCGACAGCACGATGGGCGAAATACTCAAGCGCCTGCCCGGCGTCACGATGCCGGGACGCCCCGGGCGTGGCGGCGCCCCGCGCATGCGCGGTCTGGGTGGCGGCTACACCCAGATCCTGATTGACGGCGAGCCGGCGCCACGTGGCTTCTCGCTGGACGAACTCGCACCCGACCAGATCGAGCGCATCGAGATCCTGCGCGCACCGACCGCCGAAAACGGCGCCCGCGCCATCGGTGGCACCATCAACATCATCACGCGCGGCGGCTACAACCGAAAAGTCAACGATGTCAAGCTTGGCGTGAGTACCGAAAACGGCAACCTTGCGACGGGTGCTTCCTGGAACCGTAACGAAGCCATCGGCGACTGGATCTACAACTTCTCGCTCTCAAGCCAGCGTGGCGAGCGCAGCAACGACAGCTCAAGCCACACCACCATCGAGAATCTGGTCACCGGCGAATTGCTGGACCGCTTCGAGCGCGGACTCTCCAGCGGCACGCGCGATGGCCTGCACGCCAACGGCCGACTGCAGTGGCGCAGCGAGCAGGGCGACGTCCTGCTACTCAGCCCGATGTGGGTCGTTTCGCAGAGCAGCGGCCAAGGCAGCAGCACACTGGTGCAGAACGCCGGCACGCCATCTCCTTACGACGCCAGCAGCGGGACCAGCAGCAACCGTTTCAGCACCCTGCGCCTGGGGTTGCAGTGGACGCAGCGCCTGGTCGACCTCGGCAACTGGCAATTGCGCGCCAGCCTGTCGCAAAGCGATTGGGACAATTCTGCACAGCGCCAGTACTTTGGCGCCAACCCGCTGGTGGCTCAGACCGACAACCGTTCCGAACAACAAGACTTGAACTTCCAAGGCAACGCCAAGCTGACCACCACCCTGAGCAATGACCACAATTTGGTCAGCGGCGCTGAGGTGCAGATCAATCGTCGGCGCGAGACAGCCACCACGCTGCGCGACAGCGAGGAACCCCTGAGTGATTTCGACGGCAACCTGACGGCATCCAGTCAGCGCGCGGCTCTCTATATCCAGGACGAGTGGGCCGTCACGCCGCAATTCGCCGCCCATGCGGGTCTGCGCTGGGAAGGCATCACGACCCAGGGTTCGGCATCAGCAGGAACACCGGACGTCGACAACCGTTCCAGCGTCTGGACGCCACTGCTGCACGCAGTGTGGAAATTCGATCCGCAAAGCAGAGACCAGATTCGCGCCAGCCTGACGCGCAGTTATCGCTCACCCAATTTGCAGGACCTGATTGCACGTCCGACGATCAGCAGCATGTTTCCAGGGCGCGACGCGAATGACGAACTGCACCCGGACCGCGCCGGCAACCCGGCCTTGAAGCCGGAATTGGCGAGCGGCGTGGACATCGCGTTGGAGCGCTATCTGCCGGGCAGCGGCATGCTCAGCGCCAACCTGTTTTACCGTCGCATCAACAACCTGATGCGCAGCCAGTCGACACTGGAAACCGTCTCCTGGGCCGACCAGCCACGCTGGGTGGCGCGCTTGCAAAACATCGGCGACGCCATCACGCAGGGGCTGGAACTGGAGGCCAAGTTCCGCGCCAGCGATCTGTGGCCGGATGCGCCCCGCATCGACGTGCGCAGCAACATCAGCTTCTTCAACTCGCGCGTGCAGGGCGTGCCGGCGCCCGACAACCGGCTCTCGCAACAACCCAACGGCACGGCCAATCTGGGCGCCGATTACCGCATGCGCGATTCTCCTCTGAGTCTGGGCGGCAACCTGAACTGGACGCCCGGCTACACGACGCGCCTGAGCGACGACCAGCGCATTGTCCAGGGTGACAAGCTGGTGCTCGACGCCTTTGTTTTGTGGACTATCAATCCAGCCGCCCAGTTGCGCATCTCGCTGGGCAACCTTGCCGCGCGCGACTATGTGACAAGCAACACGCTGGAATCAAGCAATGCCGCCGGTCAGGCGCTGCGCGAAAGTGTCACCAGAACCGCACCGTCCTGGCGCAATCTGCAGGTGCGCCTGGAACTCAAGCTGTAAGCACCTTCTCACCCCGCCAGCAGCGCCGCGTTGCCGCCGGCCGCCGTGGTGTTGACGGTGATGGTCTGCTCGGAACAAAAACGGTACAGGTAGTGCGGACCGCCAGCTTTCGGTCCCGTGCCGCTCAAGCCTTCACCGCCAAAGGGCTGCACGCCGACCACGGCGCCAATCTGGTTGCGGTTGATGTAGACGTTGCCAATGTGGGCACGCCGGGCCATGGCCTGGGCGCGGCTGTCGATGCGGGTCTGGATACCCAGCGTCAGGCCGTAACCCAGCGCATTGATCTGGTCGATCAGCACCAGTGGGTCGCCGCTCCAGCGCACGATGTGCAATACCGGGCCGAAGATCTCGGCTTTCATGTCGGCAATCGATTTGATCTCGAAGGCTTGCGGTGCAATCAGGTTTACCAATTGTGAATTACCGCGCTGTTCTTCGTCATCCTCGCGCATGCGGGGATCCAGTTCATCCACAGCCATGGATTCCCGCCTGCGCGGGAATGACGAAGAAGCAATTGGCATCAGCAGTGCCTTTGCTTCAACGTTCAAGCGCTGCAGATGTTGCTGAATGCCGTCAAAGGCCTCCTTGTCAATCACCGGCCCCAGGTCGGTCGCCAGGTCGGCCGGATCACCCGCCACCAACTCTTTGGCAGCGCCCTGAATCATCTCGATCACAGGGTCGGCAATCTCGCTGTGCAGGCACAGCAGCCGCAGTGCCGAGCAGCGCTGGCCGGCGCTGCGGAAGGCGGACTGCATGACGGCGTCGCTGACCTGCTCCGGCAGCGCCGTGCTGTCGACCAGCATGGCGTTGATGCCACCGGTCTCCGCAATCAAGGGCACGATGGGGCCGTCCCTGGCCGCCAAGGCACGGTGAATGATTTTGGCGACCTGGGTCGAACCGGTAAACACCACGCCCGCCACACCCGGCGCTGCCACCAAAGCGGCGCCAACCGTTTCCCCGGGGCCATGCAATAGTTGCAGCGCCGCGGCGGGCACACCGGCGGCATGCAGCAGCTTCACCGCCGCCAGCGCCACCACCGGGGTCTGCTCGGCCGGCTTCGCCATCACGGTGTTGCCGGTGACCAGCGCCGCCGCCACCTGGCCGACAAAAATGGCAAGCGGAAAGTTCCAGGGACTGATGCAGACCCACGGACCGCGTGCTATCAAACGCAACTCGTTGCTTTCACCGGTCGGCCCCGGCAGCGCGATCGGCGCCATGATGCGCTCGGCCTCTCTCGCGTAGTAGCGCAGAAAATCGACCGCTTCTCGCACCTCGGAGACCGCATCGCCCCAGGTCTTGAAAGCTTCTTTGACCAGCAGGGCACAGAATCTTGGAGTTTCATGCTCCAGCGCATCCGCCGCAGTTTGCAGGATGGCGGCGCGCACTTTCACATCTGTGTAGCTCCATTTTTGATAGCAAAGAACACTTATAGCTATTTGGCTTGCGGTCAATTTGGTATCAAACTCCGGCACCAGCGGGAGTTGCACCGTCTGGTAAGCAGCCAGCAACGGCTGGCGCATCGCTTGCACCGTCAGGTCCAGCCCGGCGCTATTTTTGCGCGCAGCGCCGAACAGTTCCAGCGGCATGGGCAAAGACGACGCAGGCTCCAGTCGCAGCGGCGAAATCAGCAAATCGCTGACGTCAACCTTCTCATCGGCCAACTGGTGCACAAAAGACGAGTTGGCGCCGTTCTCCAGCAGACGCCGCACCAGGTAGGCCAGCAGGTCTTTGTGGGCGCCGACCGGTGCGTAGACGCGGCAGGCAATCAGCGGATTCTTCAAGACCTCGCGGTAGATGCCTTCGGCCATGCCGTGCAGACGCTGCAGTTCAAATGGGGCGCCACTCTTGGCGCCCATTTGCACGATGGCGGCGATGCTGCCGGCGTTGTGCGTGGCGAATTGCGGGTAGATCGCATCCGGCGCAGCCAGCAGGGCGCGGGCGCAAGCCAGGTAGGACACATCGGTGTGGTGCTTGTGGGTAAACACCGGGTAGGCCGGCAAGCCCAACTCCTGCGCACGCTTGATCTCGCCGTCCCAATAAGCGCCCTTGACCAGACGGCACATCAGGCGGACCCGGTAGCGGCGCGCCAGCCCAATGACGTGTGCTATCAGCTCCAGCGAGCGCGTCTGGTAGGTCTGCAGCGCCAGACCGAAACCGCCCCACAGCGGAAAATGCTGCGCCACCTGGGCAAGCAGCGCCTCGAACACTTCCAGCGACAACTCAAGCCGGTCCACTTCTTCCGAATCCATCGTCAGGTTGATGTTGGCACGCGCCGCGCGCTGACACAGGTCCCAGACGCGTGGCACCAGTTCCGCCAGCACCCGCTCCTTCTGGGCATCTTCGTAGCGCGGATGCAGCGCGCTGAGCTTGATCGAGATGCCATCGTTGGACTCACAGGCACCGCTCTGGTCGCTGTGGGCAGAGATCGATTGAATGGCGTTCTGGTAACTGGCCAGATAGTGCAGCGCATCGGCATCGGTGCGCGCCCCCTCTCCCAGCATGTCATAGCTGTAGCGCAAATTGGCTGTTCTGCGTTTGGCCGCCGCGGCCTCGGCCATCGCCTCGGCGATGCTCTGCCCGAGCACAAACTGACGGCCCAGCAATTGCACGGCGCGCAGTGTCGCAGCCACCACCGAGCGCGCCCCCAACTTGGCAAAGATGCCGGTCGGCGCCTCGCTGTCGGGCAGGAATTTTTTGCTCATCGCGATGGCGCTGCTGGACAGACGCGCCAGCGTCTTGTCGCCAGTGCCGTCAAACTCAGCGCGCCCCAACTGGTCGGCGGTGAGCGCAATCGCGGTCTCGGCATCGGGCACCCTGAGCAGCGCTTCAGCCAGACGCATCAAGGCCAGGCCCTCGGCGCTGGAGATGGGATATTCTTGCAACAGGCTTTCCAGCGCCCAGAAGGGCGGCGGGTTGCTGCGCACCGCATGCACCCAGGGCGCGGCAACGCGGGCGGCCGCGGCCCAGTCAAGCGCGCTTGACAGGGAACCAAGCTGGGAGGCGACGATCTCGGCTTCGGGACGGTACGGAAATGGCAAACGCACGGCAATCTCCAATAAATTGATATTGGTCGCTATGGTTACCGCTTTTTTGATTAATTACTCTCTAAATTAATTAATATTTATAGAGATAATCTCTATGTATTCCGGCTCAATTGACCGGTTGCCCTGACAAGCCGTGTTTAGTGCTCGGCGCCGAGAATCGCCAAAATGTCTTGTCGTTCGCCAAGTAAACGAATCAGGTCCAAGTGATCGTCGCGTTCCAAATAGAGCCAGACCAGAGGAAAACCGTTGACACGCGAGGCCCGCAGGCCCGATATTTCTGCCAATTGGCCAAGGCGAGGGGACCCAATGCCCGGCTCGCGTTCAATCTGCTGCAATGCTAATCTGGTCGCGAGGACCAGAGCTTCCGCGATGTTGGTGCCAGCATTTATTCTGTAATAGCGGACTTCACTTTGGCGGTCATCCTTGGCCTTTGGGCGCAAGCGCACCTGTTTCACTCGATGCTACCGCGTGCAATTGCCAAAAGCTCATCCTCTTCGGCGTCGCTGGACGCTTGTGCCGGGCCAGAGGCCAGTCCCTCTTCGATGTAGGCACGCAGTCGCACTTTTGCCTGCTCAGTCTGGTCTTTGCGCACCAAGTCGCGAATGTATTCGCTGGTATTGCCATACTCTCCGCCATTGACTCGCGCAGAAATGTAGGAGCGCATGGATTCAGGCAGCGCAAAGCTCATTGTGTTTTTGCTCATGAGGAGAGGATAATGGAGTTATCAATAGTTGTCAAACATGATCAAACCATAAGTTCGTGCATG
>JBBQZA010000239.1:0-6317 GCA_038208175.1 Burkholderiales bacterium
CCGCGACGGCCACGTGTGGACCACGGACAAGGACGGCATCGCGGCGGCGCTGCTGGCGGCCGAAGTCACGGCCAGCACGGGGCGCGACCCCGGTGTCTTGTACCGCGAGTTGTGCACCGAGTTCGGAGAGTTCTTCGCGGATCGCATCGATGCACCGGCAACCCAGGCTCAGAAGCAGGCCTTGGCGAGGCTGACGCCCGCGCAGATCACGACGACCGAACTGGCGGGCGAGTCCATTACCGGCGTGATCGACAAGGCGCCTGGCAACCACGCGCTGATCGGCGGCATCAAGGTCAGCGCGAAGAGTGGCTGGTTCGCCGCGCGGCCATCGGGCACCGAAGACATCTACAAGATTTACGCCGAGAGCTTCCAGGGCGACGCGCACCTGCGCCGTTTGCTCGCGCAGGCACAACGCATCGTGGACGCCGCAATCGAACCCAAGGAAACATCATGACGACCCTGACCCCCGACCTCCTGCGCAAGATGCACGCCTGGTGGCGCGCCGCCAACTACCTCTCGGTGGGGCAGATCTACCTGCATGCGAACCCGTTGCTTGAAGAGCCTTTGAGTCTGGCGCACATCAAGCCGCGCCTGCTCGGGCATTGGGGCACCACACCGGGCCTGAACTTGCTCTACGTGCACTTGAACCGCCTGATCAGGGAGCACGATCTCGACATGATCAACATCATCGGCCCGGGTCACGGCGGCCCGGCTCTGGTGGCGAACACCTACCTGGAAGGCACGTACACCGAAACCTATCCGGACATCACGCGCGACCGCGACGGCATGCGCAAGCTGTTCCGCCAGTTCTCGTGGCCAGGCGGCATCCCGAGCCACGTGGCGCCGGAAACGCCGGGCTCGATCCACGAAGGCGGTGAGTTGGGCTACTCGCTGGCGCATGCCTACGGCGCGGCCTTCGACAACCCCGACCTGATTGTGGTCTGCATCGTCGGTGACGGTGAAGCAGAAACCGGCGCACTGGCCACGAGCTGGCACTCGAACAAGTTCCTGAACCCAGCGCGCGACGGCGCGGTGCTGCCGATCCTGCACCTTAACGGTTTCAAGATCGCCAACCCCGCTGTGCTGGCGCGCATCGGCCGCGAAGATCTGACGGCCTTGCTGCGCGGCTATGGCCACGAGCCGCACTTCGTGATCGGCGACGATCCGATGGCGGTACACCAGCAACTGGCGCAGACGCTGGATGCCGTTCTTGCGCAGATCCACGCCATTCAGGCGGCAGCACGTGCACCGCATGCGCCGAAGCCGCCGCCCCTTCCGCGCTGGCCGATGATCGTGTTGCAGACGCCCAAGGGTTGGACCGGGCCCAAGACGGTCGATGGCCTGCAGGTAGAAGGCACATGGCGGGCGCACCAGGTGCCGATCACGCAATTCAGCAACGCCGAGCACATCCGCCAACTCGAAGACTGGATGCGCAGTTATGCGCCGCAGGAACTGTTCGACGCCAACGGCTGCTTCCGGGAGGAATTCGCGGCACTTGCGCCCGCAGGCAACAGGCGCATGGGCGCCAATCCGCACGCCAACGGCGGCGCATTGCTGGCGCCGCTGGTGCTGCCGGATTTCCGCGAATTCGCGCTACCGGTTTCGGTGCCAGGCAACACGATGGCCGAGTCCACGCGCGTGCTCGGCAGCTTCCTGGCCGAGGTAATGCGCAGGAATGTGGACAGCGCCAACTTTCGCCTGTTCGGCCCGGATGAGACCGCCTCCAACCGGCTCGGTGCGGTGGTGGAAGTCAGCGCCAAGGCATGGATGGCCGAGATTGACCCGGTCGATGTCAATCTTTCAGCCGACGGCCGGGTGATGGAAGTGCTGAGCGAGCACCTGTGCGAGGGCTGGCTTGAAGGCTATCTGCTGAGCGGGCGGCACGGCCTGTTCTCGTGCTACGAAGCCTTCATCCACATCATCGATTCGATGTTCAACCAGCACGCCAAGTGGCTGGAAATGTGCCGGCAAATTCCGTGGCGCTTGCCCATTGCGTCGCTCAACTACCTGCTCACCTCGCATGTCTGGCAGCAGGACCACAATGGCTTTTCGCACCAGGACCCGGGCTTCATCGATGTGGTGGCAAACAAGAAGGCCGACGTGGTTCGCATCTACCTGGCCCCCGACGCGAACTGCCTGCTCTCGATTACCGACCACTGCCTGCGCAGCCGCAACTATGTGAACCTGATCATCGCCGGCAAGGCACCGGCCTTGCAGTGGCTCGACATCGAATCGGCGGCACGCCACTGCAGCGTCGGCGCGGGCATCTGGACCTGGGCCAGCAACGATGCTGGTGATGCGCAAGGTGGGCCTGACGTGGTGATGGCCTGCGCTGGTGACGTGCCGACGCTCGAAACGCTGGCGGCCGTCGCGCTGCTGCGCGGCTATGTGCCGGACATCCGCATCCGTGTCGTCAATGTGGTCGATCTGATGGCGTTGCAGCCGCAGTCCGAACACCCGCATGGCCTGAACAATGACGCGTTTGACGCCATGTTCACGCTGGATCGGCCGATCGTGTTCGCGTTCCACGGTTACCCCGGGCTGATCCACCGCCTGACCTACCGCCGCCACAACCACGACAACCTGCACGTACGCGGCTACAAGGAAGAAGGCACGACCACCACGGCGTTCGACATGGTGGTGCTGAACAACATCGACCGTTATCAACTGGCACTCGATGCGATACGCCGCATCCCGCGCCTGGAGCATCTTGTTGCTAACGCCAGCCGTCGTTACGAGGCGAGCATCGCGCGTCACAAGGCCTACATCAGCGAACACGGCGAGGACTTGCCGGAAGTGCGCGATTGGCGCTGGGCGACTGCAGTGGGGCTTACGCAAGCCGCGCCGGGCTGAGATCCATGCCTGCGCCGCAACATGCGATTTCGCTGAACTTCGGTGAAACCCGGCTGGACGCATTGCAGCGCCATGCGTTCGAATATTTTGTGCGCGAGACCAACCCCGCCAACGGTCTGGTCGCCGACAAATCGACACCCGGCTCGCCGGCCAGCATCGCGGCCGTGGGCTTTGCGCTGGCGGTCTATCCGGTGGGTGTCGAACGCGGCTGGATGACGCGCACCGACGCGCTGGCTCGCACGCTGGCGCTGCTGCGGTTCTGCTGGGCCAGCCCACAAGGAACGGCGCCCGACGCGACCGGATACAAAGGTTTTTACTACCACTTTCTCGACATGCGTAACGGCCAGCGCGTCGGCTTGTGTGAGCTGTCCACCATCGACAGCACGTTTTTGATCGCCGGCATGTTGGCCGCTGCTGCGTACTTCGACCATGAGGAGGAAGACGAGCAGGCGGTGCGCTCGCTGGCCGACGCGCTGTACCGGCGGGTCGATTGGGCATGGGCCTGCAATGGGGCCGCCACCGTGACCCATGGCTGGACGCCCGAAGCCGGCTTCCTGCCGTACCGCTGGAGCGGCTACGACGAAGCCACCCTGCTGTATGTGCTCGGGCTGGGCTCGCCGACGCACCCGTTGTCGGCGCAGAGCTACACGGCTTGGGCCTCGACTTACGAATGGAAAAAAATCTTCGGCTACGAACTGCTCTACGGCGGCCCGCTTTTCATTCACCAGTATTCGCACATCTGGCTTGACCTGCGCGGCATCCAGGACGCATTCGCGCTTGAGAAGGGCATCGACTACTGCGAGAACAGTCGCCGCGCGACCTACGTGCAGAGGGAGTACGCCATCCGCAACCCGCTGGACTTTGCGGGCTACGGCGCAAACTTCTGGGGCCTGACCGCCAGCGATGGGCCGGGCTTGACGACGCGCCGGATCCGCGGCATCGAACGCACGTTCTTCGACTATGTGGCTCGCGGAGTGCCCTACGGCCCCGACGACGGCACCGTCGCGCCCTGGGCCGTGGCCGCGTCGCTGCCGTTCGCGCCTGAGATCGTGCTGCCGACGCTGCAGCATTTTCAGGACGCGTATCCACAGATCACCGGCGAGTACTGTTTCAGATGCAGCTTCAACCTGACATTTTCGGACCACGCCGAAGGCGACGGCCAGGCCGGCTGGACCTCGCCCTACCACTTCGGCATCAACCTCGGCCCGGTCGTGCTGATGTGCGAGAACTACCGGTCTGATTTGCTCTGGCGGTTGATGCGCGGCTGCGTCTACGTGGTTGCGGGATTGCGCCGGGCCGGTTTCAGAAATGGCTGGCTGTAATCAAGTAACTGGAGTTCAGCATGATTTCCCTACGCACTTTCACAGTCGCCGCCGCCGCGGCCAGCTTCGCTCTGGTCGGCTTCGCCCAGACACCTGTTGACCACGGAGCGCATCACCCTGGCACTGCGGCCTCGGCCGCTGGCAGCGCCATGAGGTCATGCAGGACAGCATGGCCATGATGGGTGGTATGGGCTCCGCCGGCATGATGGGCAAGGGCGGCATGAGCGGCAATCAAAGCAAGATGCCCATGGCCAAGCGCCAGGCGATGATGGAAAAGCGCATGGACATGATGCAGTCCATGATGCAGATGATGCTGGACGATGCGCAGCAGCGTGACCAGATGATGGGCTCCAGTCCCACCAGATAAAGCGAGTTTTGATTCTGCGATTGCTTGCAAGGGGCTGCAAGAGATCAAAAATTACATCAATGTAATGACGCAGTAATGCTTTTGATGGAATTGCCGTTCTAGACTGAGACCCATGGTAGTTGTTACAGTGGCCGACCTTCACGACGTTGCCGCTTTCAAGGAGTTGAGATGAAGCAACATGACCACGGGCCTGTGCACCACACGGCCTCTGCGCCAACTCCCACAGCAGCCGTTCCGGCCGCTGCCGGATCGATCTACACCTGCCCGATGCACCCGGAGATACGTCAGGATCACCCGGGCATCTGCCCCAAATGCGGCATGACGCTGGAGCCTTTGATCCCCGAACTCGACGAAGACGACAACCCCGAGCTGCGCGACTTCTCGCGGCGCTTCTGGTGGACCTTGCCGTTGACGGCCATTGTCTTTGTGCTTGCCATGTTTGGCCATCGCCTGCAATGGATGGACATGGCGCTTCAGAGTTGGGTCGAACTGGTGCTGGCGGCGCCGATCGTGCTGTGGGCCGGTTGGCCGTTCTTCTCGCGTGGCTGGCAGTCGGTGATGAATCGCAGCCCGAATATGTGGACCTTGATTGGTCTGGGGACCGGGGCCGCTTTTGTCTACAGCGTGGTGGCAACCGTCACGCCCCAGGTGTTTCCGGCCTCGTTCATCTCCATGGGCCGCGTGGCGGTGTATTTCGAAGCCGCCGCAGTCATCATCTCGCTGACCCTGCTGGGACAGGTTCTGGAACTCAAGGCCCGCTCGCAAACCTCCGCTGCCATCAAGTCACTGCTGGGTCTGGCGCCGAAGACGGCACGCCGCATTGGCGCCGACGGCGCCGAAGAAGACGTCCCGTTGACACATGTCCACGTTGGCGACCTGCTGCGCATTCGCCCTGGTGAAAAGGTGCCGGTGGACGGCAGTGTCGTCGAGGGCAGCAGTGCGGTCGATGAATCGATGCTGACCGGTGAGCCGCTACCGGTGACCAAGCGTGTAGGCGACAAGGTCATCGGTGCGACACTCAACACCAGCGGTGCGCTGGTGATGCGATCGGAAAAGGTCGGCTCGTCCACCGTGCTGGCGCAGATCGTGCAGATGGTGGCCCAGGCGCAGCGCTCCAGGGCGCCGATGCAACGCATGGCCGACCTCGTGGCCGGCTACTTTGTGGTTTCGGTCGTGGCCATCGCTTTGCTGACTTTCTTCGCCTGGGGCTTTTTGGGTCCGCAGCCGAGCTGGGTGTTCGGCCTGATCAACGCGGTGGCCGTGCTGATCATCGCCTGCCCGTGCGCTCTTGGCCTGGCTACGCCGATGTCGATCATGGTCGCCACCGGCCGCGGCGCGACGCAGGGCGTATTGTTCCGGGATGCCGCAGCAATCGAGAACCTGCACAAGGTGGATACGCTGATTGTGGACAAGACCGGCACCCTCACCGAGGGCCGCCCGGCGTTCGACCGCGCGCTGCCCGCGCCCGGCTTCCAGGCCGACGAGGTGCTGCGCCTGGCTGCCAGCCTGGACCAGGGCAGTGAGCATCCGCTGGCCGAGGCCATAGTGCGCGCAGCCCGTGAGCGCGAGCTGACACTGGACAAGGCAGAGAACTTTGAATCGGGCTCGGGTATCGGTGTGCGAGGACAAGTGGGGGGGCGTGCACTGGCTCTGGGCAATGGCGCGCTGATGCAGCAACTGGGCGTGTCCGTCGATACCCTGGTGTCTCAGGCCGAGGTCTTGCGCGCAGAAGGCGCCAGCGTCATGCACCTGGCCGTCGATGGCCAGCTGATGGG
>JBBQZA010000240.1:0-6251 GCA_038208175.1 Burkholderiales bacterium
CCTTGTTTTCTTTGGCGGCCATCCATCGGGCTGCCGTGCTGGAAGCACCGCCCTGGCTGAGCGCGAAGACGCTTGCGCCTTGGGGATGGGGGGTGAAGAAGGCGTCCGCATGCAGGCTGACGAACAGGTCGGCCTGTACCCGTTGCGCTTTCTGAACCCGCACATGCAAGGGCACAAAAAAATCGGCATCGCGTGTCAGGTAGGCGCGCAGCGCGTTGCCGTTGATCGAGCTGGCGTTGATGCGCTCGCGCAGCCGGTGCGCCAGGCGCAGCACGACATCTTTTTCGCGGGTGCCGCCGGGACCGATGGCGCCCGGGTCTTCACCGCCGTGGCCGGGGTCCAGCGCAATGATGATAAGCCGGTCGGTGGCTGCCGGTGGCGCCTCGGGTTTGACGGCTGGGCCTGGCTCCAGCAGCTTGGGCGCCGGCTTTTGACTCTGTTTGGCGATCAATTCGCCCAGAGGGTCGGGAACGGGTTGCGGCGCTGGCCGGTCTTTCAGACGCTCGGCAATCAGTGCCTCCAGCGGGTCGCTCACTTGCGTCGGGTACAAGTCAAATACCAGCCGGTGCTGGTAGGCGGCCACCGGAGTCAGCGTGAAGACCTGCGGCGTCACCAGTTGCTTCAGATCCAGCACCAGTCGTACTACACCCGGTGAACTCTGTCCGACGCGGATGCCGGCAATCGTTGGGTCATCCGCCTGAACTTTGGCCACCAGCGCCTTCAATGCCGGATTGAGCTCAATGCCTTCGATGTCGACCGCCAGCCGCGGCGGACTGGCAACAAACAACTGCTTGACCTTGAGTGCGGCGTCGGATTCGATGGTGACGCGCGAATAGTCAGGCGCCGGCCACACCCTTACTGCCAGAATCGTCGCACCAAAGGCAAGCTCGCGGGCGCCGAACAACAACACCAGTGTTCCGGACTGCAGCAGGTCGCGGCGTTTCATAGGGTGCCTCCCGGCAACAAAGCGCGGCCAATGTCGGTTTGCGCGCACAGGGTCACTTGCCTGGACTCGTCATCCAGAACCTCCAGTTGAATCTCCAGATCGGCACGCGGAATGAAGCCCGCGGCTTTGTCAGGCCATTCAGCCAGCTTCAGACTCTGACTGGCAAAAATGTCGCGAAAACCGGCGTCCTCCCATTCGCGCGGGTCCTGGAAGCGGTAGAAGTCGAAATGCCAGATTTGCAGCCCAGGCAGTTCATAAGGTTCCAACACCGCATAGGTGGGGCTCTTGATCCGGCCCGGCACGCCCAGTGCACGCAGCAGGTGACGCACCAGCGTGGTCTTGCCGGCACCCAGATCACCGCGCAATTCGATGAAGGCATTGCGCAGGGCAGGGCAGGCAGCCAGCTCCACGGCAAACGCCTGGGTGGCGTTTTCGTCCGGCCAGTGCAGGCTTTTTACAATCGGCTGGTGAGCGAACTCATTCATCAGGGCAAGGTCGATCAATGGCTTTCCAAAATTCAGGCCTGGGGCCGGGAACTTGGATTCTCCCAAATTGGCGTGAGTGGTGTCGAGCTGGCTTCATCTGAGGCCGGATTATCGGCCTGGCTGACGCACGACTTTCACGGTGACATGGCCTATATGGCGGCACATGGCCTCAAGCGTGCCCGACCGGCAGAGCTGGTCCCGGGTACGCTGAGTGTCATCACGGCGCGCATGGATTACCTGGATGCTGCCACTGCGCCGGATTGGCAAACCCTGGAGCTGGAACGACTCAAGCAGGGCGGCCAGGGCGTGCTGTCGTTGTATGCCAGGGGCCGCGACTATCACAAGGTGATGCGCCAACGCTTGCAGAAATTGAGCGTGCGCATGGCCACTGAACTGGGTCCGCTGGGCTACCGTGTTTTTACCGATTCGGCGCCGGTGCTGGAGGTTGAGTTGGCGGCGCGCAGCGGACAGGGCTGGCGTGGCAAGAACACGCTGCTGCTGAATCGCGACTCGGGTTCGATGTTCTTTCTGGGTGAAATATTTGTCGATCTGGCTTTGCCTGTGAGTCAGCCGGCGGCCGACCATTGCGGCACTTGCAAGGCATGCATCGACGTCTGTCCGACCCGGGCCATTGTGGCCCCCTACCAACTGGACGCCCGGCGCTGCATCTCCTACCTCACGATTGAGCACGCCGGGGCTATCCCGCTGGAACTTCGACCCCTGATGGGCAACCGCATTTATGGCTGCGATGATTGCCAGTTGGTCTGTCCGTGGAACAAATATGCCAAGCGCTCTGCCTTGGCGGACTTTGATCAGCGCGAGTCAGTGGTGGGCCAGCAACTGGTGACGCTATTCAGTTGGACCGAGGCCGAGTTCTTGCAAATCACCGAAGGCAGTTCGATCAGGCGCATTGGCCACGAGCGCTGGTTGCGCAATATCGCTGTGGCACTGGGCAATGCCTTGCGGCTCAAACCCGACCCGGATTTGCTGCAGGCTCTGGGGTCACGCCGCGAGCATCCCAGCGCATTGGTGCGCGAGCATGTGGCGTGGGCTCTTGCGTCAGAGTGAGAGCGCGCGCAGTGTGCCTAACGCAAAGGGCAGGCTGACCATGCCCAGCAGGGTAGAGAGCGTCACCAGCCCGGCCACGTAGGCACCGTCGTAGCCCATGCGCGCTGCCAGCACGTAGCAACTGGAGGCGGTTGGCAAGGCAGAAAACGCGAGCAGGATTGTGGTTTGAACCGGGTCCAGATGAAACAGCAATGAGCATCCGAGCGCCACCAGCGGGATCAGGAAGTGCCGGATGGCCAGCAGCGCAAAGGCCATCACCTTGGCCTGACCGAGCGCACCGAACTGCATGCCAGCGCCGGCCGCCATCAAGCCCAGCGCCAGCGACGCGCCTCCGATGCGCTGGACGGTCGGTTCCAGCCAGTTCGGCAGCGAGAAACCCAGCAGATTGGCGGTCAGGCCGCAAGCCGTGGCAATGATGAGCGGGTTGCGCAACAGTTCCTGCAGGAAACCGCGCTGCGCGTGGCGCGCCATCGGCCAGACGGCACCCATGTTGAAGAGCGGCACGCAGACGCCTATCAGTATCGCAATCAGCAGCAAGCCCTGTGGCCCCGCCAGCCGGTCTGCCAGCGCCAGGCCGACAAAGGAGTTGAAGCGAAATGCCACTTGGGCGCTGGCCGCGTGTCCGCGCGCCGGAACGTAGCGGCGCAATCCCGGCCAGTAGGGCAACGAATAGGCCAATGCAATGCCGCTCAGGCCCATGACCCAACCCGCTGCGATCAGGCTGGATGCGGCGGCTACATCGAGTGGACTTTTGATGATGGAATGGAACAGCAGCACCGGAAAGAGGAGAAAATAAACCAGCATATCGACTTGTGCCCAGACCGTACGGTTCAACGCCGTGTAGCGGCACACCAGGTAGCCGCACAGGATCAGGGAGAAGTCGGGAAACAGAAGTTGAATGAAATTCACACGGCGAGAATAGCAGCGAATCGTGACGCATCCGATTTTGCCGGTGCTTGTCGAACATAATCATGGCTGGCGGCGTTGAATTGTCTTGCGCGCTGTATTGATTTGTGCTTTGAATTTTGAGGAGAAACATCATCGTGTACCGTCGATCACTTATTACGTTCAGTCTTCTGCTTGCGGCTGGCAGTGCCATGGCGCAGGCTTATCCCAACAAGGTCATCCGGTTGCAGGTGCCCTTTGCGCCGGGCGGCACGACCGACATCATTGCCCGCACCATCTCGGATGCCATGGGCAAGGCCCTGGGGCAGACCGTGATTGTCGAGAACAAGGCGGGTGGCGGTGGCATCATTGGCGCTGCCGAGACCGCCAAGGCGGCACCTGATGGTTACTCGCTGGGCATGGCGACGGTGTCGACAACGGCGGCCAATCCGGCCATCAATTCGCGCACACCGTACAACCCGCTGACCGATTTCACGCCCATCATCAATGTGGCGGCGACGCCCAACGTGATTGCTGTGCATCCCAGCTTTCCGGCCAAAGACTACAAAGGTTTTGTCGCCGAGTTGAAGAAGAACCCGGGCAAATATTCCTATTCTTCGTCCGGAACCGGCGGCATCGGTCATCTACAGATGGAGTTGTACAAGAGCCTGAGCGGTACTTTCATCACCCATATTCCCTACCGTGGCGCCGGCCCGGCCCTGAATGACACAGTGGCGGGCCAGGTGCCGATGATTTTTGACAACCTGCCATCGGCCCTGCCTTTTATTCAGTCGAATCGGCTGGTGCCCATCGTCGTCGCCGCACCGCAGCGCCTTGTTAATTTGCCGAATGTGCCAACCTTCAAGGAAGTCGGGCTTGAGCCGGTCAATCGCATGGCTTATTACGGCATTTACGGCCCCAAGGGCATTCCCAGGGATGTGGTGGACAAAATCAATGCCGGTGTGCGCAAGGCGCTCGAGGACCCGGCAGTGAAGAAGCGCATTGAAGAGACCGGCTCCATCATCATTGCCAATACGCCCGAACAGTTTGCCGACCAGATCAAGGCCGAGTTCGAAGTCTACAAGAAGGTGGTTGAATCAGCACATCTCAAACTCGAGTGAACGCCAGGGTACTGCATGATGCGGCGCAAATCGATATATTCATCGATGCGCTGTGGCTGGAAGAGGGTTTGTCCAAGAACACCCTGGCGGCGTACCGACGCGATCTGACACTCTATGCCCAGTGGCTGCTGGGGTGTGGGAAACAGTTGACCGACAGCGTTGAGGCTGACTTGAATGGCTACTTTTCCGCGCGCCACAGTTCAAGCAAAGCCACCACGGCAAACCGCCGGCTGACGGTTTTCAAACGCTATTTTCGCTGGGCGCTGCGCGAGCATCTGATTGCCGCTGACCCGACACTGAAACTTCAGGCCGCCAGGCAGGCGCTGCGCGTGCCCAAGACCCTGACCGAGACCCAGGTTGAGGCGCTGTTACAGGCGCCCGCCACCGATTCAGCCCAGGGCGTGCGTGATCGCACAATGCTGGAGTTGATGTACGCCAGCGGACTGCGTGTCAGCGAACTGGTGACTCTCAAGGTATTCAACGTGAGCCTGTCGGAAAACGTGTTGCGTGTTTTTGGCAAAGGCAACAAGGAAAGACTGGTGCCGTTTGGCGAAGTGGCCAGTGTCTGGATCAAACAGTACCTGAGCGAGGCGCGGCCCAGTCTGTTGGGTGGCAAGCAGACCGAGGACCTGTTTGTGACCCATCGCGGCGCCAAGGCCGGCTCGGCGATGAGCCGCGTCATGTTCTGGATGATTGTGAAAAAGCATGCCAGCAAGGCAGGCATTGTGGCGCCACTGTCCCCACATACCTTGCGCCATGCTTTTGCAACCCATCTGCTCAATCATGGCGCCGATCTGCGCTCCGTGCAGATGCTGCTCGGGCATGCGGATATTTCAACCACGACGATTTACACCCATGTCGCACTCGAGCGGCTGAAGGTTTTGCATGCTCTTCATCATCCACGGGCTTAGATGACTTGAAAAAATGAGGATTCAAGATGGCAATTTATGAACTTGACGGCATCAAGCCCCGGATTTCGGATACGGCCTGGGTCGCAGACAGTGCCCAGGTGATGGGCAATGTGGAACTGGCCGATGACAGCAGCGTCTGGTTTGGAGTGGTGATCCGGGGGGATACCGAAATAATCCGGATTGGCCGTGGCGCCAATATTCAGGATCTGAGCGTCTTGCACGCCGATGTGGGCATGCCGCTGACCGTGGGTGAAGATGTGACGGTGGGGCATCGTGTCATGCTGCATGGCTGCACGATTGGCGATGGCTCGCTGATCGGCATTGGCGCTGTGGTACTCAATGGTGCAAAGATCGGCAGCAACTGCATCGTCGGGGCCGGATCGCTGGTGACCGAGGGTAAGGAGTTTGCTGACGGTTCGATGATCATGGGCAGTCCGGCGCGGGTCGTTCGTCAACTCACAGCAGAAAAAATTGACGGCTTGCGAAGCGGTGCCCAGGGCTACGTCGAAAATGCCCGTCGCTTCCAGAAGGGGCTGCACAGGATTGCCTGAGGAACTGGTTTTGAGTTGGAAAGAAGTTGCGCATGTCTGAGATTCACAAGTTCCTGTTTGACGGTCTGCCGGTCCGGGGCGTGCTGGTACGCCTGACCGATGCCTGGACTGAAATCCTGCGTCGCCATGGGTCCGGTCGAGGGGGGGCGGGGGTTAAGCCGCCCGGGGCACAAATGCTGGGGGCGGTTAGGGCGGGCGGGGCTGAGTTGGAAAGAAGTTGCGCATGTCTGAGATTCACAAGTTCCTGTTTGACGGTCTGCCGGTCCGGGGCGTGCTGGTACGCC
>JBBQZA010000241.1:0-6248 GCA_038208175.1 Burkholderiales bacterium
GCCCACCCGGAGCACGACGAACTTAAAAAATGGATCGGCCGCCCGTTTGACCCTGCCGCATTCGACGTGGCCCAAATCAACCAGTGGCTCAACCACACAGAGTCTTGAGTTTCAATACGGGTACTGGGCGGACGCTTACTGGATTCCGACAAGTTGGCGGCGCGCGCTTTGGAGCCTGATTCACAAGGTCTGGATTGATCCGGTCACTTTGCCCGGCCTCAATGCAGCGCGAAGTCAGAACCGGCTTCCCCCGGTGCCGCATTTCATGGCGCATACGCATACGAGCCCCAATGCTTCGCTGGGGTTGTTTCCGAGCTGGTACGCGGCCATTCAAACGGATTGGCCGCACTTTTTCGCTGAAGGCGATTTTGTCAGCCCCTCGGTGACAGGCCCACAGGCGTTGTCGCCCGAGTTGGAGCAGTTTCTGTCCGATGGCGCCCCACCGATCGTTTTTACCCCCGGCACCGGACACCAACATGCTGCAAGGTATTTCAGCACCGCGTTAGAGGCCTTGAAGCGGCTTGGCCGACGCGGCCTCTTTGTCACCCCCCATTCGGCGCAACTGCCCGATCAATTGCCATCGGGCGTCATTTGGCAAGCCCATGTGCCTTTCGCTTCATTGCTGCCACGCGTGGCAGCGGTCGTGCACCACGGCGGCATCGGCACAACTGCTGAGGCTTTTCGTTCGGGAACTCCCCAACTGATCGTGCCCTTCGCCTACGATCAGTTTGACAATGGCCTTCGTGCCAAAAGACTCGGTGTTGCCGACGTGCTGCTGGCAAAGCGCCTGTCCGTCAGGCGCATGCATAAACAATTAGCGCGCTTACTAGACTCGCACGATGTGGAGGAAGCGTGCTGCAACATCGCGCACAAGATGGCGTTAAAGCCAGAGTTGTCTTGGTTGATGGAACAGACCGAAGCTGTGCTATTCGCGGTAGATACCGCCAAGTCTGAGTCAACGCGCCACACTGACACAACGGTACCGGGCGTATGAACGAGTCGATTGGGCGGCTCTATTGAGTGGGACGGTTGAAGCAATGGGCGCAGGAACCTCTATTTGCTGTGCTTGCAGACATTTTGGTATCCACTGAAATGCCAGATCAGGCCTTTAACAGATCGAGCGCCCAATGATGAACTCAAGGTTTTGCTTCTGTGAGCTTTGCATGAGTCGCTCGCATGAGCGCCTTTGTGTACAGCTTGTGAAAGCCCGATAGCGCACGAAAGGCAAATCCAAACGATGCCTGTCCAGACGCTGACCTCGATTTGGGCACGAACGCAGAACCAAAATACAGGCGCGTGGTGCCAAGCGTGGCGGTGGACTTGGCATTACTGCTGGCGCTGCCCACTGGCGTAGCCATAAGCCATGATCTTGTTTGGCCCAGGAAATCCCGCAGCATCAGCTGATTGCTCGCGCGTTCCTCCACGTCCCAGGCGCAAAAGTGCGTGGATTGTCCGCTTGCAAGTGCCTTTGCGTGCATGTCAGTTGAAGGCTTGCCTGCAAAGAGCGCAAGGATCTTGCGTTCGAGCTTGAACAGCGGTGTGGTGTAGAACGTTGCAATGTACTCAGACATCGAGACGGTTCGAGGGATGTCCATGTAGTAGCAGTCCGTGTACGAGCCGTCGTGCTGATAGCGATTGAGCAAGGCGTTCCGGGGTAGTTCGCTTGTACAGATGGTTGGCATGGTGTAACGTTTCTTTGATGCGGGACTGACGAGAAAAAGAGACTGCCGGCCCCAACAAGCGGCGGCCGTCACGGTTGAGGTTTTTGGCAATAAAGTGCCGCGCTGCAGAGGTCAGACCAATCGTCCATACCGATCGCATAGGCGCGGCGCATTCAGCCCTGGTGTCTGGCCACGTCGCGCCGCCGGATGGCGCCGTACCCCAGCACAATCGACAGTGCCGTGGCCGAGCCAACGAAAAGCCGAAGCCGTGCAACAGCGCACTGTCGAACGAAACGATCGCGTAGTGCATTGACATGGGCTCGGGTCCGTAGTGGGCGCCGAGACTGAACCGCACCGAACGGTTGCCGCTCATCAGGTTGTCGCCTCTGCCACTGCCAGTGGCGTTGTTGCCAATGACTCTAAATTCAGGGGACGCTGTATCAGGTGAAATGAAGCCGTACAGCTGACCAACCAGCAGATCAGGCATCACTTTGGCAAGGCATTGAGCTTCTTCTCGCTGTCTTGCGCAGTAAGCGGGGCTGCCCAGATGTCGTTGGTGTGTTGGGTGTCCAAGTACTCTTTCACCGAGACGATTTTTTCGTCCCTGAACTTCAGCAGCATGTGGTACTCCTGGCGATACCGACGCCCGTTCTTCAGGTCGCCTGAAGAGACGACTTCGAGAGCGACATGATCGCCTTCGGCAATGCAGGAGATGACGGTCATAGCCAGCCCGTTTTCGAGCTCGCTGACCATCCGGTCGAATAGCCGGCCTATTTTTGCTTTCGAGTACAGCCCCGCCGACGGCGAGCGTTCTTTTTGGCCTGATATCCACCATGTTGCGTCGTCGGTCATGGTGTCCAAAGCACCGGCGATGTCGCCAGCGGTGATTCGCTCGAATAACCGGTACGCAGCAGCTTTATTTTTGTCTGTGTTCATGTGGGGCTCACTGTTTCGTCAAGTTGCGAGTGTTCTTGGGGCGACTCGCGGACTTTTGCAGGGTTTTCGTCCATCTTGAAAGTTCATTCTACGTACTTAATAAGTTGTTTTATAAAACTTTACGAGTTAGCATGACGTTATGACACCCAATTTTGTTAACCATGTCTCGCCTTAAACAAAACCCATCCATGTGTTCTGCAGCGCGTGCGCTCGATCTGCTGGGAGACCGATGGTCGCTGCTGCTGATCCGGGAAGTGGCGTTTGGCACCCGTCGTTTTGATGACTTCGCTGCACATTTGGGCATCGCACGCAATGTTTTGTCGGTAAAACTTGTCAGCCTGATTGAAGCGGGGATTCTTGAGCAGCGCCCGTTGAAACAAGATGCCAAGCGGCTCGGCTACCATTTGACTGACATGGGCAAAGCGTTGTTGCCGGTGCTGGTAGCGCTGGTGCAATGGGGCGACCGGTGGCTGCAAACGCCAGACTCGATACCCATACGTTTTACAGACCGGGCCACTGGTTCAGAACTCGCGCCGATGCGACTGCGAAACTCCGCTGGCAAAGAAGTGGCGATCCGCGAACTTGACTGGGCACCCGGACCCGGTGCGGGTCATCCCGACATCGCTCCGCTGGTCGCTGCCTATGAGGCTCAAAGGCGCGTTGTCCCGCGCGCCATACCGCGAGCTGCTTCTGATACAACAACTACAGCACAAAAACAATGAATCTTTATCTGCGCTTGCTATGGACGTGGCTGCGTGCACGTGCGAAACCGGCCATCACGATGGGCGAGACGATTGAGTTGCAATTGCGCGTGTGGCCCAGCGACCTCGATGTGAACGGCCATATGAACAATGGTCGTTACATGACCATCACCGATCTGGCGCTCATCGAATATTTCACCCGCGCCGGATTTTTGCCGGTGGCGCTGCGCAATGGCTGGCGTCCGATGCTTGGTGGCAGCATGATTTCATTTCGTCGCGGCCTCAAACCTTTCAGGGTCTACACATTGAGGTTTTCAATGCAGTGCTGGGATGAGCGCTGGAACTACTTCAGCTTCGAGTTTGAGCATGCTGGACAAAAAATGGCCAGTGGGATTTCCAAAGGCGCGGTGGTTGGCCGCAATGGAATCGTGAGCAGCATTGAGACGCGCGGCGCCATGGGAATGGACACAACGTCGCCTGCATTTCCTCTTACGGTGACCGCGTGGATTGAAGCGGATCGCCTGATTCGTGCTTAGCCGTAACTTCACCTGATACGCAGCAGGTAAATTGAACCGTGTTCAATGCCTTATAAAGCTCAGTGTTACTTTTCACTCTGTCATGGGAAAAAAAGAGCGAAATTCTTAAGCAAATTTGACATGGATGAGGCTGGGCGACGTGGACCTTTTGAGGCTGGAACGACAGGACTGTTTTGTTGGCCCTTTAGTTCAAGTTGAGGGCGCCGCTCCTGGTTTTACAGATGAGGCCGACAATGGACAAATGCTGGCGCTGTTTGTTGTCGGTCGCCCAGCGCAACTGCTGGCGTTACCTTAGATTCTTCGAAGATGGGGCAGACGTGAACATCAAGGCATTTACAGGCCAAGGCGAGTCATTAAAAAAGCGAGGATTTCATCGCGGGCAGCTAAGGTAGGTTGACCGGCCTCATCAATGAGGTGGGCTGTCACAACGCTGTGCGGAGTTGTTACATGACGCTCAAAGAAAGGAGTCAGATCAGTATTTGCCGCGCTGTCCGGGAGTACGCGAGCAAGAAAACGATCGCCCAGTGCTTCCGTATACTTTGCAAATCGTTGGGCTTTGCAAAAACTGGCTCTAATGAATTTCAAGTGGGTTGCCCAGCATGAGGGTTGATGGCGTGGAAGTCGAGTTTGCCGGCGATCAGGAAGATAACTGTTCTGATCGTTGTGAGGCGGGTGAACCCGCGCGCACGACGCTTGGAGGCCTGGAACAAACCGTTGATGGCCTCCAAAAATCCATTGGTCTGGCGCGTCTGAGCCCAAGCCACGATGCCCTCCAGATGCGTGCGGATCATCTTGGCGACCTCCTTCATCGGCTCGACCTTGGAGCGCATCACGCAATTGCACCAGTGCGCCAACATGGCTCGCACCACGTTGATCTGTTTGCGCTCCAGTATCTGGCGCAACTGCTCCTTGTAAGACCAAGCCCTGGCCGTTCGCTTGACTGTCATCTTGGCAATCAAGGCGTCCAGATCAGCAGCGGCTTCGGGCTTGAGTCGGGCGGTGTCTTTGAGCAGCGTCCAGCGCATGCCTTTGAGAGATTTATCCGTCTTCTGCTCAATCCGGCGCATTTTGTCCACTGCCGCGCTGGCGTGTCCGATGATGTGAAACTTGTCAAACGTAATGCGGGCGTTGGGCAAATGCTTGGAAACACCAGAAATGAAGGCAGGCGACATGTCAATGCTGGTCTGGATGATATTGCCCGCCGGGCAGCCGTGATCCTCCAGGTAAGAGGCCAGCTCCTTGATGGTCTTGGCATCGCGCCCTTCGGTTACAAACAACACGCGTCTGGCATCGGCGTCAGCGGCCAGGGTGACGTAACTGTGGCCTCGGGCGCGCGAGGTCTCGTCAATGGCCAGCGCTGTGACATCCGAGTGGTCGGCCAGACCGCAGGCCATCTCCACATACTTCTCGCACACAGCAAGAACCCGATGGGGCGATTCGCCCACAATGCGCGAGACAGCGGCAAACGGCATCTGGCCAGACAGCATCAAGATGAAGGCTTCAAACAGCAGGGTAAAACCATTGAGCCGTCCGGCAAAGTCAGGCTCCACCAGGCGCACAGAACCGCTGGGCAGCTTCACACGCGGTGTGCGCACCTGCAAATGGCATTCGTGCTGGAAGAAGTTCAGGTGCCGGTAGGTCTTGGTTACGGTGTCATGCACGCCATGCGAGCCTTCATGCCCGGACACTGCAAAGCGACTGCCCGCTTTAAAGTCAATCAGAACCGTCAGAGTCTTGGCCGCCTCATCAAACTCAAGCGATGCCACAAACCATGGATCAGCGATCCCCAGGGCAGATTCAAACAGCTTGGCAGTCATGGTTTCGTTGTTCAAGTTTGATAAAAATGGCCAAAGCTTACCCACTCAAATTTCACTAGAGCCCAAAAACTGTCGCCTTCAAAACGATAGGCCAAAACCGTGAGATCTTCTTTATCGAGACGTTCGCGTACGACCTTGATATCTTCAGGGGAAATTTCGATGCCTGAGGAATCGTTTAATGGCAAAGTGGGTTGACACATCACGGGTGCCAGTACTGACGACTCCAGCATCATGGTGAGCGCAAAATTTCCAGTGAAACACATTCCGATAGCGCCTACACCTGGTCCTCCACACTCTATATGCGCCAGCTTCGCGAGGCTTCTGAGCCACTGCGTTACCGGACTAGACTGATTGGCTGCTAGAGCACGGAACTCTGCGCTGACGCACGCTCGCTTGAAGACGGCTGCGCCTTCCTCAGCGCTGACAATCACGCCGTCGCTGCCAAAAAGTGATGGCATATAGACCGTAAAACCTGCGTCACGAACCCACCGACTGAACCGTGCGACATGCGGGCTGATGCCGGGCATTTCGGTCATGACAATCACAGCTGGCCCCGTGAAGTGGACCCGGAATTTAGGACAGGTGTTTAAGCGGGAC
>JBBQZA010000242.1:0-6204 GCA_038208175.1 Burkholderiales bacterium
GCAAAGAGCGAAGTGATGTGAAATAGGTCAGACCGAGGACGAGCTAAACCTGAGGATTTCCTGGGACATAAAAAGTCCGTCGGATAGAAAAGGAGCACGTCAGCGAATATGCATCGGGGCCAGTGCACACAGTCAGGGCAACCTGACCAACCCACAAACAAGGCCGAATATAAGGACGCAACCGACTTCTTCACAAAATAACGCAAATTCTGCTTGCTATCCGGGAGGCATCCATATAAGGAAATTCAACCGCATAAGGCCCAGTATGGCACCGAAAAGCGTCCCCAAGAGTCGTACTTTCCCCGATGTGAAAAACTGAATTCCCAAGGTTTGCCGCCCTCCGGCACAAACGACATGGAAAGCTGGGCTGCGGGCACAGCCCTACCCCGGCGCAGTCGTCGCTTTTTAGGTCAGCAGGTTCACCACACTGTGCGCTGATCGTCGGGGTAGTCGGGGGCTGATTGGTTTGTCAACTCCCAGTCCGGCATCGCATCCACACCCTCGCCCTGCTCCTGCGCACCACAGTCATCCCACAGCGGTGGCCCGCGTGCCGGGGCCGAGGAACGGGACGAAGTGAGCGCTGCCTGGTTGCATCGGGGCCTTTGGTGTCGCCAGCCCTCGAATGATCTCACCCTGGCGTGGCCGCTCAACCTGGCCATAGCTCAGAAAGGTCGTCAGCACCTTGTTATGCCCAAGGTTCTGGCTCCACGCCTTGAAATCTTCCGGCGTCTGGCAGATGGTCTGGACGAGCCGCACCAGGGTATTGCGAAAACTGTGTGGGTTGAAATAGGGCAGCCCGGCGCTCGATGTCGCTGCCGGTCGGCATCATTGCAATGACGTGCTTCGCCTGCTCCACTGTTGGCCCCACCTGTTCACGCTTGGCCGTTGCCACACGCACGTCCTTTTCCGACAGATTGAAATAGTCGGCATCGGAATATTGAAAACGCGACTTGTAGCCCGGTTGCCCGGCGAGCCAGTGGAAGAAGCGTTTGACCTGCGCCAGCGTGGCGTGCAGGGTCGCCTTGCTCGGCTTTTCGCCGGTCTGTTGGTTCTTTTGTTCGGTCAGGTGGCGCTTGAACGCAATGGCCTGCTCGAAATGAAACGCCTTGAAATCGCGGTATTTCGTATCGGCCTTAAAGCGGGCCAAAGCCTTCGCGACTGCGTCCAGCGTTGGCTCGCTGTGGCGCATCGCTTCCTTCAGATAGGTGAAGTAGCGGCGCCACCAAGGTGGCTAACGAATCCGTATCGGGTAGGCGCTTTCTGGATGGTGTTCACCGTGTCAGCATCGGCGGCACCACCATTGAAGTGGCATCACGGTCTGATCTGCTTGTTTAATAAGAATAATGCGGCTACGCCAACACATCCTGAAGTTTGATATTCACTTGGCTAATACGCTGAAAGACTCGGCCCATGCAGAGTTGCGACATGCTTAGAAGTTTGCGAGCGGTACTTTTTGACACCCACAACTTTTCGTGCCACCTTGAGGTCGTGGCCATGAATATGCTTTATCAGTTGCTACCTCAACGTCCCACCGCAAACAACACTGCGTTGTTAATCGCGTAAACCATGATCAAAATGGAGTTGGTCGCCAGGTCTACCGCTGCTGTGTTGATGCACCATTCGTACACCGCACCCGGGTCGCTGGGGTCCGCCGTCGGCCCAAGCATGGTCAACACTTCTTTCGTCACCGAGACCGCCGAGAAATTGTCAGACTGCTTGCTATTGGGGTCCAGTACTGCGACTTTGTCTTTCCCGTCGCCGCTGCCGGTCCCGGCGTAGTTGTTGTATTTGGTGGTCAGCAGGTAGATCGAAGTCCCGCTGTAGCTCGGGACCATGGATGCTGGCACGATCGACGCGGTGTCATCCCAGCCAAATGAGCCCGGGATCTTTGTCTGCGTCAATCCGGCGTCGAAATGCAACAGCCAGCCGCGCGCGTTATGCGCACCAAAGGTGGCCTCCAGCACGCCTATGAAAACGTCGCCGTCAGGGCCCACCGTGGGCGACGCCGTACCATCATCACTCACCACAGATGGTTTGCCTTCAGAAGGGTCTATCAGAAGTACACGTACCTTGGGTGTCAGCGTGCTGCTGTCCAGCGCGACCAGATAGCCTTGCGGACGGCCGCTGTGGGTGGCGCTTGAGTCTTTACTGTCCTTCGGAGTGCTGTCCATGTGATGCAAATCCTTCTACTTCGGTTTAGTCTATCGAGTGCCTCCTGGTTGCCGGCGCGCCAGACCCGCGACCCGGTTGACCACCAGCAGACCGAGGGCTGGTGCAAAGGTACTCATGACCTCGAAATAGAGCAGGGCCTTGCTGCCTTAACCAGGGTTCCTGCTGCCTGCGTTATGGCTTGCTTAAATCGTGGTGCTTGAGCGGTAACGAGCGCACGCGCTTGCCGGTCGCGGCGAAGACTGCGTTGCAGACGCAAGGTGCCAACGGCAGGATGGCCGATTCGCCGTGACCGCCCCAGAAGCCCCCGCTGGGAACCAGCAGGGTTTCAACTTTTGGCATCTCCGACATCTGCGGCAGCTGGAAGTTGTGAAAGTTGGATTCGACAACACGCCCGTTCCTGATGTTGTTCTCCTGGTACAGGATGCTGCCGAGACCGTAGACCACGTTGCTCTCTGCCTGCGCGCGGCAAGTGTCCGGATTGACGACATGACCCGAATCGATGGCGACAATGATGCGACGCACCGTGGTTTCGCCCTTGGCACTGACCGAGATCTCCGCCACCATGGCGGCGAAACTGCCGAAACCGTCAGCCACCGCAATACCACGGTGCACGCCCGTCGGCAGGGATGTTCCCCAGAGCGCTGCTTTTGCGACAGCTTCGAGCACCAGCCGGTTTTTGTCGCCTGGCTTGAGCATCGAAAGACGAAATTCAACCGGGTCCTTGCCCGCCGCGATCGCCAGCTCATCGATGAAACATTCTCGATAGAAAGCGTTTTGCTGCCCGGGCGCACGCCAGAAGCCGACCGGGACATGGCCGTTGCGCATCGCGTAATCGACCTGCTGGTTGGGCACGGTGTAGGGCATGTCGTTGAAGGAGCGCACCGCCGTGAAATCGATACCGTTCTTGATCGGCGCCTCCGGCAGCAAAACCTTGATGATCGACGGACAGGCGATGCGGGTGTGCATGGCAATGACCTTGCCCTGTGCATCGAGAGCTGCCTTCATCCGCACGACGCTGGCGGGGCGGTAGAAGCCATGCTGCATGTCCTCTTCGCGTGACCACATCATTTTTACCGGCACACCCGGCATCGCCTTGGCGATCGTCACCCCTTGCCGGACGAAATCCTGCGGGCCGCCGCGACGCCCGAACCCGCCGCCCAGCATCATCTTGTGCACTTCGACCTTCTCCAAAGGCAAGCCGGCAGTCTGCGCCGCCGCTGCCATGGAAGCTTCTCCATTCTGGGTCGAGGTCCACACTTCGAGGAAACCATCCGGCTTGAACCAGGCAGTACAGGTCTGAGGCTCCAACGTGGCATGATTGAGGTAGGGTGACTGGTACTCGGCCTCAATCACTTTGGCCGCACTGGCAAAGACGGCCGATGTGTCCCCCAACTCGTATGCCTTGGGCAGATTCGGTGCGGCCAGCCCTTCGCGCAGCATCGTCGCGATGGTTTCGTTATTGGCGCCGCCATTGCCTGCCACATCCCACTCGATTTTCAACTTCTTCAATGCCTGGTTGGCGCGCCACCAACTGTCGGCAACGACAGCGACGAAGCTCTCCTCGCGCACAATTTTCTTCACACCACGCATTTGCTCGGCAACCGTTGCATCGACGCGGGTGAGCTTGCCGCCGAACACCGGGCATTGCGTGATCGAGGCGTGCAGCATTGCGGGCAAGGAGACGTCAACGCCGAAGACCGGTTTGCCAAGCACCTTGTCCGGGATATCGAGGCGATGCACGGATTTGCCGGCGATCTTCCAGTCTTTCGGATCGCGCAGTTTCACTTCCTTGGGCGGCGCGAGCTTGGCCGCTGCGGTTGCGACTTGGCCGTAGCGCAGTGTCCTCTTGCTTGGACTGTGGGATATGAGGCCGCGCTCGACCGTACATTCCGAAACAGGTACTTTCCATTGGTCGGCAGCCGCCGTGATCAGCATGACGCGCGCACTGGCGCCGGCCCGGCGCACGTAGTCTTGCGAGGAGCGCACGCCCATGCTGCCACCGGTGGACATCGAACCCCAGATGCGATTTCTTCTGATGTGCTCATTGGGTGAAGCAAACTCCGCGCTGACGTTGGCCCAGTCGCAGTCGAGTTCCTCGGCGACCAGTTGCGCCAGCGCGGTAAAGCTGCCCTGACCCATCTCGGAGCGGGCGATACGAATGACGACACGGTCATCCGGGTGGATCACAATCCAGGCGTTGACTTCCGAGGCGGATGCGTCATGGCTTGCCGCGGATGCAGTGGGCAGACAGAACTTCAGAGCAAACCCGCCACCCAGCACGGCAGATACTTCGAGAAAGTCGCGACGTGAAACAGAGATTGTCATGGCGCTGCTCCTCAGGATTTCTTGGCAGTTGCGTCGGCGGGAGCCTCCGCGAGGGAGTGGATGGCCTTTCTGACTCTGGCGTAAGTGCCGCAACGGCACAGGTTGGTCATGGTGTCGTCGATCTCCTCATCGGTGGGCTTTGGACTCTTGTCCAGCAGCGCTGCCGCCGACATGATCATGCCGGTCTGGCAATAGCCGCATTGGGGGACTTCGTGCTCGATCCATGCTTTCTGGATGCGATGCAGCCCCTGCTCCGACAGCCCTTCGATGGTGACAATTTTCTTGCCGAGCGCCTCTGACACCGGCACCGCGCAGGAACGAACGGGTTCACCATCGAGGTGCACGGTGCAAGCGCCGCACATGGAAATTCCGCAGCCGTACTTGGTTCCGGGAAGTTGCAGATGGTCGCGCAGCACCCACAGGAGAGGCATCTCCGGTTCAACCTCAACGCTGTGAGTTCGCGCATTCACAATCAATGTCAGCATTCGCTTCTCCTGTGGTTAAGTTTGCGCTTAAGGTTTGCCGCAGTTGCAGACGTCGTTGCCTTTATCGAAAACTATACGCCAGGTGTCTGGCGCCTCCAGCCTCCAGATCGACGTGAAGGTCGCAATTTCCTTTCCGGCAGCATTGCGTACCGGCCCGGAGCTGAGTGCAAGCTCACCGGAATCGAGAAGCTCCACCTCTGTGGGCTCCCATGAAAACGGTGCGCTCGGGCCGGCAAAGAACTTGGCCCAGGAGTCGACGATTTTCCGGCTTCCACGCAAGGGTGTTGTGCCCGAGAAAAAGACGGCTTCAGATGAAATGAACGAGGCAAATGCCTGGTGGTCACGGTCCGCCATGGTCTTGGCGAAGGCTCGCTCCGTGGCAGCAACCTTTTCCCTGACGTTGGCGGGTGCCGATGCCCAAGGGGTAACTGCACAGCTTGTGACAGCGAGGCAAAGCGCAAGAGTGGCGGCGCAGCTTGGGTGCATATTGGTTCCAGCGAGTCAAACCGCTACTCTACAGGTATTGCACCAGCATCCATTCGTGACAGCAGAGACCAACTTCAGAGGCCAATTTGTTGATGACATAAGGCCAATACTTGACCGGCCTGCATACACGCTTGTACATGTACGATTGGTGCAAGGCCGCCCCTCGCACCCACAGCCGCGATACCAAAGACGGATTCGCTTTGGCGGTCTTTGATTTTCTGCTAGCGTCAACTGGACGCGTTCTAGCGAAAATCAACAGCAAGACTTGACAGCGGTGGACCGAACTCGGCCTTCCAGCGTTCCCCTGGCCATACGGGCCAGGCGTCGGTCAAGGTGCCGGTCGTTATCACGTCACCTGCCATCAGGTCGGGCCCGCCGGGACACTTGCGCAAATCGGTCAGAAAATGATGCAGGGCACGCAAAGGGCCATCCATGACATTGGCGCCAAGACCCTCATCAACCGCCTGGCCATCCACCGACAAGCTGACCCTGGTTTTCGCCAGAAGAGATTCAAGTTCAGTCGAATTGGCCGCAATGTCCGATACGGCGACCCTTCGACCCACCAGCAAGCGGGCGTGCAGCGCGCCGTCAGCCACCGTGTCGGGTGCCCTGAACTTCCACTTCGGCAGGTGTGACTGCACTATTTCAAAGCCAGGCGCAACCCATTCGATGACATTGAACAGGTCGTCAAGCGAAGCTTCTTTTATCGGTGTCGCCTTCATGCCAAAGACCACCT
>JBBQZA010000243.1:0-6183 GCA_038208175.1 Burkholderiales bacterium
GCCGGAACGCACCAGGAAGGTACCCAGCAGACTGAGCGAAAAGCCGATCAGTGCCAGCATGATGGTCCAGCTTCTGAACAGGCCGCGTTTTTCCGTCACAGCCAAAGAATGGATCAGCGCAGTGCCAACCAGCCAGGGCAGGAACGAGGCGTTCTCGACCGGGTCCCAAAACCACCAGCCGCCCCAACCCAGTTCGTAGTAAGCCCACCAGGAACCCATGGCAATGCCAATCGTCAGGCAGATCCAGGCGGCGGTGGCCCAAGGGCGGGTCCAGCGCGCCCAGGCAGCATCGAGTCGGCCGTTGAGCAGCGCAGCAATTGAAAATGCGAAGGGCACAGCGGTGCCGACATAACCCATGTACAGCATCGGCGGGTGAAATACCAGACCGGGATCCTGCAGTAGCGGATTCAGGTCGCGACCATCGGCCGGGATGTCGCTCAAGCGCAAGAATGGATTCGAGGTGATCAGCATGAAGAGCAGAAAGCCGGCCGCAATCAGGGCCATCACGGCCAGCACCCGGCAGACCATGACATCCGGCAACTGGCGCGAAAAAAGCGACACCGCCATGATCCAGGTACAGAGCATCACGAACCACAGCAGCAGGGAGCCTTCATGGCCGCCCCAGACGCCTGCAATGCGGTAAATATCGGGCAGCTTGGAGTTGGAGTGCTGTGCGACGTAGGAGACCGAAAAGTCGTTGGTGAAGAAGGCATAGGTCAGGCAACCAAACGAGATCGTCGCCAGCAGCCACAGCGCCTGCGCACCGGGTCGCGCCATCGCCATCCAGTCGGCGCGCCCCTGTTGCCCGCCAACCACCCCCAAGGTGCCCAGCGCCAGCGCTACAAAGAGGGCAAGAATCAGTGAAAAATGACCAATTTCAGGAATCATGGTGTGCTCAATCGGTTGGGAACAGGGCTTACTTAAGCGTCTTGATTGTTTTCTGGGCTTCGTCAACTGCATGCTTGGCTTCGGGCGGCATGTAGTTTTCGTCGTGCTTGGCCAGTACCTCGGTGGCGACAAATTTGCCGTCGGCGCTGAACTTGCCTTGGGCTACCACGCCTTTGCCTTCTTTAAACAAATCCGGCAGGATGCCAGTGTAAGAAACACCCATTTCCTTGGCGGTATCCGTGACGACGAAACTGACCGTCAGATTGTCACGTTTGACCGAACCGTCCTTGACCAGGCCGCCAATCCGGAACGGGCGATTCTGCGGCGCCTCGCCTGCAGCCACCTGACTCGGGCTGAAGAAGAACACCAGATTGCTCTCAAAGGCGTTGAGTACCAGGTAAGCCGCAATGGCCAGGGCGGCCAACCCCCCGGCAATGACGGCAGCACGCTTGTGACGAGGTTTCATGAAGGGCTTCTTTCAGTCAGAAGTTGATTGCGCAAGTCGCGCAGAATGGTCTTGCGTCGTGCGCGCAGCAACAGCACTTCGCCCACAACGACGGCCGCAGTCAAGCCGAAGCTGCCCCAGACATAGAGGGCGTAGCCGCCCATGGCAAAAAAATCGGAAACACTATTCCAATGCATGTTTGACCCACTCCGTATGACGTTCACGTTCAAGAATAATATTGCGCACGCGTAGCAGCGCGATCATGATGGCGTACATCCAGCACGCCGCCACCATGATCAGCATGCCCCACAACATGGTTGTAGCCATCGACGGGGCGCGGGTCAGGGAGACCGACGCGCCCTGGTGCAAGGTGTTCCACCATTTGACGGAAAAATAGATGATTGGCACATTCACTACCCCCACCAGGGCCAGCACAGCACAGGCCTTGTCGGCGCGGCGCGGGTCATCGATGCTCGATTGCAGCGCCAGAAAGCCGAGGTAGAGGAAAAGCAGGATCAACTCCGAAGTCAGGCGCGCATCCCAAACCCACCAGGCGCCCCACATCGGCTTGCCCCACAAGGCGCCAGTCGCCAGCGAAAGGAAAGCGAACAAGGCGCCGGTAGGCGCCAGCGCCGAGGCCATCATGCCGGAGAGTCGGGTGTTGAAGGCCAGACCAAAACCGGCCCAGGCCGCCATCACCAGGTAGATGAACATCGACATCTGCGAGGTCGGCACATGAACAAAGATGATGCGGTAGCCTTCGCCCTGCTGCGCGTCGGTGGGCGCCACAAAAAACGAAATCCATAAGCCAACCAGCGTCAGCACAGTCGCCAATGCAGCAAACCAGGGCCACATGCGACCGGCCAGGTAATAGAAGTTCTGCGGGGCGGCAAACTTGAACCAGTGAATTGCGCGTGTGTTCATTCCAGGGAAATCCTCAAAGCTGTCTTGGTCGCCAAAGGCGCAAAAAAGGCCGACAGCACGAACAGGGCTGCGAGCAATGACAGGTGGCCGCCAAAACCCAGACCGGCGGCATCGGCTTCGACCGCACCTGCACCAAATATCAGGACTGGAATATACAGCGGCAAGATTAACAAAGATAACAATACCCCTGCGCCACGTACGCCCAAAGTCAGCGCCGCACCAATGCTGCCAATCAGACTCAGTGTCGGAGTGCCGAGCAACAAGGTCAGCATCAAAATGCCCAGTGAACGGCCCTCCAGTCCAAATTGCAGGCCCAACACCGGCGCCATCAGCACCAGAGGCAGGCCGGACAGAATGAAGTGCGACAGCGCTTTGCCCACCACCAGTAGGCCGAGCGGTGTACTGGAAAGCACCATCTGTTCCAGCGAGCCGTCAGTAAAATCGGTCGCAAACAGGCGCTGCAGCGAGAGCATGGCGGCCAGCAAGGCGCTGACCCACAGCACGCCGGGCGCCATGCGCAGCAACAAGGCCGATTCCGGTCCGACGCCCAGCGGGAACAGACTGGCAATAACGACAAAAAATACCAACGGCGTCAGTACTTCGCCCTTTTGCCGCATGGCGACCGAGACTTCCCGGCGCACCACCGCGCCCATGACACTCAGTGCTCCGAGTTTCTTCATGCGCGCAACTCCAGCACTTGTGGCGGTACCTGGCCGATGGCGACCTGCTGGTGACTGGTCAGCACCGCCAGTCCGCCTTTGCCCAAGTGCGTCGCAATCAGATCTGCCAGCATGCGCACGCCAGCCTCATCCATCGCAACAAAGGGTTCGTCCAGCACCCACAGACGAGCCTCGCTCAGGGCCAGCCTTGAGAGCGCGACGCGGCGCTTTTGCCCTTGTGACAGGTGCCGAACCAGTTGTTCACCGCGGCCACGAACGCCAAAATGTGCCAATACTTCCTGCATCCGCGCCGACTCCGGAGCATGGCCGGCCAGGGCCGCATTGAACACCAGGTTTTGATTCACGGTCAGGGCCTCCTGCAGTCCGTTCAGATGACCCAGGTAACAAAGATCCTGCCGATAAGCCTCAGGCTGTGAACGGATCGGCTTGTCGTTCCACAGGATCTGGCCCGATTCGATGGGCGCCAGGCCGCAAACCATACGTAACAGACTGGTTTTGCCAACCCCATTGGCACCTGCCACATAGAGCCAATGACCGGCCTGCAGCACGCAATCAAGGCCCTTAAAAAGCTGCCGTCCACCCCGATTGCAACCAAGTTTGGAGAATGAGAGGGTCGGTGCGGTTTTCAATTCTGATGCGGGATGTGACGAAGGTCAAATTTTAAGCGATGCTCCCATACCGCCATTGGCCTTAACAAAACTTTACGACCGTCCGGCAGCGCCCCCCTTGTAAGGCGTTTTCAGGCGTAATACCTGGCCACATAGGCCTCGAAACTGCCTTGCTCTTGCGTCTCGAGTTGCCGTTGCTGCTTCAAGGAGGATTCGACGCTGGCTGCAAACCGTGCCTCGGCCAGTGGGTCCAGTGCTTGCGAGTGCAGTTGCCGCTGGTGCTGTTCTGACAACTGGAGCGTGAAGTTCACGAAACCACCTTGCTCGCGCAGACCCGCCAGCAGCCGCGCCGAGGGCGTGCTGTCAGGATCGTCGATGCGCTGGCGCAATCGTTGCAGGTCCGTGCTGTAGCGCTGGTCGCCATAGGCCGAATCCAGCATTTCGGCAAAGGGCTGCATATCGTCAAACAGTTCGTGTGCCAAGGGCCGAAAGGCCTGCTCGCGGTTGTGGGCCAGCAGGTGCAGATCCGGCTGGCGACCCTGATTCACCACGCGCCGTTTGTTTTCATCGTTTTCGCTTTGTTCACGGCTGGTTATCGGCGGGCTGTCGCGAAACAGGCACATCAGAAGCAGGACGTCGGCAAAGGTGCTTTGCTCAGGGGCAATGCCAATGTCGACAAAGGGGTTCAGGTCGAACAGGCGCATTTCGACGTATTCAACACCCTGCGACTGCAGCGCCTTGGCAGGACGGTCGGTTCCGGTGCGCTTGGGTCGAATCGCGGCATAGAACTCGCTCTCGGTTTGCAGCAGGTTGGCGTTGAGTTGCCTCCAGTGTGCGCCATCACGCACGCCAATTTCCTCATAAAACGGATCGGGCGTACGGATGGCGGCTTCCAGTGCTTGCGTGTACTCGGCCAGTGAGTTGACACTCACGTTCAGATTGGCCTGGGCCCGGTTGTGATAACCCAGATCGCTCATGCGCAAGCTGGTCGCGTAAGGCCGGTAGCGGGTGCCTGCGACCAGCACGGGCAGATCCGACGGCTGCCCTTGCAGAAAGGATTCGCTGAAGGCCGGCGAGGCGCCAAAAAGGTAGGGTATCAGCCAGCCAAAACGATGGAAATTTCGAATCAAACCAAAATAGCGCTCGCTGACGTAGTCCTGTGTCTTGCTGGCGCCCGGGCAGCAGTCCTTCAGGGCCAGCCAGAAGTCTTCCGGCAAAGACCAGTTGTAATGCGCACCGGCTATGGCTTGCATCTTGCGTCCGTAACGCCGGCTCAAGCCCTCGCGGTAGACGAACTTGAAGCGGGCCTGATTCGAGCTGCCGTAATCGGCAATCGGAATCTCCAGGTCGCTGCCCAGCAGGCAGGGCATGGAGCTCGCCCACATCACTTCATCCCGGAGATTAGGTGCCACGAAGCGGTGAATGTCACGCAAGAAGCGCAACGGAAAATCCGGATCCTGCGATGGCGGTGTGATGAATTCCAGCAGGGCCTCGGAATAGTCGGTGGTGATCCAGGGGTGCGTCAGCTTGGAGCCCAGGGTTGCCGGGTGAGCGGTCTGCGCCAAGCGGCCTGCGCTGTCCACCCGCAGGCATTCGCGCTCGAAGCCGCGTGTGATGCCGCGCAAGACCTGCGCCTGGCCGCTGGTGGAAAATTGCTGGACTGCATCACAACAGGTGAACTTCAACATGAACTCTGGGCTCCTGAATAAGACGGTGGGCAGTATGGCAGTATTTTGGCTGCAATACACGAATGTCATCTGCGCGTGAAACAATACGCCATGCCTTATCTACCTGACTTCATTGCGCCCGCCCGCTACACCGACCCGGCCGCGGCACTGGCGCGTGTGCGCGAAATTTATGACAACAGCATCGCTCACCTGCGCCTGGCGATGCAACGCTTTGTGGCCGGCCAGCGCCTGAGCGGCCATGTGCGGGCCTGTTACCCTTTTGTGCGGGTGCAGAGCGACACGGTGGCGCGTCTGAACTCGGCCGACAGTGCCCACCTGAGTTATGGCTTTGTGGCCGGACCGGGTCGTTTCGAGACCACCTTGAGTCGCCCGGATTTCTACGCTGACTATTACCTGGAGCAATTCACCCTTTTGTTGCAAAACCATCAGGTCGAGCTTGAGATCGGCACCAGTTCGCAGCCGATTCCGGTGCATTTCTCCTTTGCCGAGAGTGACTACATTGAGGGCGAACTCAGCCCGCAGCGGCGTCAGCTGATGCGTGATGTGTTTGATCTGCCGGATCTGGCTGCGATGGACGACGGCATCGCCAACGGCACCTATCAACCGCGCCCCGGTGAGGCGCTACCGCTGTCCCTGTTCACCGCGCCACGAGTGGATTACTCGCTGCACCGCCTGCGCCATTACACCGGCACTGCGCCCGAGTATTTCCAGAACTTTGTGCTATTCACCAATTACCAGTTCTACATCGACGAATTCGTCCGACTTGGCCACGAGGCCATGAATAACTCCAACTCCGGCTACGACGCCTTCGTCGAACCCGGCAATGTAGTGACAAAATTGGGGTCAGACTCCAATTCTTCTTCGCCTTCTACACGTCTGCCGCAGATGCCGGCTTACCACCTGATGCGCACAGACCGCAGCGGCATCACGATGGTCAATATCGGCGTCGG
>JBBQZA010000244.1:0-6174 GCA_038208175.1 Burkholderiales bacterium
CGTGTGCCACCTGTTACCCAAAGTTTTCCCGAGAGTTACGACGCTTCATTCTTTGCGCCTCGTTTGGGGGCGGTCTATGCCTTGGGTAATGGCGCGACCCTGCGTGGCGCCTACCAAAAGTGGCTGCGGCCGGCCTCCTACAACTCGCTGGCACCCGTGGCCACGGCTGGCATTCCGATCGATGACGCAATGGTGTATTCCGGTGGCACTTTGACCCGCTTGCGGTCCCAACTTGATTGGGAGCTGTCGCCTGCGTGGTTTGTCGGCGCGTTTCTGGACCAGCGCAGCGTGGACAACCTCAATTCGCCTTTGGACGGGGTTCTAAATACCCGAGCCGATGTCAGCAACCTGGACCGCCTGCGTCAGCGCAGCGTGGCCAACCTGGCGGCGCCCGACCAGCTTGAAGCGTCACCGGTTTTCTCGCGCGGAACATTGACGAGCGGCGGCATCACGGTCAATCAGGTCATGTCGCGCAACCTCGCCAGCTATTTCGGCTATGCCAACACGCACTCAGAAAACACCGGTGCAAAGTTTAAGGGCAATTTGATTCCCTATCAGCCACAACATCGCGCCACAGTCGGTATGACCTGGGCCAGTGACCAGCGCCTGTTGCTGAGCGCACAGGCGGTGTGGCGGTCCGAACGCTTTGCGGATGAGGCGAACCAGGTGCCCTTGTCCGCAGGATGGGATATGACAATCAAGCTACATTGGGAGACTTTAGACAAGCACTGGGCCGTGGATGCTTATGCGGCGAATTTGCTGAAACGGGATGTCGGGAATCTGGTGGGGGTGAATTTGGTGGCGAGGTTTTAGTGCAATGAACTGGAAATACGGGATCTGTTTGGTCTTGCTCGCTTCAATCTCTGATTGGGTGACGGCAGTGACGCCGATGATTTCTGTCGGCTACCAGCATAGCCTTGCGCTGCGCAGCGACGGAACGGTTCTTTCATGGGGATCGGATCAGAGTGGTCAGTTGGGATCGGGGGTGCTGCCCTACGAGACACGACCCGGTCGCGTGCAGACTTTGACCAATTTTCAAGGCATAGCCGCCGCTGTCAGCCATTCATTGGCTATAGGCAGGGACGCAACGGTCTGGGCATGGGGTGCCAACGAGGTTGGACAACTCGGAGACGGGACTACGGCAAACCGGTCAGCTCCGGTCCAGGTAAAGGGCTTGTTGGGGGTGTCCAAGGTCTGCGGAGGTAGTTCATACTCATTGGCCCTGCGCACGGACGGCTCGGTTTGGGCCTGGGGAGAAAATCATTTCGGCGTTTTCGGGAACGGCTCGCAGGCGAGTTCGCCAGTAGCGGTGCAAGTACCCGGTGTCGTTGAGGTCAGCGCGATTGCCTGCGGCAATCAGCACGTCCTGGCCCTGCAACGTGATGGCAGCGTGTTGGCCTGGGGTTCGAACCTGGAGGGTGCGCTCGGTGATGGCAGCACCCTTGACCGACTGAACCCGGTCAAGGTTCAGGCTTTATCGGGCGTGGTCGCGATCGCCGCTGGCAACGACTTTAGCGCTGCTTTGAGACAGGATGGAACCGTGTGGGAATGGGGCATCACGGCGCCGTACAGCGATCCGCACGGTGCGCCCCGGAAATCGCCAGTTCAGACACCCGGAGTCAGTGGCATTGCGGCGATCGCAGGCGGGGTGAACAGTTATTTCATCGTCGCCATCTCGTCCAATGGATCAGATTGGTGGCGTTGGGTGACCGCCAACGCGCCCGAAGCACAACCTTCGGTGGGGCCGCTCAAGGGCGTCGCTGCTTCCTATGGTCAAGGTTTCCTCCTCAAGGCCGATGGCAGTGTTCTTGGTTTCAGTTTTGGCAACGGGAACCCGTTCGGCAACTTGGGTGACGGCACGACGATTTATCGTGACGCACCGGGCCCGGTGCTTGATATTGCGAACATCGTGCAGGTGGCATCTGGCAATTGGCACGGTTTGGCCCTGGATGCAAGCGGCAATGTCTGGAGTTGGGGCCTCGACAGCTCGGGTCAGCTCGGTCGTGCAAGAGCACTGAGTCGATCCGTTGCGGCGCCTGTGGTCGGATTGCCGATCATTGCTCAGGTATCGGCGGGTTACAGCCACAGTCTGGCAGTGGACAGCACGGGCAGCGCATGGGCCTGGGGCAGCAATGGCTATGGCGAACTGGGAGACGCCAGCTATCTGGATACCGGGACGCCTGTCAAGCTGAGCGCGATTTCTGACATTCAGTACCTTGTTGCAGCCGGGCTTTATTCGCTTGCGCTGAAACGGGATGGCAGCGTGTGGGGATGGGGTAGCACACTCCCCGGCGCCGCAAGCAACCCGGCAGTGCCGACACTGATGCACGTTAATGCCACAGCGGTTGCAGCCGGCGCGGAGCATTGCCTGGCGCTGAATCGCGACGGCACTGTATGGGCATGGGGTAGCAACGCGTCGGGTCAGCTTGGCGATGGCACGAAAACGGATCATTTACAGCCAATTCAAGTCCCCGGCTTGTCCGGGGTTATGGCGATAGCGGCCAGCAATGGCAGCAGCTATGCGCTGAAATCCGATGGCACGGTCCTTGGATGGGGTGAAAACCTGCGTGGCCAACTCGGCGATATCACTGCCGCGCAGCGCCTCGCGCCGGTTGCCATCGCCGGACTCAATGGTGTTGTTGAATTTGTGGCGGGCGCGTCTCATGCCCTTGCGCGAAAGGCCGACCGATCAGTCTGGGGCTGGAGCTGGGGTTACGAGACATCGGGAGAACTCGGTGCCATGGCAGCAAATCCGCCGTCTGCGGTGGCCCGTGTAGCGGGTGCTGATGCTGTCGAGCAACTGTCTGCCGGCGCTGATGTCAGCGCAATGCTTCGTCAGGATGGTCTGGTTTTGATGGGAGGCAGGAATCTTGTCGGCCAATTGGGTGACGGAACATTTGCGCAATCAGGCGCCTTCGTTCTGTCATTGAATCGAGCGGCAAATGGCTACCTGAACCTGAAAACGGATACAGCGATCACAGTACCGAGTGCGCTGAAGGTTCCATTTTTTGTGAAGGCGTTGGGCGGCATATCCGACACCAGCGCAACGGTCAACACGACCATCAAATTCAACGCCCCCGACATAGGCAAAAGTGGCGCGGTCTATGTAACGGCAAGAGTCCCCACCGGATCACTGAGCGCTGGCACACCCAACGCAATGATGGCAAGCGTCCCGCGAAAGGCCATCTTGCAAACGAATGCGACAACCAGTACCACAACCCCATTTGCACTCATGCAACTCACCGCATCGGGCTGGCAGCCCGTGGTCAACGGGCAACTCATTCCTTACGCCAGTGGCGTTCTCGGAGACCAGCTTGCAGCACAGAGCATCCTCAACGCAACAGATACCACGAACCTACAAGGCTCAGAGTTCTGCGTCGGCTATGGCGCCAGCGCGACTGAGATGGTCAGCGCCAATCTCATGAGAGCTGTCGCCAGCATTGGCAGTTCAGCCAGCAACAGCTGTGAGCCCATCGCCTTGCCCCAGGGCTGGAATCTGCTGGGCAATGGACTGAACCAAAGCATTGCTGTAACAAGCCTGTATGCAGACACCAGCTGGGTCAACTCGGTCTGGAAGTGGAACAGCGTCAATAGCCAGTGGCAATACTATGCGCCGAGCCTTGATGCAACCGCACTGCAAAGTTTTGCCCAAAGGCAAGGCTTTGGTGTACTCAGTGCGATAGAACCGGGAGAGGGATATTGGGTTAACACCAAAACCACCGGAGGAATATTGCCACCCTCGGGAAGCACGTTCACGCTGAGCGGTGCCAACCTGAGCCAGGGCTGGAACCTCAAGGCGACGGGGGTCAGCACGACAGCATCGGCGTTCAACACCAGCCTGAGCGCAAGTCTGACAAGCCTGTGGGCCTGGGATGCAGCAACTCAGAACTGGTACTTCTATGCACCCAGCCTGGAAGCGCAAGGCGCAGGCGCACTGACGAACTACATCAGCAGCCACGGGTTCAAAGACTTCCCCAGCAACGGCAAGGCGCTTGGACCGAATGTCGGGTTCTGGGTGAATCGCTGATGAAGTCAGGATGGCTTCGTGGTCCTCAACAGCGTGCGCGCATCTCGCCCCATGGCCGTCTGCCCAGCAGCAGCAAAAGCACACCGGATGTCAATGCCACGCCCAACATGGCGGAGTGTGCCAGTAGCATGAATGCAGCTGTGCTGATGAGCGGCTCCAGCCAGCGAGAAATGGCGTCCAGGTAGTAGCGCGAGTACATCAACGCCAGCAAGGGCGCCAGCCATACACCGCTACGCGCCAGCCAGCCGCCAGCCTGCGCCAGGACGGCGCGAGCGGTCAACAAGAACACCGCCGAGGCGATGAAAATCAGTGTGAACAGAGTGCCCATGATGGGCTGCGCTGCGCCAAACGAGGTCTGCCACTGGCTATAGGGCAGCCAGGCCAGGCACAGCAAGCCCAGCCCCCGGGCCAAAGCGCGCGCACGGCGCGGCCCATGCTCATCCGTGTAGTTATTGCCTGCGCCGTCGCTGCGCTTGAGCCAGGGAATCACCAGCAAGCAGCCCAGGCCAAAAAATCCGTCCACCAGCATGGTGGTGGGGTAGCCCCAGGCCTCGATGGCGATGCCCTGCCAGGTGGCTGAATACGAAATCGCCATATTCGCCAGCGCCATGTAGGCGGTGAATTGCGTGGCCGCTACCGCCGGGTTGGTGACGTCCATCAGAATGGCCGTGCTGGTGCCGTACATCAGGCCCTGAAACACCGAATAGCTCAGCGTCGCAATCCACAGCGCGCTGACCAGGGCGACAGGCACCTCGGGACGGTGAGCCGCATTGGCGCTGACCGGCATGATCCAGCCAAAGCGGGAAAGCTCATTCATCAAGTAGAACACCGGCAGGCTCATCAGAATGAAGTAGACCGCCAGCATTCGACGGCGCCCCAGGCGATCCGACAGGTATCCGCCCAGGACACAGAAAAAAGCACCCAGCAGCGACGAGAACAGTGACAGCTTGGCAACCTGGTCGTCATCCATGCCCAGCTCGACCGCCAGATTGGATTGCAGGGCCAGACCCAGGCACATGGCGCCCGCTGGCAGCAGCGCATACAGCAAGCCGCCAAACGCGCCCGGACTGCCCAGGAACGATCGAAACGCGTCTATCGCAAATTGGCGCATCTCGCGTCCGGTCTGCGCCAATTTGGAGCCTGGCAGGCTCAGGCGAACGGGTCCCGCCGCTTCCTTCATGGGCAACACCACCAAAGCCGTGATGGAAGCGGCGGGACCCGTCACCCCGGTGAGAAAGAGTACCCCGCTGCCGCCGATCATGCTGCCGATGGTGGCGCCCGAAAACATCATGCCGTTGGCCAGACCGCGCTCGTGTTCCTGCAGGCTGTTGCAGGCCAATGCGTCAATCGCCACGTCCTGCATGGCGCCAAAAGTGTTGTGCACCAGCAGGATGATCGTGAAGAGGCCGAGTTGCTGGGGCAAATCGAGCATCACGGTGGACAACAGGGTCAGCGCCATCAACACCTGGGTGCCCAGTATCCAGCCGCGCCGGCGCCCCAGCCGGTCAGACGAAAACACGTCGATCACCGGACCAAACGCCCATTTGAACGCCCACGGCAGGTAGAACGACCCGACAAAAGCGCCGATCTCGGCCGGCCCCACGTCCAGACGACGCAAGCGGGTGGCCACCGCAGTAGCAGCAAACCCCAGCGGAATACCCTCGGTCACGTACAAGAAAAAGAATGCCGCCAGGCGACCGTTCCTGGAAGCCAGTAGATTGGGAAGACGCATGGGCTGGTCGTCGATTTTTGGCGCTGATGGGGTCTGTCAATGGCCTTGAGTCGCTGCACGGGGCGGCGCGCTCTTCACGTATTTGTCGAACCAGCGCAACATCTCAAAAACCAGTTGCTCGTTGGATTCCATTGCCGCATACCAATGCGGTTCGTGCGGGAGCATCACCAGTCGGGTAGTGCCGCCGTTGCCCCGGACCGCTTCGTACAGCTTGTTGGCTTGCAGCGGCGTGGTGCCGGGGTTTGCATCGTCTGCGCCGTGCACGATGAGAAGCGGCGTCTTGAGCTTGTCGGCGAAGAAGAATGGCGAGGCCTTCAGGTAAACATCCCTGGCTTCCCACACCGATCGCCGTTCGCTCTGGAAACCAAATGGCGTAAGGGTCTTGTTGTAGGAGCCACTGGTTGCCACACCGGCC
>JBBQZA010000245.1:0-6150 GCA_038208175.1 Burkholderiales bacterium
ACTCCAGAAGGTAGCTACCGTAAGCCCGGAAACGATGTGCCAGATGCCCCACCAGGCGGTGACGATGGCCATGCCACCGAGGCCGTCGAAGAAGTTGAAAATCAGAATCAGACCGAGCGCCGAGTTCTGGATGCCGACTTCGATGGAAACCGCGCGGCGATCGCGCTCGGGCAAACCGGCGAACTTGGCGGCAAAGTAGCCGGTCACCAGCGCCAACCCGTTGTGCAGGAACACGGCAACGACAACGAAGCCGACATAGTTCACAAAATAACGCCAATTAGCGGCCAGCGCGCCCAGCACAAACAAGCCGAAGACAACGATGGAAAAGATCTTCACTGGTTTTTGCGCCCGTTCGACAAAGCGCGGGAAGCTGTAGCCAGTCCACATACCGACCGCCATCGGCAGACCGAGCAGCAGGAACACCGCCAGCAGCATCTCGAACGGATCAAGCGCCACCTGCTTCAGAATCGAACTTGCTGCAGGATGCAATCCGCCCCATAGTGACAGGTTGAGCGGTGTCATGATAATTGCCACCGCCGTCGAAATCGCTGTCATGGTGATCGACAGCGCGGTGTTGCCCTTTGCGTAGTGGGTGAGAAAGTTGGAGATGTTGCCGCCCGGACAGGCGGCCACCAGCATCATGCCCAGGGCGATGCTGGGCGCAGGCCGGATCAGCAACACCAGCAGGAAGGTGAATGCCGGCAGCAGGATGAATTGCCCCACCAGACCGATCACCACGGGCTTGGGCATCTTCAGGACCGCCCTGAAATCTTCCACCTTGAGGTCGAGCGCGACGCCGAACATCACCAGACCGATAACGAAGTTGAGCGCCCAGAGCGACTCTGGGTTGAAGTTGAGCCGGACGAGATCGATCTCATTCATGACGTTCTCTCCCCCCTAGCCCTTGGGCTCCTCATGCATTTTCTTGAAATGGATCAGGCCCGGCGCCCACATGTGCTTGACCGGATCGACGTCCACATGGATCACGGCACAACGCCCGGTTGCCAGTGCGCGCTCCAGAGCGGGCTTGAGCTGTTTCGGATCCGCGACGCGTTCGCCATAGGCGCCCATGCTCTGCCCGAGTTTGTCGAACTCGATCTCGCCGAGGTCGGCCTTGATGGTCTCGTCGGGATCAAGGTGCTTGAAGATCATGGTCTTGAAGGGCCTGAGCATGAACTGCTGGTTCATCTTCACCATGCCCCATTGTTTGTCGCACAGCACGATGTAGATCACCTGTGCCTTGTTGCGCACGGCCGTTTCAACCTCCTGCGAATGAAAGCCCATGGCGCCGTCGCCGATGATGCAGCACACTGGCTTGCCAGGCCGGGCGATGGCCGCACCGACCGCCTGCGCCATACCGGCGCCCAGCATGCCGAACTTGAAGGTCGACAACACAGTGTTGGGTACATTGACCTGGTGGTAGAACATGGCCCAGATGGTGGCGTTGCCGCCATCTGCCACCAGCACCGAGTCGCTCGGAAACAGTTCGCGGCAGACCGTACCGATGTGCGCCGGGTGCATCGGTATTGCCATGTCGGAGAGCGCCTTGTCCCAGCCAGCCCTGTCGTCCTTCATGACCTTGGCATAAGCGGCAATGCGCTGGCGCCGGCCCGCGGTCTGGATCTCTGCCCGGCGTCGTTCCAGCTCGTCGGCCAGCAGTTCAAGAAATCGTTTCGCGTCCGCCACAATGGCCAGATCAACCGGCTTGTTGAGGCCAATCATGTCGGCATCGGCATCGACCTGGATGCATTTCTGTTCCGACGGTTTGCGCCAGTAGGGCGGTTTGCCCCACCAGTCGGTCTCACCCAGGCGCGAGCCCAGAATCAGCACCACGTCAGCGTCGTTGCGCAGCTGGTGGTTGAGCTTGACGTGCGGCATCGTAATAGCCAGCGGAGAGGTTTCCGTCAGCACACCGCGCGCTGCCCAACTGGTCGTGACCGGAGCCTGCAACAGCTCAGCAACGCGCGCCAGCGCGTCAAAGGCGAGCGCATGAATGACTCCGCTGCCGGCATGAATCATCGGCGCTGAAGCAGCGATCAGCAGTTGCGCTGCACGCGCCACCTGATCGCCAGAGGGTGACAGCGGCTCGGTGGCGCGGTATTGGCTTGGCGTCCAATAGGCGATGTCGGCCTTGAACTTGCCGTTCATGATATTTTCCGGAACGTCGAGATGCACCACGCCGGGTCGCCCTTCATGGCTCCTGCGCAGCGCCTTGCGCACGAGCTCCGGGACGCGGTCAAAGGAGGAGACGGCGGCACTCCATTTGGCGATCTTCGCGATCACGCCGCTCTGGTCGAAGCACTGGTAGCTGCCACCACGATCCGGGTACATGATGCCGGGACGGCGTGCGCTGGTAATGGCCAACACCCGGTTGCCGTCAGCCTGCTCCACCACCAGTCCCGGCAGCAGGTTGGCCACGCCGGGCCCGTTGCTGGCCATGCAGACCCCGAGCCGACCGGTCAGGCGCGCATAAGCGCCCGCCATGTGGGCGGCAGAGGTCTCGTGCCGGGGTGTGACGATTTCGATACCAAGCCGGTGCAGCGCGGAGTAGAAACCAAAGTAGGTGCCGTCGATGATGCCGAAAACTTTTTCGACACCTTCCTGCTGCAACATGCGCGCAATGACTTCGCCGCCGCTGATGTCTGTCATCTTGTTGTCTCCTGTTATTGACCGGTCATTATGCTGTTTCGGCACAATAGCGTCTATGACTGAAAATACCAATCCCCTGATCGGTGGCCACCTGCTGGTTCGGTGCCTTATCGAACAAGGTGTCACGCATTGTTTTGGCGTCCCGGGTGAAAGCTATCTGGCGGTGCTCGATGGCTTTCATCGCTATCGCGATCAAATTCAGTTCATCATCAACCGCCAGGAAGGTGGAGCCGCCTTCATGGCAGAGGCCCAGGGCAAGTTGACCGGGCGTCCGGGGGTCTGCTTTGTGACGCGCGGTCCTGGCGCCACCAATGCATCGATCGGCGTCCATACTGCGTTTCAGGATTCGACGCCGATGATCCTGTTTGTCGGTGACGTGGCCAGCGATACGCGGGACCGTGAAGCGTTTCAGGAAGTCGACTACCTGAGTTTCTTCGGACCCAGTACCAAGGGCTTTGCCAAACGTGTGGAACGCATCGACGACGTACGCCGTATCCCAGAATACGTGGCGCGCGCTTTTGCCACCGCCATGAACGGTCGCCCGGGACCGGTGGTGCTGGTGCTACCGGAGGACATGCTGTCACAGGTGTTGCCACTGCATCCGCAGACCGGCCTGGCGCCGCAAGCGCTGCCGCGTGTCACTGCGGTAGAAACTGGATTTGCCCCGGAAGCCTTGCTTTACCTGCACCAGATGCTATTAAAAGCAGAGCGACCATTGGTCATTGCCGGCGGCAGTGGCTGGACCGCACAGGCAGCGCAGGCCTTGCAGCGTTTTGCCGAGAATTGGCAATTGCCGGTAGGCAATGCGTTTCGCTTTCAGGACACTTTTGACAATCACCATCCGCTTTATGCCGGTGATGTCGGCGTCGGCATCAGTCCCAAATTGGCGGCGCGCATCAAGAACAGCGACCTGATTCTGGCGCTAGGTCCGCGTCTGGGCGAAATGACCACCGGCGCCTATACGCTGATCGAAGCCCCGCTGCCAAGGCAAAAGCTGGTGCATATCCACGCTGGCGCGGAAGAACTCAATCGTGTCTACCAGGCCGATCTGGCGATCAACGCCAGTATGGGCGCGGCGACGCGCTCGCTCGAGGCGCTGTCTGCCCCCGCCACGCCGACATGGACAAACTGGACGCAGGCCTGCCATGCCGATTACCTGACCAACCTGGAACCGCAGACCTGGCCTGGCGAGGTCGACCTGCCGACTATGGTGGCGACGCTGCAAAAGCATCTGCCGACGGACGCTGTACTCACTAACGGCGCCGGCAACTTTGCCAGTTGGGTGCATCGCTTTTACCGGCATCACGGCCTCGCCAAGGGCTTCAAGACGCAGCTTGCACCCACCAACGGCGCGATGGGCTACGGTGTACCGGCCGGCATTGCGGCAGCGATCACCAGTGGGCGGGTCGTGTTTACCATCGCTGGCGATGGCGACTTCTTGATGACGGGTCAGGAACTGGCGACGGCCGTTCAATACGGCGCCAAGACCATCATCGTGCTGCTCAACAACGGCATGTACGGCACCATCCGCATGCATCAGGAGCGCGAGTATCCACAGCATGTCAGCGGTTCCGAGCTCAGGAACCCCGATTTTGCGGCACTGGCGCGGGCCTACGGTTATGCCGGCGTGCGCATCACTCGCACCGAACAGTTCGAGAGCGAATTGCTTGCCGCGCTGGCGCGGTCTGAGGGCACACTGATTGAGGTGATGCTGGAGCAGGAAGTGATCGGCATCCGTGGTACCCTGTCCGGCATCCGGGCAGCCGCTCTGGCAAAACAAAAATAAGCCAATCGACCCTCATTATTCAACTTGTGAACCATCCCTTAATAGCTGTTGAACGCCTGCCCGAGCTATTGCGCGCCATGCCCAAGGCCGAGTTGCACATGCACATCGAAGGCTCGCTGGAACCCGAATTGATATTTGCCATGGGCCAGCGCAACCGTGTGCCGTTGGCCTACCCCAGCGTAGAGGCATTGCGACATGCCTATGTGTTTGACAACCTGCAAAGCTTTCTGGACATCTACCACGCGGGTACTTCTGTACTCAAGACCGAACAGGACTTTTTCGACATGACCTGTGCCTATCTGGCGCGGGCCCGGGTCGACAACGTGCTGCATGCCGAAATATTTTTTGACACCCAAACCCACACGGCGCACGGCCTGAGCGCCGAGACCGTCATCAAGGGCCTGCATAGGGCCTGCGAGCAAGCGCCGCAGCGCTACGGCATGACGGCCTCACTGATCATGTGTTTCCTGCGTCACTTGAGCGAGCGCGAAGCCTTCGAATGCCTGGAGCAGGCGCTACCGCTGCGTGACAAGATTCTGGGAATTGGCCTGGCGTCGAGCGAAGTGGGGCACCCGCCCGAAAAGTTTGCCCGCGTCTTTGCACGCTGCCGTGAATTGGGTTTCCGCTTGGTGGCGCATGCTGGAGAAGAAGCAGCACCGGCCTATATCTGGCTCAGCCCGAACGGAAATTGCAAGCTCAGCCCGAACGGAAATTGCAAGCGCAGTCGGAACAGAAATTTCAAGCGCAGTCGGAACGGAAACTACAAGCGCAGTCCGAACGGGAATGGTTCCCATGCCCGTCATCCTGCCGTCCAAGGGCCCGCTGCTCACCGGCACGGGCTGGAGCGCCTTCATCATTGCGCTCATCGTCGTCTGCGCGGTTGCACCCATCCTGAACCTTGTGGTGCCGCAGGACAGCGTGTTCCACATGAGCGACTATGCCGTCGCGCTCGTGGGCAAGATCATGTGCTACGCGATCTGCGCGCTGGCCATGGACCTCATCTGGGGCTACACCGGCATCCTGTCGCTGGGCCACGGCCTGTTCTTCGCGCTTGGCGGCTACGTCATGGGCATGTACCTCATGCGCCAGATCGGCCGTGACGGCAACTACAAAAGCGACCTGCCGGACTTCATGGTGTTCCTGGACTGGAAGACGCTGCCCTGGCACTGGACCTTCAGCGACAGCTTCATCGCAACACTGTTGCTCATCGTGATCGTGCCCGGGCTCGTGGCCTTCGTGTTCGGCTTCTTCGCCTTCCGCTCGCGCATCAAGGGCGTGTACTTCTCCATCATCACGCAGGCCATGACTTTCGCTGCGATGCTGCTGTTCTTCCGAAACGAGACAGGCTTTGGCGGCAACAACGGCTTCACCGATTTCAAGCGCATCCTGGATATTCCCATCGCCACCCAGACGATGCGCATGACGCTCTTCGTGCTCACCGGCGTCACGCTGCTCGGGTTCTTCCTGTTTGCGCGCTGGCTGGTGTCCAGCAAGTTTGGCCGCGTGTTGCAGGCCATCCGCGACGCGGAGTCGCGCGTCATGTTCTCCGGCTACAACCCCATCGGCTACAAGCTCACCATCTGGACGCTGTCGGCCATCATGTGCGGCGTGGCCGGCGCGTTGTACGTGCCGCAGGTGGGCATCATCAACCCGAGCGAGATGAGCCCGGCCAACTCGATCGAGATCGCGATCTGGGCCGCGGTCGGCGGGCGCGC
>JBBQZA010000246.1:0-6119 GCA_038208175.1 Burkholderiales bacterium
GCGACACGCTTCACGGTGTGTCGCAGATCATCAACACCACGAGCACTCAGGCTTACAGCGAACAGGAACTCGAAGGGGTGTCTCAACTGTGCAAAACCCTGGCCATCGCGATTCGGCAACGGGTTCAAAAAGCGGCTGAAATTTTGCGCCGCAAAGCCACCAAGTACGACGGTCTGGTTGCCGATGGCGTGATGACCGCGAATGAGTTGGCCCAATGCCTGCTGGCGGCGCGCAACGAAGGCACTCCGGTAGAGCAGATGCTGATTGCACGCTACAAAGTTCAACCAGCCCAGATTGGCCCGGCGCTGGCGAAGTTTTTTGGTGTGCCTTACGAGCCCTTTAATCCAAGCCGAATTCGATCAGAAATGCTTCATGGCGCTCTGAAGCGCGAGTTCCTTGAAGAGCAAGGCTGGATTCCGCTGGAAGAATCACCGGAGGGTCTGGTGATCATGTGTGTGGACCCTGAAGCGGTGCGCAACTCCCGCGTGGTGCCGCAGGTTTTTCCGCGCATGAGCCGTTTTTCCTACCGGGTCACGACGCAAATCGAGTTTGCGCAAACCCTGGGGCAGATATTGGACTGCGGTGTTGAAGGCGGCACCATCGACGAACTGCTGGCCGACATGGACGCTGGTCCCGTGGACGACGGCTTCAACGACGACGCGCTGGAATCGGCGGCGGCCGACAACGAACTGGTCAAGTTCGTCAACAAGGTGATCATCGACGCTTACCACCAGAAAGCGTCGGACATTCACATCGAACCGATGCCGGGCAAGCTCAAAACGGGCATCCGGTTCCGCATCGACGGCACCTTGCAACCCTATGTTGAAGTGCCGTCGCATTTTCGTCAGGCCATGGTGACACGTCTGAAGATCATGTGCGACCTCGACATTTCAGAACGACGCAAACCGCAGGACGGCAAGATCAAATTCAAGAAATACGGTCCGGTGGACATCGAGTTACGGGTCGCCACCATTCCGTCTGCTGGTGGCGTGGAGGATGTGGTCATGCGCATTTTGGCCGCCGGGGAGCCGATCCCGCTGGACAAACTGGGGCTGACGCCGCACAACAAAGACCGGGTGGTTCGGACCATCGAGAAACCGTACGGCTTGTTTTACGTGTGTGGCCCCACCGGCTCCGGCAAAACCACCACACTGCACTCCATTCTCAAACACCTGAACACGCCCGACACAAAGATCTGGACCGCAGAAGATCCGGTCGAAATCACGCAAAAAGGTTTGCGCCAGGTCCAGATCAATCGCAAAGCCGGCATTGATTTCGCACTCATCATGCGGGCCTTTCTGCGAGCCGACCCCGACATCATCATGGTCGGCGAGTCGCGCGACAAGGAGACGGTTGCGATGGGTGTCGAGGCCTCGCTCACCGGTCACCTGGTCTTCTCGACTCTTCATACCAACTCGGCGCCCGAATCCATCACCCGTTTGCTCGACATGGGCATGGACCCCTTCAACTTTGCCGATGCCTTGCTCGGCATTCTGGCGCAGCGTCTGGCCAAGAAACTGTGTGACTGCAAGGAATCCTACCTACCCGACGAGCAGGAGCTGCGCCTGTTCGCTGCCGAGTATGCCGATGAGTTGCGCCACTCCGAAGCCTGGACCAAAGACTACGAGGGTGAAACCAAAAAATTGATCGAGAGTTGGTACAAGGCCTACGGACAGGACGGTCAACTCAAGTTTTACCGTCACGCAGCTTGCGACAAGTGCAATCAGACCGGCTACAAAGGCCGCATCGGTTTGCACGAACTGCTGATCGCCTCGGACGACATCAAAAAGCTGATCCAGGAACGTGCCCGCGTCGCCGAGATTTTTGCTGCCGCGGTGGAAGGCGGCATGCGCACCCTGAAGATGGACGGCATGGAGAAAATCATGATGGGGCTGACCGACCTCAAGATGGTGAGGGCCGTCTGCATCAAGTGACGTGATGGCAAAATATGGCCCTGATGCTGCACCGTCACCTCAATCACCAAGGCTTTACTCTTGCCGCCATTGACGACGTGATCTCACGTGGTCAATGGCGGGATTGGGCGAGCCTGCGTCGCGCGGCGCTGCAGGACCAGTCGCTGCTGGAAAAGGTGCAGCGCGTCTGCCGTCCTTACGTGGGCGACCCTTACGCGCAGCGGTATCACTTCTGGATGCACTATGTCGAAGAACATCGCCCTTGCTGACTGGGAACTGGTTCTGTCCGCGGCTGCTCGTCTACAACGGATTTTGCCGGACGCTGTGCTGGTCGGCGGAACGGCCTCAGCCTTTCATGCCAGGCATCGTTTCTCTCATGATGCCGACCACGTGCTGACCGATCTTCGACTTCGTTTCGATGCGGTACTTGCTGAACTCGAATCAGTGGCGGGATGGAAAACAGCCCGTGTTCAACGACCTGTGCAGATTCTGGGAAGCCTTGACGGCATTGAAACCGGAGTTCGACAATTGATAAGGGACCAGCCGCTGGAGACGATGGTTGTCACCTACCAAGGAGAATCACTGACAGTGCCGACTTCCGGGGAGATTTTGCGCATCAAAGGCGTGTTGATTCTCAAGCGAAATGCAACGCGGGACTACCTTGACTTCGTAGCGCTGGCAGACCACATGGGTGATGAGTCTGTGGCGCTGGCCCTGCGGTCCTTCGACAAGTTGTACAGTCAAGAAACTGGCGAGTCGCCGTTGCAGCAGCTGCAAGTTCAGCTTGCCAACCCAGTTCCTTACGACCTAGACGATGTTTCACCGCAGCTGCCCGAATACAAGAATCTTGACCCGCAATGGCGTGACTGGCAGGTAGTGAAGGCCGCTTGCGCACACCTCTCGACAGTCATCTTTGATCGAGTTTGCGATATCGAAGATAAAGACGTACTCTGAAAATGGTGAGGGCCGTCTGCATCAAGTGACGTAGTTTTGCTACTTTAGCGTTGCATATATATTTTGTTTTGATTTTATGCAATTTATGAGTAGCAATGAATCGATCCATTTGACATTGGCTGAAGTCGGCAACGCAATTCGTCTTGCGCGCAAATCTCAAAAACTGTCGCAAACCAGCTTAGGGCAAATGGCTGGTTTATCCCGCATGCCAATCTACCGAATCGAAGCTGGTCAAGACATTTCTCTGCGCACCCTGTTGTCCATATTGTCCGCACTGCGCCTTGGGCTGCAGATGCCGCCTGTGTCCCCAGGCCTACCCAGTGCCAAAGCCTTGCAAAGTGCCTTTGCCCACTTGCATGCCGAGGACGCAGAGTGAACTTGCCTGACAAGATCAAAGAACTGCATGTCAACGTGGCAGGAGAGGCAACGGCGTCGCTGAAGACGTAGCTGCGGTGATGCAGTTGCACGTCTGGGCTATTGAGGGCGGCGGCGGCGGCGACACTCCCTCTGAAGTTGGATGACCTTTCAATATTCCCCACGACAACACTAGACCGAGACGACGTGGTAACGTCCCTACATTGTTTGCAAACAGGAAGTGTCGCTATGAGTATTACAACCCTTTCAAGCCGCGAGTTCAACCAGGACGCCAGCAAGGCCAAGAAGGCCGCACAGGCGGGGCCGGTGATCATTACCGATCGCGGTCGTCCGGCGCATGTGCTTCTGACGTTTGCCCAGTACAAGAAGATTACCTGCAACAGCACAAAGATCGCCGACCTGCTGGCAATGCCTTGGCCCGACGATATTGAATTTGAAATCCCGGAATCGCGCGACCCTGCCCAAGCGGCAGATTTCTCGTGATGTATTTGCTCGACACCAACGTCGTATCCGAACTGCGCAAGATCCGTCTTGGCAAGGCTGATCGCCACCTCGCACAATGGGCTGACAGCCTGGACGCCACCGATTTATACCTGTCAGTGATCACGATCCAGGAGTTGGAGATCGGGGTATTGCTGGCTGAGCGCCGGGACCCATCTCAGGGAGCGATATTTCGGGCATGGTTAAACACCCACGTTCTGCCAGCCTTTGCCGAGCGCATTCTGCCCGTTGATACTGCTGTGGCACAGCGAAGCGCCCGGCTCCATGTGCCAAATCCACGACCCGTTCGCGACGGGTTGATTGCCGCGACGGCTCTGCTACACGGCATGACCGTCGTCACCCGCAACGTGGCAGATTTTGAGTCAACCGGCGTGGCAGTCCTGAACCCTTGGACAGTTGCCTGATCTGGAGGAATTTGGTCGGGACATTTGTGGCGTGCAAAACCCCGGGGCGGTCATCGAGCAAATGAGTGACGGCATGAGCCAAGCGCTGCTGCTGGCCCGCAGTCATGACAGCATCGCCCCGGATTTATAACAACGCATGGAGGCGATATGGGATGCTGCGCGTCTGGGTTATTGAGGGTAGATGCGTACCCTGAAGATGGTAAGGGCGTCTGCATCAAGTAGCGACACAAATGACCTGACAAAAATGTCACCGCAACATGAGAGAGTGACAAAAAGAACCCATTTTCTTACTGGCCGACACGAATTTTCGGGAAAAACACAACAAGTTGAAGATAGATTTCGTTGGCATGGATTCTGCTTTTCCTGAGTGCCGCGCCTTTGGTGCGTGTTTTTACTCAAGGAGTTATTTATGAAACGTTCTATGCAAAAGGGTTTTACCCTGATCGAGTTGATGATTGTGGTTGCAATTATCGGTATTTTGGCCGCGGTGGCGCTGCCGGCTTACCAGGATTACACGGTCAGGGCCAAAGTATCTGAAGTGATTCTTGCGGCAGCCGGGGCCAAGACAACGATCACCGAAGCAGCAGCCAGCCTGAGTGCCTTGCCCGCCGCAGCCTCAGTCACCATCAATAACCAGGTTTCAAAATATGTGAGTGGTGTTGTTTGGAATGGAACTCTTGTCACAGCCACGGCGACCGGTGACTCCGCCATCAGTACCAGCACCATTACTCTGACGCCAACGCTGGCCTCAGGTCAGGTCACCTGGGTTTGCAGTGGATCCATTTTGGCCAAATACCGCCCGGCAAGCTGCCAGTAATTTGTAGCGTCGGAAGATGCGGAACTCACAAAAGGCCCCTGCAGGGGCCTTTTTTTATGGATGAGATGACGACAAGCAGCAAGTCAGTCATAACGCCTCTTTGGCTGATCAGCGGGTCCTTCGCGTTGGCTGCTGGCTGGCTGTTGCCGAACCATCAACCGCCTTGGACAACGTTTCACACCGATGCGTGGCTGGCCGTGGTGCTTGCATTGGGTTCTGCCGCGCTGATCTTGCGTACCCGAGGTCCAATTGCCTGGCACGGTATCACACTGCTGACCGCAGCGCTGGTCCTCGTGCCGGGCTTGCAATATGCTTTTGACCTGGTGTTATGGTCCGGCACAGCCTGGATCAGCAGCGCCTATTTGCTGGGCCTGTTGCTGGCCTTGTTGACCGGCGCACACTGGGAAGTAGCCAGCCCGGGGCAACTCGCAGAGGGTCTGTTTCTGGCAATCGGCGTGGCCGCGTTGTTGTCAGTGGGCTTGCAATTGCATCAGTGGCTGGCTCTGGATTTACTCACTGCCTGGTCGATGGGCGATGGAGAGGGTCGGCCGTTCGCGAATTTTGGTCAACCCAATCAGCTGGCTACCTTTTTGCTGTGGGGCCTGCTGGCTACCGCCTGGGGACTGATCCGACGCCACCTGGGCATAGCAACGGCCCTGTTTGCAGCGCTCTACCTGCTGTTCGGTCTGGCACTGACGCAGTCCCGGACTGCCTGGATCGCGGTTCTCCTGCTGCTTTTGGCCAGCTGGCTCTGGCGCCGTTTATGGGCTGACCCCAGATCGCCCTGGCTGGTGACCGCGCTGGTCCTGTACTTTGTCGCCTGCAGCGCGTCAATGGCTTGGCTGAATCAGACTCTCTTGCTCAACGGGCCCATGGACGCAGCAAACAGCGCCCGCATGTCCAGCGATTTGCGCCCCGCCATCTGGTCCATATTCGTAGATGCCGCCTTGCAACGTCCCTTTGCAGGCTATGGATGGAGCCAAGTGAATTTGGCCCAATTAACTGCTGCGTTGAACCATCCCTCTGCCGGATTTCCATTTGCGCAATCGCACAATCTTTTTCTCGATCTGGTCTTGTGGTGCGGCATTCCTGCCGGCCTGCTGATATCCCTCGGCCTGGTGCTGTGGTTTTGGCAACGCGTGCGCGCCGTAAGCC
>JBBQZA010000247.1:0-6119 GCA_038208175.1 Burkholderiales bacterium
CGTCCTCACAGTCGTCACAGCGGACGCGGGCAAAGCCGTGGGCAAGGATGCCGCATTCGAGTTATTTGCGAAAGGCCTTCTCCGCATAGGCGGGCGGGGTGTGGTGGTCGCCTTGGCCGTCGAACTGGCCGACGCTGGCGAGCTCAAGCGAAGTCTCGAAGTGCTCGGCAATCGTGCGGTACAGCAGGGTGCGCTCTGGGTGGCGGGGGTTGTAGGCTTTGGTGGGTTGGGCGGGCTGGGTGGCTGCAGCAGGCTGAGGGCGTAGCGGGGCATGTTGGTGCCCACGCGGGCGCTGGTGTAAATGCTGCGGTGATCGATGGGGCGGGCCTTGCATGGGGCTGCGCCAGTTTGGATAGGACTGGCAGCGCAACTATAGCTGTGTTTGCATACAGCAATACGCCGCGAGCGCCTGTTTATGAGGCTTTGCGCTGAGTTTGGCTTTGCAAGCCTGAGCGGGCTGATTGCGAGCTTGCGACGCGAGATTGGGAGTAAAAAAGCCGCGCAGCCCTCGTGGAACGTGCGCGGCCAGCTATTGAATCGATAGCGTCTTAGTCGTCTTGCACTGTTGTTGCACAGGTTGTCGAGCACCGTGACCGCATAGCCCGCGTGCAGCAGTTCCACAAAGGTGTGCGTGCCGATGTAGCCTGCACCGCCGGTATGCACATAACCACACATTTTCAATTGCCTATTCGGACGCCCCCCCGGATTGCCACCCTTCGCTCGCAATGACAACTGAAATCTTCGTCGTTGACAGTCCACTCGCCGTGTGCATAAAATGCACACATGCCAGATCCAAAAATATTCAATTGGAGTGCGGAAAAAAACCAGTTTTTGATACGTGAGCGGGGCATCTCGTTCGAGCGTATTGTTTTTGAAATTTCTGGTGGAAACGAACTGGCCGTGCTTGAACACCCCAACCAGGAAAAGTATCCTGGGCAAAAAATTTCAATGGTGCAAGTTGACGATTACGTCTACGCAGTGCCATTCATGGAAACTGACACTGAAATCTTTCTGAAAACCATCATCCCGAGCCGCAAGGCAACCAGGCAATACCGGAGTAAGCCATGAAAAAAGCCATCAAGTATGACGATGAAGAGTTGGAGATTTTGAAAGCATGGGAGGCTGGCACGCTCAAGCCCGTCAGCGGTGTGGCAAAGCAGCTCAAGGCTCATCAGTCTGCGGCTGAGACAACTTTCAATAAAGACCAGCGACTGAACATTCGTATCTCAAGCAGGGACCTAAGGAATTTACAGGCACGCGCACTTGAGGAGGGTGTGCCCTATCAGACCTTCGCGGCCAGTTTGTTGCATAAGTTCGTCAGTGGTCATTTGGTAAATCAGCAATAACAGCACCATCATTGCGGAGCGGAGCGTAGCGACGCGGCAAGCCCGCCCCCAGGGCGTGCCGGGTTAACGTAATACCCCATGATGAGGATGGCAATCTGTACCCAGCCCGCAATCATGGTGCTTGGATTTGCCTGCATGCGTGCTATCAACACGGCATCCCGCAGACCGGCAATGACCTCTTCGCGGGACGGCGGTGGTTCGCTTTGCATTTTGCTTTTGATTAAGACGTGCTCAAAGTTCTAGCCCGCATCAAAAAATTAGGTTCTGACCCCCGAAGTTCGACAGCTATTCACGTAAGTACCTTGATTTCATTGGGTTTGGATTCAAAACGTGCCCCTACAAGAGGCTCAATTGTCGGTTTGCGGTGGGTTGTTTGACTTTCAATGCCTTGAACATTTGGTTTTGTTCATCACTCAGGGAAGAAACACCGCTCAGTGGCGCTGCGCTTCCCAGGGTGACCCGGTGATGCTGGATGCGTTTAAGCGTTTGCAGCGCCCGCTCCGGCGTGATCCCCGTCTTGGCTGCACGCAATCGCATCCGCATCACCCGATGCAGCACCAGCGCCATGAAACAGATCGAGGCATGCGCACGAATACGCTCAGGCAAGCGGTGATACACCGGACCAATCTCCAACTCAGACTTCAGCACCTTGAAGCCTCGCTCAATATCAGCCAAAGACTTGTAGCGCGCTATCACCTGCTGCGGATTCATGTCTGCCACGTTGGTCACCAGTAAAAGCTTGCCATCCATCATCTGGGCCAATTTCAGTGCCGCTTCATCAACGCCGTAGCTGAACAACTCCTGCGGCATGTCCACCTTGACAATTTTGCCCAGTCGGGCCTCGCACACCTCATGGTAGAAACGCGCCTTGGCGCCACTATCGGAGAGCTTGCCGCTCCAGGTGGCGGCCAGTTTCTCCAACTCATCCATCTTGGCCTTGCGCTCAGAACCTTGGCTGCGCGCCGTATCGGGGTCGTGCGCCATCACCAATCGCAAGCCGTTCCACGCCACTTCACCCGTGATCTCGATGCTTGCCTGGGTGCACTGCTTCTGAAAGGGCTCCAGCAATTGCGCAAACTCGTTGTACCGCCTGCCCGGCACCGCCAGGATGAACTCCAGCGCCTGATCGCCATGGAGTTTGATCGCCTGCAAGGCCGTAAGGTTGTCCAGACTTAGCAGCCCCCGATCCGCCACCAGCACCAGTCGGCGAATATGGGGAAAGCGCTCCATCACTTTGGCCAGGATCGGCAGCAAGGTTTTGGTCTCCGCTGTATTGCCATCAAAAACCTCGTGGTAGATCGGCAGGCCTTCAGCCGTTTGCACCACCCCGAGCATGAACTGGCGAGCAATCAAGCCCTCTTTGGCCATACCGAATTTGCGTACATCGCCGTCAAGAGCGCTCAACCCTTCGACACGGATGGTCGTCATGTCGTAGAACACCACCGAGAGGTCTTGGTCCACCATGGGGCGCAATAAGCCCGAGACCACGGCGTCAACTGCATCCTGGTGCTCCATCAGCGCGTCCATGCTGCGTAGCAGTTGCTGGTGGGTGACGCCCGGCACATCGACATCGGGCAACGCCACCGTCTCCAGCCAGCGCAGCACGCCGAGTTTGGAGTCAGGATCACATAGGCGGTTGAGAACCATGATGCGAATCAGCGCTTCAACGTCCGTGGTGTGGCGGGTGCGCCGAAAGACGCGGCGTAACTCAGAAAAACCAAGTTCTTTCCAAAGCTCTGTCAAAGCCCAGACGTTGCCCAAAGCGCGGGCGGACTCAAAGGTTACAGATGCAGCAGGAGGTGCAGCGCCAACGGGCTTGCGCCCGGCGACCTTCATCAAGCCGTCGATGACGCTGTCGAGTTCGCCACCGATTTGGTCAATGCGCCCCAGCGTGGCCACCGTGCGTTTCTTGACCAGCCCGGCTTCGTCCCGATAGGACTCGACAAGTTGGACGTAGCGGCGCGGGCCGGAGGCGGTGACCTTTACAAACATGCCGCCACTTTATAACAACTAGTAAAGAATACAAAAACAAATTTAATAGGCCAAAACGTGCCACCACAAAACATTTTGAAATACGCTTGTAAGTCCTTGTTTTTATTGAAAATGCCAGGAATCTATTGGCGTAAAGTGTCGAACTCGGGTGCGTCGTCATTCCCGCCCGTCATCCTCGCGCGTCATCCTCTCCCGTCATCCTCGGGCTTGACCCGGGGATCCAGTGCAACCCACCTCCCCACTCCCCACCCCACAACCAACCCCACCAAATCCGCCGCCAAATCGCCCCAGTCCGCCGCGCGGCAACAGGTGAACGACTGCAGCACTTCAATCAATGCACCAAAGGCCAGCAAGCCGACCAGCAACACCACTCGTTTGACAGAAAATGCAAGGCTGCCCAGCACCATCAGCACCGCAAACCCCAGCGCGTGATTGGATTTATCCCACCCGGTTGTGATTACTTTCGGCGGTGCCGACATCAGTGCAAGAACCAATATGGCAAGTGCGCAAAGAGCAAAAGCCCAGCGCCAAGGCAAGCCTGAATGTTTCAACATTTGCCAGCGTCTCAAGTGTCTACAGACACCGGGTCAATATCCGCTTGCAGCGCCGCCACAATCTGCCTCACCGCCGTTTGTGGTGAAAAAAGCCTTGCTGACAAGGCTTTGCACCGGGCTGGCAAGTCGGCATCGCGGCCAATGTTGTCAATCAAATCTTCTGCCAGAAGTTTCAAGGTCTGCAAGGTGCCATCGGTGCTTGCGTGGCCTACCTGCTCGTGTGCGATCAGTTCGGCGAGGTCGTTGCCGGGATTGATGTTCGCCAACACCGGCAAACCGCTTTGCATGTAGGTCAAAAACTTGCCTGGAATGTTGTGCGTCTTATGTCGCGGGTCCAGCGCCACCAAGCCGACGTGGCATTGTGCATACAGACCCGGTATCTCATCTGGATGAATTTCGTCATGAAATAGCACGTTGGTGAGTTCGCGCGTTCGGGCATTGGCCTCCAAACGGCGGGCGTCGCTGCCACGCCCCACAAACAAAAAACCGACATCAAGTCGGTTCTTCAAACGCTCGGCCAAAGCAATCAATATATCCATGCCCTGCGCAACCCCCATGTTGCCTGCATAGACGAATATCTTGCGGCCTGCCAAAGCGCTGTCTGCCACGCGAATGCTGCAACCGGTATTGGCAGCATCGCACAGCCAGTTCTGCAGCACCTCTACACGACGCTTCTGATTTCTTGCCCATGCATCAAAATAAGGGACATTTGCCGGGGTCTGCACGCCGATCGTATCCGCCACTGAGTACTGATAGCGTTCAACCGCCTTAAAGAAGCGATAGGGCAAGCCGCGGCTCATCAGGCCCATGTCAACAGCCCATTCCGGGAAGATGTCGCGAATGATCAAGTAGCCACGACAGTCACTGTTCTTTTTCAGTGCGCGTGCCATTGGCCCAAGAAATATCGACGGTGCATACCACACCACGCCGTCCCAATGCTCTGAAGCCATATCACTCAGCCTCAAGTTATTTAGCATTGCGAATGGCATCACAAATTCATTGATCGTGCGCTGTACGTAGTTGATGTCTTTGGTCTTGGGTGCGCGCAGTCGCAGCACTTGTACACCATCGATTTCCTCCAACACCCACGGGCGGTCCAAATCAGCGCTGGGGAGCATGACGGTTAGCCCATGCCCCTGGCGCGCGAACTCACGCGACAAATCGCGCAACTGGACGGCGCCAGAAGTGCGAAGCGGCGGGAAGGTGTCGGCGATCAGCGCAATGCGCATGGCCATTTGCCTGCTGTCAGTATTTCTTCCAGACCACCCGATTCACATAGTCGGTGTAACTGTGGATGATGCGCAGCACCTTGTCTGACACGTTGGGCATGCTGTAGTCTGCCACCTGGCGGATGCCGTGCGGGTCCGTACGATCCTCGCCGCGCGGCTGCGTCGCCAGAATCGCCAAGCCCTGGCGCACCCGATCAACTTCCAAGCCCACCATCATCACGGCAGCCTCCTCCATGCCCTCGGGCCGCTCATGCGCCTCGCGCAGGTTGAGCGCCGGAAAATTCAGGATGGACGATTCTTCGTTGATAGTGCCGCTGTCTGAGAGCGAAGCGCGCGCAGACAACTGCGGCTTGACGTAGTCATGAAAACCCAGCGGCTTGAGCAAACGCACCAGCGGATGAAATTGTGCTCCTGTAGCGTCAATACGCTTTTGCGTGCGCGGGTGGGTGGACACGATCACTGGCAAACCGTGATCTTCGGCCACGGCGTTGAGCACGTTCACCAACTTGCCAAAGGATCGCGGTGACTCGATGTTTTCTTCACGGTGCGCGCTCACCACAAAATAGTTGCCCTCGGTCAGCCCCAAGCGCGTCAGCACGTCCGATGCATCAATGCGTGGCCGGTAATGCGTCAGCACCTCAAACATCGGGCTACCGGTCTTGATGACCAGATCCGGCGGCAGACCTTCGCGCAGCAGGTAGTCGCGTGCGATTGTGCTGTAGGTCAGGTTCACATCGGCCGTGTGGTCCACGATGCGGCGGTTGGTTTCTTCGGGCACGCGCTGGTCAAAGCAGCGGTTGCCCGCTTCCATGTGAAATATGGGAATTTTGCGGCGCTTGGCCGGAATGACCGACAAACAACTATTGGTGTCACCCAGCACCAGCATGGCCTCGGGCTGCACCTCGGCCAATACCTGGTCTACCCCGATGATGAGGTTGCCAATGGTGTGCGCCGCGCCGGTGGTGTTGGCCGCGCTGTTCAAAAAATGGTCGGGCTTA
>JBBQZA010000248.1:0-6105 GCA_038208175.1 Burkholderiales bacterium
CGATCTGGTCCTGTTCATTCTGTTCTTCATCCCCGGGGTGTTTGCACTGACCTATGCCGGCTATTTCTACGCAGCCGAGTCATGGGCGATGAACGAGCACTCGAACATCACTGCGGATGGCCCGGCAATCTATCCGTTCAAAACCATGATTCCGCTGGCCGGCGCGTTTCTGCTGGTGCAGGGCATCATCGAAATCATTCGCTGCGTGCTCTGTATCAAGCAAGGTGAGTGGCCCTCTCGTGAGGAAGACGTGGTCGAGGTCGATGTCGACAAGCTCAAGGAAATGGTGCACGTGAAAGACGAAGACATCGCCAATCTCGACCAGTTCGTCGTGCAACAGGGGAGCACCAAATGAAGATCCGCAGGGAACTCTGGTTCGGCTTTTCCCTGATGGCGATCATCCTCGTCACGGTGATCGTCTTCACGCCCTGGGCCAGCTTTGTCGACGGTCATTTAAGCCGGGCCGACCTCGGTAGCCTCGGCCTCTTGATGCTGGCGCTGATCGTGGTGGCGATCATGCTCGGCTTTCCGACCGCGTTCACGCTGATGGGCATGGGCATGTTTTTCGGTTGGCTCGCCTACCGAACCGTCAACCCGGAACTTGCCACGCGGCAGATACTGGACCTGATGGTGCAGCGCGCTTATTCGGTCATGTCCAACGACGTGTTGATCGCCATTCCGCTGTTCGTCTTCATGGGCTACCTGGTCGAGCGCGCCAACCTGATCGAGAAGCTGTTCAAGAGCCTGCATCTGGCGCTGGCGCGCCTGCCCGGCGCGCTGGCCGTGGCCACCATCGTCACCTGCGCGATCTTCGCCACCGCCACCGGCATCGTCGGCGCCGTGGTCACTTTGATGGGCCTGCTGGCGTTGCCGGCGATGCTGCGCGCCGGTTACAGCGTGCAGTTGGCCGCGGGTGCGATCACCGCCGGTGGCTGCCTGGGCATTCTGATTCCGCCGTCGGTGTTGTTGATCGTTTATGGCGCCACCGCCGGCGTGTCGGTGGTCAAGCTCTACGCCGGTGCGTTCTTCCCCGGCATCATGCTGGCCGGCCTGTACGTGGCCTACGTGATCATTGTGGCCAAGTGGAAGCCGCACCTGGCGCCGCCGCTGGCGGCGAGCGAGCGCCTGGTGCCGCTGCCGCCGTTGTCGGCCGCGCTGACGCCGCGCAGCCCGAACGCTGTGGCTGGTCTGTGGGCCGGACTGCGTGACAGCGCCTTGCCCAAGGGCGCTGTGTCAACGCAGTTGTTCGTCTCGCTGCTGCCGGCGCTGTCGATTGCCGCTTTGCTGACCGTGATGTACCTGGGCGCCACGGCGCCGGTGGCTGCGGTCGATACCGCAGGCCTGGTGCAGGCTGGCGGCGCGATCACGGCCGAAGAGGACAAACCCGGCGAATCCAGCGGGCTGCAGGAGCCGCCCAAGGAAGTCAGTGGTTTGAGCGAACCGCCGGCCGAAGCTGCCGCTGATTCTGCGTCCGCCGCGGCGTCTGCCACCGCAGCCGTCGTTGCCGCGCCGGCGCAAGCACAGGCCGTCAATTCTCCTGCGCCGGCACCGGCGGCGGCGCCGGCCGAACGTGTGTCCGCGCCGACCTGGTACTGGATTGTCTTCGGCGCCGGCATGGCCGGCCTGGCACTGATTACCTGGCTGATGAGCTGGCAGCGGTTCGAGATATTCAAGATGCTGCTGACATCGTTCTTTCCGCTTGCCGTCATGATCATCGCCGTGCTCGGCTCGATCGTGTTCGGGTTGGCGACACCGACCGAGGCGGCCGCTGTCGGCGCGCTCGGTGGTGTCGTGTTGGCCGCCGCCTATCGCTTCATCGCCGCCAAACAGGGCAACAGCGCCAGTCCGCTCACGACGACGTTGCGCGAGCTTGGCGGCATCATCAAGGAATCGTCGTTCCTCACCGCCAAGACCAGCGCGATGGTGTGCTGGCTGTTTGTCGGGTCTTCGATCTTCTCGGCCGCGTTTGCGCTGCTCGGTGGGCAGGAGCTCATCGAAACCTGGGTGCTGTCGCTGGGCCTGACAACGATCCAGTTCATGCTGTTGTCGCAGTTCATCATCTTCATCCTCGGCTGGCCGCTGGAATGGACCGAAATCATCGTCATCTTCATGCCGATCTTCATCCCGCTGCTACCCAAGTTCGGTGTCGATCCGTTGTTCTTCGGGCTGCTGGTAGCGTTGAACCTGCAGACGGCGTTCCTGAGCCCACCGGTGGCGATGGCGGCGTTCTACCTGAAAGGTGTGTCGCCAAAGCATGTGACGCTGAATCAGATCTTTGCCGGCATGATGCCCTTCATGGGCATCCAGGTGGTGGCGATCGGCCTGCTCTATCTGTTCCCGGCGATTGGCCTTTGGTTGCCGCAGTTACTGTACAAGTAGTCAGCTCTTGAATTTGCGGCTTCCAGTCTTGATGACAGGGTTTTCCATTGAGGTCGCGTGACACGACCGGTTATGCCGGGGGTGCTGCAGCGTGTGGGCGCCACGAATTGGCTAAAAACAGCGCCATCTGGTTTCCGACGCAAGGCGAGACAGTCGAAGAGGCGGCTGCAAACCTCCACGAGGCGACTGCGTTGTATCTGTCAGAGTTTCCTTTGCCGATGCTAGGGCATCCGTTTGTGACAATGTGTACCGTGCCCGAGCCAATGCATGCCTAAGCTTCCGAGGGCTTCCGGAGTTGACATCATCCGAGCCCTTGAGCGTCTCGGATTTGTAAAAATTCGTCAAAAACCAGCATCGGCAACCGAAGGAGATTTAGGACCATGACCATCCTGTGCCTGTGCTGGCACCCACAAGCCGCGCTGCTGATCCGAATGGTGGCGCAGTTCCCGGACATGGTGCAGCGCCTGGAAGCAGTTTGAGTGGCTGCAAAGCAAACATTCTTTTGATGACCATCGATGCGATACTTGGGCTACGGATTGACCCAATACACGACACATAAAGTTCTTGGGAATGTTTGCCGCGTTGGTAAAGAATAGGAAACCACAATGACGCATTTCGACCGCATTACCAGCAAGCCTGATTTGATGAACGGCCAGCCTACTATCCGGGGCATGCGCATCACCGTGCGCCGAGTGCTTGAAGCCGTGGCCCTGTATCCTGACCGCGCCGAGCTGCTGCGCGAGTATCCCGAACTCGAAGCAGAGGACGTGAGGCAGGCACTTGAATTTGCGGCTTTCAGTCTTGATGACAGGGTTGTGAACCTTGCGGTTGCGTGACACGCCTGTTGCTTGACCAAGGCTTGCCAAGATCGGCGGCCGTATTACTGCGGGAAGGCGGACTGGACGCCGCTCATGTAGGCGAGATTGGAATGTCTCAAGCCACCGATACCGAAATCATTGCCTTGGCAAGAGTTGAGAATCGGGTCGTTATCACGATGGACGCCGATTTTCATACCCTGCTTGCTCTGGGTGGCGTTGGAAAGCCCTCGGTTGTCCGGATTCGCATCGAAGGGCTAAAGAGCCCCGAGATGACGCCCCTGATTTTGCGTGTCTTGCAGCTGACCCAAGATCAGCTTGACCTTGGGGCGGCTGTGGTTGTCACCGAAAATAACATCCGCATCAGGCTGCTGCCGATTGGGTAATGTCTGGGGATTCCGTGGTGAGCAGCGGCTCGGGGTGTGCCGGTGTCCTCATGGTGCCAAATGCGCACAAATCGGCCACCGACACACCCAAGCCACTGCCCACGAGACGGTTGAGTACAAGGGTGGTTTTGGCCTATTTCCCGGAAACCGGCTAAGATTGACGTTTACGTAAACGTCAAGTGCCGGAGCTACACCATGACCGATCTGTCCGCCGAATTCAAGGCACTCGCCAATTACCGCCCAGTCAACAAGGTGCGCTTCGTCACGGCCGCCAGCCTGTTTGACGGGCACGACGCCGCCATCAACATCATGCGCCGCATTCTGCAGGGCATGGGCGCCGAGGTGATTCACCTGGGGCACAACCGAAGCGTGGAAGAAGTGGTGACGGCCGCCTTGCAGGAAGACGCGCAGGGCATCGCCATCAGCTCGTATCAGGGTGGCCATGTCGAGTATTTCAAGTACATGGTCGATTTGCTCAAACAGCGCGGTGGCGCGCATATTCAGGTCTTTGGCGGCGGCGGTGGTGTTATCGTGCCGCCTGAAATTCGTGAACTGCAAGCCTATGGCGTGAGTCGTATTTACAGCCCGGAAGATGGTCAGAGAATGGGTTTGGCCGGCATGATTGGCGAAATGGTGATGCGTTGCGACAAGGACTTGACAGCCTACGCACCGAAAGACATCAAGGCCATTCAGGGCCATGGCGAACTGAACTGGCGCGCTCTGGCGCAACTCATCACCGCGCTGGAAAATGAAAAGGCCGGTGGTCAAAACAAGGGCAAACCGTCCAAGCAACTGGCCGCACTGACCAAAGAAATTCAGACCCTGTCGGCGACCAAAAAAGTACCGGTGCTGGGTGTTACCGGCACCGGTGGCGCCGGCAAGTCGTCGCTCACCGACGAGTTGATTCGCCGCTTGCGCCTCGACCAGAACGACAGCTTGCGGGTTGCCGTCATCAGCATTGATCCGTCCCGGCGCAAGAGCGGTGGCGCGCTGCTGGGCGACCGCATCCGGATGAATGCCATTGGTCCTTGGGCAACCAGTGTTGCAAAAAACGCGCAATTTTCCGACCGGCCGCCCCTAGGCTCACGAAGTGCGGCGGAGCCAAAATTAGCCCCCTTGGGGGGCAGCGACGTACACGCAGTGACAAGCGTGGGGGCCAGAGTCTTCATGCGCAGCCTGGCAACACGCGACTTTGGCAGCGAGATCAGTGCGGCGCTGCCGGATGTGATTGCTGCCTGCAAGGTGGCGGGCTTCGATCTGATCGTGGTCGAAACCTCGGGCATTGGGCAGGGTGACGCGGCCGTCGTGCCACATGTGGATGTGCCGCTGTACGTGATGACGCCTGAGTTCGGCGCTGCCAGTCAGCTTGAAAAAATCGATATGCTGGATTTTGCCGAGTTCGTTGCGATCAACAAATTTGACCGCAAAGGCGCGCTGGATGCCCTGCGCGATGTGGCCAAACAGGTACAGCGCAACAAGGAAGCCTGGAGCACGCCGATGGAACAAATGCCGGTCTTCGGCACCATGGCGGCGCGCTTCAACGACGATGGCGTCACCGCCTTGTACCAGGCACTCAAAACGAGATTGACTGAATTGGGATTGAAGCTGACGCAAACCTCCCAGTTACCGACAGTCGCGGTGCGCCACAGCACCAATCAGACGCCGGTGGTGCCAGCGGCACGCAGCCGCTATCTGGCCGAAATCGCCGACGCCGTGCGCAGTTACAAAAAACGCGCGCGCAGCCAGGCCAAATTGGCGCGTGAAATCCAGCAGTTGCGCGAGACCGGCCGCATGCTCAAACAGGGCGACGCCAACGAGACCAATGCCTACCAGGCGGTCATGGAACTGGCTGGTCAGCGCGAGGCCAATCTGGGTGCTGCTGAGCGCAAGCTGCTGGCGCAGTGGCCCAACATGCAGGCGGCTTATGCCGGTGACGAATACGTGGTCAAAATCCGCGACAAGGAAATCCGCACCGCCTTGACCACCAAGTCGCTCAGCGGCACCACCATCCGCAAAGTGGCGCTGCCGCAATTCGAAGACCACGGCGAGATTCTGAAGTGGCTGGCGCTGGACAACGTGCCCGGCAGCTACCCGTACACGGCCGGCACCTTTGCTTTCAAGCGCGAGGGTGAAGACCCGACCCGCATGTTCGCCGGCGAAGGTGACGCGTTTCGCACCAATACGCGCTTCAAATTACTGAGCTCGGGCATGGCGGCCAAGCGTCTGTCGACCGCTTTTGATTCGGTCACGCTGTACGGCAACGACCCCGATCCGCGCCCCGACATCTACGGCAAGATCGGCAACTCCGGCGTGTCGATTGCCACGCTGGACGATATGAAGGTGCTGTACGGCGGCTTCGATCTGTGCAGCCCAACCACCAGCGTCAGCATGACCATCCACGGCCCGGCGCCGAGCATTCTGGCGATGTTCATGAACACCGCGATTGACCAGAACATCGACAAATTCAAGGCCGACAATAAACGCGAGCCGACCGACACCGAACTGGAAAAAATAAGGGAGTGGGT
>JBBQZA010000249.1:0-6088 GCA_038208175.1 Burkholderiales bacterium
CACCTCGGTCTGGTTCTTGCCGGCAGCTTTGCGCAGTGCACCGAAGCGCCGACCCACATCGGGAAGTGTTGCCAAGCTTTCAAAGCCAAAATATGCGAATGGAGTCATAAATCACCTTTTTAAGGCGTAAATATAACACCAAACGCATTTTGTTGTGCAGGCGCTACTTGTGATGACTCAGCGCGTTGCTGACGAGCCGCGACGTGATGTCGACGATGTGGATCATGCGGTCGTAGGCCATGCGCGTCGGGCCGATGACGCCGAGCGTGCCGACGATCTGGATCATGCGGTCGTAGGCCATGCGCGTCGGGCCGATGACGCCCAGCGTGCCAACGACCTGGCCGTCGACTTCGTAAGGCGCGCTGACGATCGACAGATCTTCAAACGCAATGACCTTGCTTTCGCCACCGATGAAGATTCGCACGCCCTCGGCCTGACCCGCAATATCGAGCAGACGCATAAGTTGGGCTTTTTGCTCAAATAGTTCAAAAGCGCGCCGCAAGTGACTCATGTCGTTCGAAAAATCAGTGACGGCCAACAGATTGCGTTCACCCGAAATAACCACCTCGTCCTGCGACTCCGACATGGCTTCCGAACTGGCGGCCACCGCTGCCCGCATCAAATCACCAATTTCCGAACGCAGGGTTTCAACTTCGCGTTGCAGGCGTTCGCGCACCTGCTCGATGGTCAGGCCAATATAGTGGCTGTTGAGAAAATTGGCCGCCTCAACCAACTGGGCTTGTGAATAATCCAGTTCGGTGAAGATCACCCTGTTTTGCACATCGCCTTCGGGCGACACGATGATCACCAGCAAGCGTCGCTCCGATAAACGCAAGAACTCAATGTGGCGAAAAACGGAAGAGCGGCGCGGCGTCATGACGACACCGACAAACTGCGACAAACTGGAGAGCAGGTTGGCAGCGTTGGAAATAACCTTTTGCGGTTGATCGGACGCCAGACTTTGCGGCGAAATCTGCCCGCGCTGAACGGTCAGCATGGTGTCGACAAACAGCCGGTAACCGCGCGCTGTTGGAATCCGCCCGGCGGAGGTGTGCGGACTGACGATCAAGCCCAGGTCTTCCAGATCGGACATGACGTTGCGGATGGTGGCCGGCGAGAGGTCGAGCCCGGAGGCTTTGGAGAGCGTGCGCGAACCGACCGGCTGACCGTCGGCAATGTAGCGCTCAACCAGCGCTTTTAACAACAACTTGGAACGATCGTCGAGCATCAGGTCATTTTAGTGATGTAATTTACCAATGAAATCAAAATTTCCGCTTGTTGCGCTGATTGGCAAGTACCAGACCATTGCATCGGGAGCGTCGGGAGCTTCTTCGCGCAGCGTGCTGGAAGACATTGCGGACTTTTTGCACGCCCAGGGTTGTGAGGTGGTTTTTGAGCACGACACGGCCCTGAACACGGGCATTTCAGGTTATCGGGTGCTGAATGTGGCGTCAATAGGAAAGCAGTGCGATCTGGGTCTGGTGGTGGGTGGCGACGGCACCATGCTGGGCATTGGCCGCCAATTGGCCCGCTATGGTGTGCCGCTGATCGGCATCAACCAGGGCCGGCTCGGTTTCATTACCGATATCCCGCTGGGCACCTACAAGCCAACGCTGGCGCCGATGCTGCGCGGCGAGTTTGAGGAGGACCATCGCAGCCTGATTCATGCCCGGGTGCTGCGTGACGGGCACTGTGTCTTTGACGCGCTAGCGATGAACGACGTGGTGGTGAACCGCGCTGCCACCTCGGGCATGGTTGAACTGCGGGTTGAGGTCGATGGTCATTTTGTGGCGAACCAGCGGGCCGATGGTTTGATCATCGCCACGCCCACCGGCTCCACCGCCTATTCATTGTCCGCCGGTGGCCCGCTGTTGCACCCCTCCATACCCGGCTGGGTGCTGGTGCCGATTGCCCCGCACACGCTGTCGAACCGGCCAATTGTTTTGGCCAATGCCACAGAGATTGCGATCGAAGTGGTGGCGGGCCGCGACGCCAGCGCCAGCTTTGACACCCAGTCGCTGGCCTCGCTGCTGCACGGCGACCGCATCGTGGTCACGCGCTCGGAACACCATGTGCGTTTTTTGCACCCCAAAGGCTGGTCTTATTTCGACACCCTGCGCCGCAAGCTGCACTGGAATGAGGGAGTGGCCTGATCGTGAGTCTGCGCCGTATTGTCTTGCGCGATTTTGTGATCGTCAGCGAGCTCGAACTCGATCTGGCTGACGGGTTCACGGTTCTGACCGGCGAGACCGGAGCCGGCAAGTCGATCCTGATTGATGCCCTGCAACTGGTGACGGGAGGCCGGGCGGATGTCGGCGTGATCCGTGAAGCTTGCAGCCGCACCGATGTCAGCGCCGAGTTCGACGCGACGCCCGACCTGTCAATCTGGCTGGAAGCGGCTGGCTTCGAGTTGAACGACAGCTTGTTGCTCCGGCGCACGATCGACCTGCAGGGCAAGAGCCGCGGCTGGATCAACGGCAGCCCGGCGACGGCGACGCAATTACGCGAGTTGGGAGAGCAACTGCTCGATATCCATGGCCAGCATGCCTGGCAGAGTCTGACCCGGCCGCAGGCCGTGCGTGGCCTGCTGGACGCCTACAGCGGCGTCCCGGCTGGCACACTGACTGGCCTTTGGCAAAACTGGCGCCACGCGCAGGACGCGCTGGCAAGGGCCACGGCGGCACAGCATTCGCTGCAGAGCGAGCGTGAGCGGCTGGCCTGGCAGATGGTGGAGGTGGAGAAGCTCGCGCCCTTGCCAGACGAATGGGAAGCGCTCAATGCCGAGCACGGCCGCCGGTCCAACGCGCAGGCCCTGCTGGACGCGGCACAGGGCGCCTTGCTGTCGCTGGACGAAGATGACAATAGTGCCCGCATCACACTGCATGCAGCCGGCCAATTGCTGCGCCAGCAGGAACACCTTGAGCCCTACTTCAGGGGACTGACGGAGGCCTTATCGTCGAGTCTGGTTCAGGTCGAGGACAGTATTCATTCGCTGCGAAGCTATTTGCGCAAGACCGATCTGGACCCGCAGCGCCTGGCCGAACTCGATGCACGGATGGCCCTCTGGCTTTCATTGGCCAGGCGCTACAAACGCCCCCCTTCCGAATTGTTTGACCTGCTGGAGAGCTGGAAACAAGAGCTGCAGACGCTCGATGCTGCGGCTGACCTGGCCACGCTGGAGGCCCATGATGCAGCAGCGCGGCAGGCTTATATGCAGGAAGCTGCCCATCTCTCAAAAGAGCGCCAGCGTGGCGCACCGCTGCTTGCCCAAGCCATTACGCTGGCCATGCAGGGTCTGGGAATGCAGGGCGGGCAATTCGAAGTGGGGCTGCAAAGATCAGCCCTACCCATGCAGCATGGCCTGGAGGAAGTCACATTTCTGGTGGCAGGGCACGCAGGCAGCACACCGCGGCCGGTCAACAAGGTGGCCTCCGGCGGCGAACTCTCGCGCATGGCGTTGGCCATTGCGGTCACCACCAGCCAGCTCGGCACCGCCCAGACACTGATTTTTGACGAGATCGACTCCGGCGTCGGGGGCGCCGTGGCCGAAACCGTGGGGCGCCTGATGAAGCAACTGGGCATCGACCGGCAGGTGCTGGCAGTCACCCACTTGCCGCAAGTCGCGGCCAGCGCCGACCATCATCTGCTTGTCATCAAACACACGCTCGGCCAGACGACACTGAGCACGGTTACCCAGGTGCATGGCGAGCAGCGGGTGTCGGAGGTGGCGCGCATGCTGGCGGGTGAGCGCCTGTCGGACACCACTCTGGCACACGCCAGGGAAATGCTGCAATTGCAGGAGTAATGTGATGAATCAGGAAGTCTCCAAGCTGCAGGTTGTTCTGATCACGGGCATGTCGGGTTCGGGCAAGTCAGTTGCACTGCATGCGCTGGAGGATGCCGGTTTTTTGTGCGTTGACAACCTGCCGCCGGAACTGCTGGTGCGCTTTGTGGCGCTCGAGAGGGATCAGAACACAAGCCGGGTGGCGATTGCCATGGATGCCCGCAATGCCAGTTCGCTGCACTTGCTGCCAGCCCAGTTGGCGCTGCTGAAAGACCAGGGAATCACGGTCCAGTCGCTGTTTCTTGATTCCACCACTGAAACATTGGTGCGGCGGTTTTCTGAAACGCGGCGCAAGCATCCGCTGTCGCAATCGGTGGCCGACCACTCCGAATTGAGCTTGCGCCGTGCCCTGGTGGATGCCATTGAGCTCGAACGCGAACTGCTGAGCGAGTTGCGCAATCAGGCGCATGTCATAGACACCAGCATCATCCGGCCTTCGCAATTGCAGGGTTACGTCAAGTCGCTTATTTCCGCCTCTGCCGGGCAATTGACGCTGGTCTTCGAGTCCTTCGCCTTCAAGCGTGGGGTGCCCACTGACGCCGACTATGTGTTCGATGTGCGCATGCTGCCGAATCCGCACTACGAACCCGAGCTGCGCCACCTGAGCGGCAAGAACCACGCGGTTGCCGCCTTTCTTCGGGAACAGCCCGACGTGGCGCAGATGCAGCAACAGATTCATGATTTTTTGAACCACTGGCTCGACGCGCTGGCGCGCGATCACCGCAGCTACGTGACGGTGGCCATTGGCTGCACCGGAGGGCAGCACCGCTCGGTCTATCTGGTGGAACAGTTGGCCAAACTGTTCGAGGGCCAATGGGTCACCCTGAAGCGGCACCGGGAACTGGAAGATAGCTGAGCTGCGTCAGCAACTTTCGCACCGGCGCCGGCAAGCCCAGGGCCGGCCACTGATCTGCGGCGATCCAGTCACCGTCTCCCATGGGCTTGGCCGATGCCGACAGTTGCACTTGAACCGGGTGCAGAAAGAGATCTTTATGCGTCAGCACATGCACAAAGGACGGCGCCTCGCGCAAGGCAGAACGGTAACAAGCCGGCACCGCTTGGGCCAGTTCTTCAGGCTTGTCAAACCATGGGAAGCAGTAAAGCCCGCCCCAAACACCGGGTGACGGGCGCTTGGCGAACCAGACCGACCCGGCTCGGGTCTGTGCCCACAGCAACCAGATCGACTCTGAACTGCGTTTGGTTTTTCGTGTCTTCACGGGGTAGCGTTCGACTTGCCCAAGACGCTGCGCAACGCAGGAACCAGCCAGCGGACAGAGCGCACAGGCCGGGTTCCTGGCCGTACAGACGGTAGATCCCAGATCCATCATGCCTTGCGTGTAACGCGGCATGGCGTCAACCAAATCGCGCTTGGGCAGCAACTGCGTCGCCAAGTCCCAGAGCTCTTTCTCGTTGGCCGCTACCGACAAATCGGCGGCAAAGCCGAGAACACGCGTCAACACCCGCTTGACATTGCCATCCAGGATGGCGACCCGCTCGCTAAAACACAAAGCGGCAATCGCCGCCGCCGTAGAGCGCCCGATACCCGGCAAGGTTTGCAAAAGTTGCGCTGTGGGCGGAAAGACGCCGCCAAATGAAGTCATGACCTGAAGCGCGCTGGTGTGCAGGTTTCGGGCGCGGCTGTAATAACCCAGGCCACTCCACAATCCCAGAACTTCGTCCAGCGGCGCGGCCGCCAGCGCAGCGACATTTGGGAAGCGCTTCAAAAAGCGCGGGAAGTAATCCAGAACGGTTGCCACCTGTGTCTGCTGCAGCATGATTTCAGACAGCCAGACGCGGTATGGATCCTTGATGTGCTGCCAGGGCAAATCGTTTCGCCCATGAGCCTTTTGCCATATCACCACCTTGGTGGCCAGGTCTGTCAACACCGTCGGTACACCTGCTTCAGGCTCTCTGGCAATGGGGACAATAGAAAGTCGAGCGCTGCCCCTGGCGCAGCGACCTGATCGTTGTGCCGCAGACCCGGCATGGCTGGCCGTGTCGGGCGTAGACCATCGCCTCCAGCTGAAAATGTCCTTTTTCGCCGCTGGCGCTGGAGAAATTGCGCAAGGTACTGCCGCCGCTCGCCAGGGCCCGCCCCAGCACGTCGCGAATTGCTGCACGCAATCGGGTGGCGCGCGGCAGGCTCAGTCTGGCAGCCCTGACAGTGGGCCGGATGCCGGCCAGAAAAAGGGCCTCCGAGGCGTAAATGTTGCCGACTCCAACCACCACGTCACCGGCCAGCAC
>JBBQZA010000250.1:0-6073 GCA_038208175.1 Burkholderiales bacterium
AGGGTAGGGCAGCGGTGAACGACAAGGCCGCCGTCATCGCGACGGCGAGCACGTGGCGCAGCATTGTCTTGGGCTGGGGGTTGAGCTTCATGATCTTCTCCAAGTAATGTGATGTGAATCGTTACGCATCAAGCAGGACACAATCCTTGTGTCGAGGCGGGTCTGTGGTGGGTTCATCGGAAGTCCTTAGCGATGGAAGGCGATCAATGCCAAGCGCAGCGTCCATGTATGGGTTGTAAGCCTGCGGCGACGCAGCGTCTGTGCGTTGGTGCACAGATGGTGCGGCGGGTCGCACAGAGACTGCAGCCCGGTCAAATAGGCCACTGACCTCCGGGACGCCTGACCTTCGATACGAGAAAACAGTTGCCACTGTTCATCCTGACTGAAGGCGAGATCCGCAATGTCGACAAGGGTGCGAAGAATCTCATGATCAGGCGTGGCGAAATTGAGTTTTTTCCGCTCCGCAGGCGCATGTTCGTTGGCGCACAGACCAAGGCACCCGATCGAAGTAGATTTGACATTCCCATTTCACAGTATCGACAACCCCTCAGGAGTTCATCATGACCGCGATTCGCATGCTCGTTGCCCTGTCCGTTGCCACACTTGCCACAGCATGTGCAAGCCCAGGTGCCATGAACGCTGCACCCGCGTCGACCGGCATGTCCAGCATGGCTGCACCCATGCCTATGGCCGCGATGGAGCCCCGCATGAAGGCCATGCAGGAGATGCACCAGAAGATAATGGGGGCTAAGACGCCGGCAGAACGACAGGCCCTGATGGCCGATCACATGAAGGCCATGCAAGGTGGCATGGCGATGATGAATGGTATGCAAGGCAACATGCAGGGAATGGCCGGCATGGGCGACGGAAAAGGCATGCCGGCAGATATGGCCAAGCGCCAACAAATGATGACGGAGCACATGGCCATGATGCAGATGATGATGGACATGATGGCCGACCGGATGCCCGCCGCGCCAGCCCCCAATTGATCTCTACATAAATCATGACAACCGGAAGATGACTCATGCGTTATGTCTTCAGGACAGTTACTGGAGAATGCGGTCATGGTGCAAAAGAGGTTGAGCGAAGCGGCAAAGAAGCGGCTGCGCGCCGGGCGAATGCTGCTGGCGGAAAAGACACCGGCGGAATCGGCGGTTGCGGTCGGGGTGGCGCGGCAAACCGTGTACACGTGGAAGAGGTTGCTCGATGAAGGCGGGATTGACGCCCTGCGCGCGGTGCCCGAGCGTGGTCGACCGGCGCATCTCGATGACGCACAGTGGGCCCATTTGCGAGCGGCTGTCTTGCAAGGCCCAACCGAGCACGGCTTTGGCGCCGACTTGTGGACTCTCGAGCGTGTGGGCGCGGTCATCGAGCGCATGCACGGTGTGCGGTACAGCCACGTACAGGTGTGGCGGATTCTGGGGAGCTTGGGCTTTAGCCGACAAAAGTCGGAGCAGCGCGCCATTGAGCGAGATGAAGCGGCCGTGCTGCACTGGAAGTGACGCACCTGGCCACCGCTTAAAAAAAAGCCCAGCGAGAAGGCCGCCTGATTGTCTTTGTAGACGAATCGGGTATCGGCGAACGGCCCACCCGGGTGCGTTCTTGGGTGCCCATTGGACAAACAACCGATCGATCTAATACCGTCGTGGTACACGGACAGTCCGCCCAATGCACTTACTGCTGAAAAAATGATTAGAGACGACTACAGCCGGAAGAAGAATCGAGCGAATAAAGTAGGGCAGTAAAGGCCCCGCAACTTTGAGGTCTTTCTGTTGTGACCTGCATACTGGCAGTCATATAGTTCGTCCAGAGTAAGGGATCATAGGATAGAACGCAATGAGAGGCTGAATAGCATATGGCGCGCTTGTCGTCGGCATCCGGTCTGGACAGGAACGGTGATTTACGTTGCTGTGGCGCTGGGTAAGGGACTCAATGCGACACTCGCGACCGCCTCGAGGCCTGCAGCATCGTTTGCAATTGCTTCACCAATATCAGGCAGCACTGTCGACAGCCCGATGCAGCTGCGCATTGCAGTGGCGGGCGCCAAAATCGGCAACCCCAGTGACGGACTCGATCACCTGCACGTGACAGTGGACGATGGCGAGGTGCAGGCCATCTACTATCCCTCGGCGCCTACTGTGCTGCTGTCCAGTGGTCAACACACGATAATTTTTGATCTCGCCGGCCCGGATCATCAGTCACTCACACCGGCAAAGTTTGTCACGTTCTATGTCCGCTAAGGGTGGCGCTCTGACGCACACAACGCTGGCTCGGCATGGCCTGCGTGCGCGAGCCCTGCATTCGCTCAACGCGCTGGTGATCGCCGTGCTCCTCGTCACGGGCCTCGCACTGGGTGACATTTTCGCTAATAGTGTGGTGACACTGCTCGGCGGCCATCTGGCGGTCAATTCCGTGCATCGCCAATTGGGGATGATATTCGTCACGGCACTGGCGTTACTGATGCTGTTGTTGCCAGGACGGGTCAGGTGCTTGTTGCACGACACAACACATTTCAAGCGTGACGAGCTTAGCTGGCCACTCGACTTTTTGCGCTTTTATCTATGGCCGGCACGACATCCCGTACCGTTCCACGAGGGTCGCTTCGACCCCCTGCAACGCGTCATTTTCGCCGGCATCATTGGCTCCGTGGTACTGGCCTGCGTCAGCGGTGTGTACATCTATCTGGCGCCACCGCTTCGACAGTTCCTGCTGGCCTACAGCATACGCACGCACATCGTTACATCCTGGCTATTGATTGGATTCCTGTGCGCGCACATCCTGGCGGGCAGCGGTTTGCTGCGCACACATCGCGGCATTGCCACTGCTATGTTTGGTGATGGCCGAGTTGCTGTTGGTCTGGCGAACAACCTTTGGCCAGGTTGGACACGCCGGCAAACAGACAAGACGCTGGCGGTCCCACCGGGTTCGCCCTCCGCGCAATCCGATGCACAGAATCATCGAGCGCAATCTTAACCTCCAGCGCGGCCTCTGCATTGATCTGGTCCTGCCGGCGGCTCCAGCCAAGCGTTGCCTCGCCAATGTTCAACTCAAAGTGCTTGGCCATCTTGTACATTTGACCACGCGGCCCACGCGCAAGCCGATGTTGTCTTGGCCCGTGAGCTTGCCGTCCTTCACGCGTTGGCCGATCTCGGCCAGCTTGGCTTCGGTGGCCACCAACCGCTCGTCGGGGTAATCGGGATAGCGCAACTCAACCAGGGCGCGAATGGACGTGCTCTTGGGCGCCGTGATCCAACCCACGCCGTCATCCTGACGCATTTCGTCAATGGCCTTTTGCGAGATCATGCCCCGATCGCCCACCATCACCACCTGCGAGACGCCAATGTCCTTGCGTACGCGTTGCACCGCGGGCATGAACGTCTTGCTGTCAGTCGTGTTGCCTTCAAAGACCGATACCGCCACCGGGCAGCCCCGCGCATCGGTGAGCAGCCCATAGTTCACCTGCAGTGAGCCGGGATATTCGGCGCCGGGACTGGCACGACTTACACGGCGCCATCATCAGCTGCACATCCGAAACCTCGTTTACATCGTCCGCTTCCGGTTACGGATTCCACTGTGTTGTGCCGAAACAGCGCTTCGCTCCAACCGTTGCCACGGTGCCCGAGGGCTTCAGGATCCTGACCGAAATCGACGTGCAGGCGACCATGAAGTCCAGCTCAGGCGGAACCCGGCAACACCAGGCCGATAGTGAATTGCCTGTCCTTGATTTCCGCAAATGGCTGCCCGCCGTGCATCCTGGCTATGGCCGCGACGATGGATAGGCCCAGCCCATGATGCGCATCGGCGTGGCTGCGCGACTGATCGGCCCGGTAAAAACGGTCAAACAGGCGCGGTTGGTGCTCGATGGCAATCGGATCGCCCAGGTTGACGACCGCCAGGCGCAGCGAACGATCGGCTTCTTGCTTGATTTCGACTCGAATAGCGCTTTCCCGCGGGGCATGGCGTGATGCATTGTCCAGAAGGTTCGATAGAGCGCGTTTGATAAGCGGCACGTCCAGTACAACGCTTGCGTCACCCACAACATCAACTCGTAGCTGCGAATCGGCGAGCACCGCCTCATGGTAGGCGACTACATCCGCCACTACGGAGGCCAGACTGGCAACTTTGGTGCCGCGGACCTGTGCGCCCCGGTCCGCATGCGCGAGAAACAACATGTCCCGCACGATCCCGGACATGCGCTGAAGTTCTTCCAGATTTGATTCCAGAACGTTGAGCAACGCGGCAGGATCACGCTCATGTAGCAATGTCAGTTCCGTACTGGTGATCAATGTCGATAGCGGGCTATTCAGTTCGTGCGCCACATCGGCGTTAAAGCTCTCCATTTGCCGGTAAGCCATGTCGAGCCGACTGAGCAATTGATTGATCTGCTCCGCCAGCGGGCGAAACTCATCGGGTTGCGCAGAGCCATCGAAACCCTGCGTCAGATTGGTGGCGCCAAGCAACTTGGTCTGCTCCACCAGGTGCTGGACCGGCGCAAGGCCTCGCTTGACTTGCCAGAGAGCACCAAGAGAAATCGCCAGCGCGCCGAATATGGCACTCAAGGCCAAAGTGAGCTTGAGGTGTTCAAGCAGTCGCTGGTCATTTCGCAGATTCAGTGACAGCCGTGCGTGCGCGTCTTCCTTGCTCCATCCAGGCATCGATACCGCGAATTCGGCTGTTCTCGAACGACCAGCGGGTATCAGATGAGGTGATCGGTAAAACGTGCCCAAGTTGGAGCTGATCAGTTCCAAGCCAACTTCATCGTGGCTGGCGAAAAAGTCGTCCAGACTATGCCTCAGGCTGTATTGATCCTTATCCCCCGCTTCAACCTCGGACAGTAGGTGCTTAACTATGCCGAATCGGCTTTCGAGCAGACCTTGTTGCCGAGAGCTGAGGTGGATCGCGGTCGTAAAGTAGATTACCGCGGAAAGCACGGCCATGCCCAAAAATGCCTGCAGGGCCAGCCTGATCGACAAGCTGCGTTCCAATGACCAGTTTCCCTGTGTTCTCACGCGGTCCGATCCTCCAGGACGTATCCCATACCCCTCACCGTGTGAAGTAGGGGATGAGAAAAGGGATCGTCCAGCTTGCTGCGCAGTCGCCGGATGGCAACTTCGACCACATTGGTGTCGCTGTCGAAATTCATGTCCCACACTTGCCCGGCTATCTCGGCACGCGACAGGACTTTGCCTTTCCGGCGCAGCATCAGCGTCAACAGCGTGAACTCCTTGGCGGTAAGATTGAGCTGCTGACCAGCGCGCGTCGCTTTTCGACGCGCCAGGTCAACCTCAAGGTTTCCCAGTTGCAAGCGTGTTGCTTCGGCCGCGGGGAGGGCCACTGCGCTGCGCCTTGTCAAGGCCTGCACGCGTGCGACCAATTCAGAAAATGCGAAAGGTTTGACCAGATAGTCATCCGCTCCTCCCTGCAATCCGCTGACCCGATCTTCAATCCGCCCCATCGCTGTCAGCATGAGCACGGGTGTGTGCCTTTTCGTTCGCAATCCTGCCAGCACGGCCAGCCCATCAATGCCGGGCAACATTCGATCCAGAACGATGGCGTCGTACTGTCCTTCCAGCGCCAGGTGCAGTCCTTCGACACCATCGTTTGCGACATCAACGACAAACCCCTCTCCATTCAATCCTTTGCGCAAGTACTCTGCCAGTTTGATTTCATCTTCGATCACCAATAACTTCATCGCCTGATTGTCACAATTCCGCCGAAGCATGAGATTACGAATTTGTAATCTGGCGGTTGGCCTATTGTTGGCAACAGCCATCTACAGTTCACCCCATGCCAATTAGCATCGCATCTGATCAGCAGTCCGTTGATACGTGCGACCTGTCCATGACCCCAATTTCAGAAAGACGTCTCTTGAAAAATGCCACCAAACTCATCGTCTCTTGCACCTTGTCGGCTATCGCAGGCGTCACTTTTGCAAGCGGAAGCCATTCCGGCGGGCACGATGGCGACACCATCGGAAAACCTGGTGTGGCATCAAAGGTGACTCGCACCATCAACGTCGACATGAGTGATGCGATGCGCTTCTCTCCCGCCGACATCAATGTCAAGCAAGGCG
>JBBQZA010000251.1:0-6035 GCA_038208175.1 Burkholderiales bacterium
TGCAGGGTTACGACTCGGTTGCGCTAAAAAGCGACCTGGAGCTGGGTGGTACTGACCAAAAGTTCAATTTACTGATGGGACGGCACCTGCAAAGTGAATATGGCCAGGAGCCGCAGTGCATCTTGACCATGCCATTGCTGGAAGGGCTGGATGGGGTGGAGAAAATGTCCAAGAGCAAGAACAACTACGTTGGCATTTCTGAAGACGCGAATACCATGTTTGCCAAGGTGCTCAGCATTTCGGATGTGTTGATGTGGCGCTGGTACACCTTGCTGAGCTTTAAGACCGAGGCCCAGATCGCAGTCTTGAAAGGCGAAGTGGCGGCGGGTCTCAACCCCAAAGACGCCAAGGTGGCGCTGGCCAGAGAGATTACCGCACGATTCCACTGCGTTGCAGCCGCCGCGGCAGCGGAGCAGGATTTCATCAATCGCAGCAAAGGCGGGGTGCCCGACGAAATCCCGGAAGTTTCGTTTGCTCTTGCCGAGGGTGGCTTACCTATGGGACTGGGCGCCCTGCTCAAGCTGGCTGGCATGAGCACCTCCAACAGCGAAGGCAATCGCTTGATTGACGGCGGCGGCGTGCGCATTGACTCGGTCGTTGCCAGTGACAAGGGATTGAAGTTAGGCCAGGGCACCTATGTTGTTCAGGTTGGAAAGCGCAAGTTCGCCAGGGTCACATTGGTTTAGGCCCCATGTTTTCACTGCTGCCGATTCGTTTTTTGACACCGTCGCGCCTGTTGTGGGCATCGGTGGTGGTAGCGATCATCACCATCACACTCAAGACACTGGCGTGGTACGTCACCGACTCGGTCGGCTTGTTGTCCGACGCAATGGAATCGTTTGTGAATCTGGCCAGCGCCATCTTTGCGCTGATGATGGTCACCATCGCAAAGCGGCCCGCTGACGAGGATCATCCCTACGGGCATCACAAGGCCGAGTATTTTTCGTCCGGCTTTGAAGGCATTTTGATCGTTGGCGTAGCGGCAGGCATTATCTGGGCAGCCGTGTCGCGACTGTTGGCGCCGCAAGCGCTGCAGGACCTGGGTTGGGGTTTGGCTTTGTCGGTGCTGAGTTCCGCACTGAACGGTGTGCTGGCCTGGGTCATGTTCAGCGCCGCTAAAGAGCATCGTTCGATCGCCCTGGAGGCAGATGCCCGGCACCTGGTCACTGATGTCTGGACCTCAGCAGGTGTGGTGCTAGGTCTTGCGGGTGTGGCCTTTACCGGCTGGCTCTGGCTGGATGCCGTGGCGGCCATCGGCGTCGCGTTGAACATTCTCCGGGAAGGTGTTCACCTGATGTGGCGCTCATCGCAAGGCTTGATGGACGAGGCTGTGGAACCTGAAGTATTGCGTGAGATTCAGAAGACGCTGGCAGATTTTGACCACCATACGATTCGATTTGATCACGTGACCAGTCGTCGCTCTGGACAACGCCGTTTTGTGGACTTACATATGCACATGCCTGCCAGCTGGTCGCTGGGGCGCGCTGCAGCAGTACGCACCAGCGTCGAGCAAGCTTTAATGAGCGCTGTACCGGGACTTCGCGCCACCATTCAGCTTCTGCCCAGTGATGTGGAGGCCCACTTTGACGATGCCCGGGATCTGATATGAAGTTAGCCCGGTCGCTTGCATGATTGCCCTTTTGCAACGTGTCGCAGAGGCACAAGTCCTGATTGATCGCCAGGTGGTGGCGGCAATCGGCGCCGGACTGCTGGTGCTGCTTTGTGCTGAGAGCGGCGACAGTGAGACCGAGAGTGACAAGATGCTGTCCAAGATAGGGAAACTGCGCATCTTCAGCGACGACGCAGGCAAGATGAATCGCTGCCTGCAGAACATGGATGGTCGCGGCACTGTAGGTGGCCTGCTCGTGGTCAGCCAGTTCACGTTGGCTGCTGATGCATCCGGTGGCAATCGGCCGAGTTTCACCACCGCCGCACGGCCCGAGGCTGGACGCCGACTCTACGAGTATTTTGTGGCGCAGGCCAGGCTGGTGAATAACAATGTGCAAACTGGACAGTTTGGCGCTGATATGCAGGTGCATTTGGTGAATGATGGGCCAGTGACAATTCCTTTGCGCGTAACGCCGCAATCCGGGCGAAATTGAGGCTGTTTGACATCTGGGCCACAACAGGGCGATGTCATAATCTACACACTTAGTCGGCGTTGACTTGCCACATGCCCAAAAATAGTCTCAAGCTCAAAATCAGTCTGTATCTGTACGTCGTTCTGTCAACGGCGATGGTACTTTTCACGCTGCTGATCCTAAAGCATTGGCAGGAAGAATTGCAAAGCGTGGTCGCCAGGCATGTGACCCAAATTTCAGAAACGGTGGTCTCCAGCACCCGCTATACGATGCTGGTGAACAAACGCGACATCGTTGAAAAGATCATCGAAGACATTGGGCGGCAAAAAGGCATAGAGCGCGTCCGGGTGATCAGCAAGGACGGCACGATCATTCATTCCAATCGGAAGTCCGAAGTTGGTTATTCGGTTGAGCAAAAAGACGACTCTTGTATCAGCTGCCATCAGACCAGCCGACCCTTGAATAATGTCCCCGACGACAAGCGCTGGAAAATAGTGGAAACCAGTGACGGGCACAGAGTGCTTGGCACCATGCAGGCGATACGCAATGAACCTTCTTGTTCGTCAGCCTCGTGCCACGAACATCCGCCGGGCCAGTCAGTGCTTGGCATTGTGGACGTCGCTTATTCCCTTGACGAAATGGACCAATCAATGAAGTCCCATTTCGTTCATGTTGTGGGTATTTCGGTTGGCTTCATCCTCCTTTTTTCCCTCTCCATCGGAATTTTGCTCAAGCGCCTGATATACCGTCCTCTGAAAGACTTGGAGTCGGGTGCAGAAAAGGTGACTGCCGGCCAGTTGGATCACGACATTCCGGTGCGCAGCAGCGACGAATTTGGTCGCGTGGCCGGATCGTTCAATCAAATGACCACTGCCCTTGAAGAATCCAGGCGCCAGATGCAGGACCTGGTGCAGAACCTGGAGTTGAAGGTCGCGCAGAGAACGAAGCAACTGCTCGCCGCCAAGGCTGAAGTGGCTCAAGGCGAAAAACTGGCGTCGATTGGTGTCCTGGCGTCAGGTATTGCACATGAATTGAACAATCCTTTGACGGGTGTTTTAACCTTTACTTCCCTGATGCGCAAGAAGGTAGCTGAAGGCAGTGAAGACGCAGAGGATCTGGATCTGGTGATCCGCGAGACCAAACGTTGTGCCAGCATCATCAAACGCCTGCTTGACTTTGCACGCGAAAAAGTCCCGGTCAAAGGGTTTTACAATTTGAATCAGGTGATTGAAGACACAGTTCGATTTGTCGAGCGACCCGTCTCCTTGCAGCAAATCGAAATCAAGACTGATCTCGACCCAACTCTGCCGCAGGTGTGGGGCGATGCCGATTTGATCAAACAGGTTATTTTGAATTTGCTGGTCAATGCGCAGCAGGCCATTGAGGGCAAGGGAAGTATCTCGGTGCAGAGCCACATGTTGGCGACCTCTGTCAGTGCTCCATCCGGTGCGAAAGCGGTTCCAATGGTTGAAATAGTTGTCACGGATACCGGTTGTGGCATTCCGCAGGCCAATCTGCAGCGGATTTTTGAACCTTTCTTCACCTCCAAGGAGGTGGGTAAAGGAACCGGCTTGGGCTTGTCGGTAAGTTATGGCATTGTCAAAGCCCACGGCGGCAGAATCAGTGCCGAAAGCGTTGTCGGTAGCGGAACAACTTTTCGCGTTTGTCTGCCGATAACACCTCCTATGAACGAAACTGAGATTGATGCAGATGAGAGTACCCCATGAGTGCCAGAATCCTGATCGTTGATGACGAGGAGATTGTCATTCGGAGCTGCCGACGCATTCTCAATGACAGCAGCCGGTATTCGGTGGATTCCGCGCCTGACGGCATGGCGGCCCTGAGGAAGGTCGACGAGAGCGAGTACGATTTGTTGGTACTTGACATCATGATGCCTGGAATCGATGGTCTCGAGGTTCTGCAGCAGGTGAAGGAGCGGCATCCGGACGTCGATGTGATCATGGTCACCGGCTTGTCACAGATCCAGACTGCGGTCAAGGCCATGAAACTGGGGGCTTTTGATTATCTGTCCAAACCATTCGACCCCGATGAACTGAAGCATGTGGTGGATCGCGCGCTGGAGCGTCGGCGTCTATTGCAGGAAAACCGTCATCTAAAGAGCGAAGTCGGATCCAAATACCGGTTTGAGAACATCATCGGCTCTAGTGCACCGATGCAGGCCGTGTTTGGATTGATTGCAAAGTGCGCACCTACCAACACGACGGTTTTGATCACCGGGGAAAGCGGAACGGGTAAGGAAATGATAGCCCGAGCCATTCATTACAACAGCTTACGCAAGGATCAGCCGTTTGTCGCCATCGATTGCAATACGCTCAGTGAGAATCTGCTGGAGAGCGAGTTGTTCGGCCACACCAAGGGCTCGTTTACAGGCGCGGTGGTCAACAAGCGGGGTATGTTCGAGGTTGCCAGCAATGGCACCTTGTTCCTGGATGAGTTCGGAAATATTCCGCTCTCGATGCAGGCCAAATTACTGCGTGTCATCCAGGAGCGCGAATTCAGGGCGGTTGGCAGCACGGTGACGCAGAAAACCAACGTCAGACTGGTCGCTGCGACCAACAAGGACCTCAAGGCGCTGATTGCGCAAGGTACTTTCCGTGAAGATCTTTACTATCGCATCAACGTCTTTCCGATTCACGCTCCGGCCTTACGCGAGCGTCGCGACGACATTCCGGCCCTGGCTTTTCATTTCTTGAAGACGTTCTGTAATGAGTTGGAGAAACCGGTGCCCGAAATATCGGAAGCGGCCATGAGCACGCTGGTCAACTATGACTGGCCTGGCAACGTCAGAGAGCTTGAAAACACGATCCATCGGGCAGTGATTCTGGCATCGGACAAAGCCATTCATCAGGCCCATCTGGTCAACATCATCGACACCTCGCCGCGACTCGATCTTGTGGTACCAAGAACGGGGGAGGATCTCAAACGATTGAAGAAGATAGCCCGAGAGAAATCGGTTGAGGAAGTGGAGAAATTGTTTATTCAGGAAACGCTCAAGAGAAACGCGTCAAACGTGACAAAAAGTGCCGAAGAAACCGGCATGCAGCGTTCCAATTTTCAGGCGCTGATGAAGAAGTACAACATCCGGGTACGCGATACGGAATACGATCCCGACGAAGCCGAACCTTCCTGAATTAAGGCGTCAAAACGAAGCGCGCAAGGCCTCGCCTGCGCTCTTCACGATGCAGCGGTTTAGTGTGGCTCGTCCCCGACTTCTCTGTGGTCTTCCCCTCGTTGGAATCGCAGTGCTGGTCAGAGTTGTTGGCACGGCTTTGACGACCAAGGCTGCAACTAGGTGAAATATTGATCAGGGTCACAAAACCCTGCCTAAATATTCCTGATAATGTCTGCGAAACCACCGGGGAGGGGGACTTCCCCGGTGGTTTCGCGCTGGAAAGAACTCTCTCAGACGGAAACTTCGATGACATATATACACATACCAAGCGAAGCTACTGCATCGTTTCGCTCACGGCATTGGGTCTTCGCCGGTTTGGCGGCACTCCTACTTTCGGTTGTTAGCCTGTCAGCCAGTGCCACAGATGTCGAGCTGGCCAAGGAGGAAAAGGCCTGCCTGGCTTGTCATGACAAGGAGGGGCTGGAGAAGACCCTGGAAAACGGCGAAGTGCTCAACCTGCAGATTTCCGCCAAGGCCTATGTCGAATCCAGGCACAATGGAACCAGTTGCGAAGACTGTCACTCCGATCTCGATGCCAAAACCCATGGCAAGGTCAAGAAGGCGATCAAGAACAAGCGCGAATTCACGCTGAGCCAGCGCGAAACATGTCGCTCGTGCCACAAGAAGAAGTTCACAGAATATGAGGACAGCGTCCACGCGGCATTGATCAAGGCCGGCAACAATAAGGCGCCCATATGTTCTGATTGCCACAATCCACATACGGTTCGCTCAAGCAAAATTGTCGGTCCAATCACCGATAC
>JBBQZA010000252.1:0-5997 GCA_038208175.1 Burkholderiales bacterium
ATGATCGTCGAGTTCGGCGTGGCGCTCGATGTGCTGGTGGGGGTGCTGATCCTGGGTGTGTTCATGTTTCAGATTCGTGAAAAATTTGACAGTCTGGACATTCGCAACCTGGAAACCCTGAAGGAAGACTGATCCATGCACACCTTGTCCTTTGTATTGGGGATTCCGTTGCTGGGGGGCCTCGTGCTGGCACTCACCGGGCATCGCAGCTATGCACCTAACATCAATGTAACTTTTAGTCTTGGCACTTTCCTGGCGGCTTGTGCGCTGACCGCGCAGGTGATTGAACAGGGACCCCAGCTGTTTTGGAGCCAGCAATTCTTCATTGACCCCCTGAATGTGTTCTTGGTAACGCTGACGGCCTTTGTCGGCCTGACAACGGCGATTTTTTCCAGACCCTACATGCGCATTGAACAGGATCACGGCAAGATGACCGCACCGCGTATGCGGCTTTACCACAGCATGTACCAGTTGTTCAGCTTTACCATGTTGCTGGGCTTCACTACCAACAACATGGGCATCATCTGGGTGGCGATGGAAGCTGCCACCTTGACCACCGTTTTGCTGGTCAGTGTTTACCGCACGGCAGCCAGTCTGGAGGCGGCATGGAAGTATTTCATTTTGTGCGGCGTTGGAATTGCACAGGCGCTGTTCGGCACCATCCTTTTATACATGGCCGCCGACAAAGTGCTTGGTCCGGAAAACGCGACCCTGCTGTGGACCAATCTGGATGCCATCAAGGGGCAGCTGGACCCGACCATCATGACACTGGCTTTCGTCTTTCTGTTGATCGGCTACGGCACCAAGATCGGACTGGTGCCCTTGCACAGTTGGTTGCCCGATGCGCACGCCGAAGGCCCGACCCCGGTGTCCGCCGTTTTGTCCGGGCTGTTGCTCAATGTCGCGATGTATGCGGTGCTGCGCTGCAAGGTGCTGACCGATGGTGCTTTGGGCACCGCCATGGCGGGCCAGTTGATGATGGGTTTCGGCTTGCTGACGGTGACCGTGGCGGCATTTTTTCTGTCGCGCCAGAAAGATGTGAAGCGCATGTTCTCCTACTCAAGCATAGAGCACATGGGTCTGACCACCTTTGCTTTCGGTATGGGCGGACCGGTGGCCAACTTTGCCGGCGTGCTGCACATGACGGTGCATTCGCTGGTCAAGTCGGCCATTTTCTTCACCGTCGGTCATGCGACGCAAAAGGCCGGCACCCAGGTCATGAGCGAAATCAGGGGCCTGATCAAGGTCAACCCAACGGTCGGCTGGGGCCTGATGCTCGGTGTGATGGCCATTTTGGGTATGCCCCCGTTTGGGGTGTTTGCCAGTGAATTCCTGATTCTGACCACCGCCATGCGTGAACAACCGTGGGCGGCACCGTTTTTGTTTCTTGGACTGGGCGTGGCTTTTGCGTCGATCCTGATCCGCGTGCTGCCGATGGTGTTTGGTGACACGGAGCTCAAGCGGTTGGCTCATCCACCCGCCTTGGTTCCCGTATTTTTGCACCTGACTTTGGCGCTGGTGCTGGGTTTGTACATTCCGCCCTACCTGAACGGCTGGTACGTGCAGGCGGCGCGTATGTTGGGGGGTTAAGTCAATGAAGGTGGCCGGCCTGGATTTCAATTTTCGGCAGCTGATGGCACCGGTGCCAATATGGCACGCGCGTATCACGACCGACGACTGGTGCTTGGCCGCTGGCGTCGTGCGGGAGTCGGGTGGGCGACTGGTGGCACTGTGGGGCGGCGCATCTGCGGCGACACAGACGGTGTCGGTGGCCTATGCGGTGGCAGACGGTCTGCTTTGGCTTGAATTGCCTCTGTCAGAGGGTTCCAGCTTTTATCCCGATCTGGTGCCGAACTTTGCGGCGGTGGGCAGAATGCAGCGCGCCACGGGAGACTTGTCAGGTTTGATCGCCCAGGGCAGCAAGGACCGGCGTCCGTGGTTGAACCATGGAGCCTGGCCGGCAGATTATTTTCCCTTGCGCCACGGTACCGATATGTTCCAGACGGCTGCGGAAGGTAGCTTGATCGACTACCCGTTTGTGCAAGTCGCGGGTGACGGCGTACACGAGATCGCAGTCGGGCCGGTGCACGCCGGTACGATTGAACCCGGACATTTCAGATTTTCCGTGGTCGGCGAGAAAGTGCTGCGGCTGGAACAGCGGCTCGGCTACACGCACAAGGGCATCGAGCAGCGCATGACTCAAATGCCGCCCTTGCAGGCCTACCGTCTTGCAGGCAGAGTCTCGGGCGATTCCACGGTGGCTTTCAGCTGGGCTTACTGCATGGCCTTGGAGTCGGCGGCTGCTTGCCAGATCTCAGAGCGCGCAGCGAGCTTGCGGGCCGTGATGCTGGAGCGCGAGCGTGTCGCCAACCATCTGGGTGATCTGGGCGCTTTGGGTAACGATGCGGCCTTTGCTTTTGGACTGGCCCAGTTTTCGCGGCTGCGGGAAGACTGGTTGCGGCTCTCGAAAGAAGCGTTTGGGCATCGACTGATGATGGACTGCGTGCTACCGGGCGGCGTCGCTGGCGACATCACCCCGGCCGTGGTCGAGCGCTTGCGTCAACAGTGCGATGTACTCGAGGTCGAGGTACATATCCTGCATTCGGTCTATGAGGAGCATGCCGGCCTGCAGGACCGTTTCATGAATACCGGGTGTGTCAGTCCGGCGCTGGCGGCACAACTGGGTTTGGCCGGTCTGGCGGGCCGGGCCAGTGGCCAGGCCTGGGACCTGCGCAGTGACCATCCGTTCGCACCCTATGAGCGCCTGCAGGTCAGGATGGCGACGCAGCGCAATGGCGATGTGGCAGCCCGCGTCGAGGTGCGCTTCGACGAAGTGTTCGAATCGCTGCGCTTGCTGCGCGGCATGCTGACGGAACTGCCACCGGGTCCTTTGCTGCAGGAGATTGTTTTGCCGACCCAGCCGAGCCGGGGCGCCGGTTGGGTCGAGGGCTGGCGTGGTGAAGTCGTTGTCGCGCTGGAACTGGGCGGTGCCACCGAGCAGCAGTGCATTCTGCGCTGCCATTGCCACGATCCTTCCTGGCAGAATTGGCCGGTGCTGGAACACGCCGTGATCGGCAATATCGTGCCTGATTTTCCTTTGATCAACAAGTCGTTCAACCTCAGCTATTCGGGGCAGGATTTATGATCTGGAAAGTGATTCGGCAAATCGGCAGGAACGGCATCCGCACGGAAGCGGCACCTGATATTGGTGCTGTTGCCGAGGCTGAAACGGCACGTATTCAAAAGGACGTGCTGGATATTCTGGGTCGGGCTTTGGCGATTCGCATGGTCGATGCCGGTTCTTGTAACGCTTGCGAACTCGAGATCAGTGCGCTGGGCAATCCCTACTACAACATCGAAGGTCTGGGTATCAAGTTCGTGGCCAGTCCGCGCCATGCGGATCTGTTGCTGGTGACGGGTCCGGTGTCGCGCAATATGGCGACCGCCTTGCGTCGCACGTTTGAAGCCACACCGGAGCCGCGCCTGGTGGTGGCGGTGGGCGACTGTGGTTGCGATGGTGGCATCTTCGGCCAGAGTTACGCCAGCGCAGGACCGGTGTCCAGTGTCATTGATGTGGATGTGGCGGTTCCAGGATGTCCACCGCCGCCGATCGATATTTTGCGCGGCATCCTGACCGCGGTGCGGCGGCGCGTTCGAGCCTGATTAACGCACCCGCATGCCCGGCTGCGCGCCATCCTCCAGCGCCAGCAGATAGATACCCGGGTTTGATTTTTCATCGGCGTGACTGGCCGACAGCAGCATGCCCTCGCTGACGCCAAATTTCATCTTGCGCGGCGCCAGATTGGCCACCAGCACGGCGAGCCTGCCTATCAGTTGCTCGGGCCGGTAAGCGCCGGCGATGCCGCTGAAGACGTTGCGCGTCGTGCCTTCACCCACATCAAGCGTCAGGCGCAGCAATTTTGAGGAACCGTCGACCGACTCGCAATGGACGATGCGGGCGACGCGCAGATCGATCAGGTTGAAGTCATCGATGCCGATGACCGGTGCCATGTCCTCGGCACTCGGTGCGGCGGATGCGCTGGCAACCGCCGCCACCGCGACCGGCTCCGGCGCTTCGAACAAGGCTTCCAGTTGCCTGATGTCGACGCGCTGCATCAGGTGCTGGTAGTTGCCGATCCGGTGACCCGCAGCCAGACCCTGCCTGACACTGCCAAAAGAAAGCGGATCGATGCACAGGAACTGCTCCACCTGCGTTGCCAGCAGCGGCAGCACCGGTTTCAGGTAGGTCGTGAGCAGCGCGAAGGCTTCGATGCAGACGCTGCAAACATCGTGCAGGCGCGGCTCCATGCCAACCTGTTTCGCCAACTCCCAGGGTTTGTTGGCGTCGACGTATTCATTGACACGATCCGCCAGCAGCATGGTTTCGCGCAGTGCTCGGGCGTATTCACGGTCCTCGTACAGTTCCTCGATGCTCGCCTGCTCGGCGCGCAATTGCGCCAGCAGCGCAGCGCCATCGGCTGTGATGTTGCCCAACTTGCCATCGAAACGTTTGGCGATGAAGCCGGCGGCACGGCTGGCAATATTGACGTACTTGCCGACCAGGTCGCTGTTGACGCGCGCCATGAAATCTTCCGGGTTGAACTCCACGTCCTCGTTGCGCGCATTCAGTTTGGCTGCCAGGTAGTAGCGCAGCCACTCCGGATTCATCCCCAGGCTCAGGTATTTCAGGGGGTCCAGACCGGTGCCGCGACTCTTGCTCATCTTCTCGCTGTTGACCGTCAGAAAGCCGTGCACGAAGACCGCGCTCGGCGTCTTGCGGCCACTGAAATGCAGCATCGCGGGCCAGAACAGCGTGTGAAAAGTGATGATGTCCTTGCCGATGAAATGGTACTGTTCGGTGGCCGGGTCCGCCATGAAGGCGTCATACTGCAGCGCGCCCTGCGTCGCATCGTCGGCCAGCTTCACAAAGCGGTTCTTCAGTGAGGCCAGGTAGCCGATCGGCGCATCCAGCCAGACATAGAAGTACTTGCCCGGAGCATCCGGAATCTCGATGCCGAAGTAGGGCGCATCGCGACTGATGTCCCAGTCGCCCAGGTCGCGTTGGCCCGCTTCATCGGGCAGCAACCATTCCTTGACCTTGTTGTAGACCTCGCTTTGCAGATGCGTCTGGCCACGCTCGTTGCTGCCCTGCGTCCACTTCTCCAGAAATTCGGCGCAACGCGGGTCCGAGAGTTTGAAGAAATAGTGTTCCGAGTCGCGCAGCATCGGCGTCACACCGGTCAATGCCGAATAAGGGTTCTTCAATTCGGTCGGGCTGTAGACGGCGCCACAGACCTCGCAGTTGTCGCCATACTGATCCTTGGCACCGCACTTCGGGCACTCGCCCTTGATGAAGCGGTCCGGCAAAAACATGCTCTTCTCGGGGTCGAAGAACTGCGCGATAACGCGCGTGGCAATCAGAGCGTTGGCTTTCAGATCGCGATAGATCGCCTGCGCCAGTTGATGGTTCTCGATGCTGTCGGTCGAATGCCAGTTGTCAAAGCCGATGTGAAAGCCATCCAGATACGGCTTGCGCCCGGCCGCAATAGCGGCCACGAACTGCTGCGGCGTCTTGCCCGCCTTTTCCGCCGCAATCATGATCGGCGCGCCGTGCGCGTCGTCGGCGCAGACAAAGTGCACCACGTTGCCCATCATCCGCTGGTAGCGCACCCAGATGTCGGCCTGGATGTACTCCATGATGTGGCCGACGTGGAAATTGCCGTTGGCGTAAGGCAGGGCGGTAGTAACGAAAAGTTGGCGTGGCATGGAGGCGGGGGCTTTCAGGAGATAAGGTCGATTTTAGTCGGGGCACTGATTTTCCCCCACTCCCTTTCTTTCCCCCACTCACACCCCCCGCCCTCTCCCGCCCCGCCGGGCGGAAGAGGGGAGCCTCATGTGGCCGCGTCTTTAAACGAAGGAAGTACACGCGCCACAGCGCGCTGGGCAGCAGGACGAAAATTATTTCAATCGCCCAGGTGCCAACTTCGTTTTGCGACC
>JBBQZA010000253.1:0-5969 GCA_038208175.1 Burkholderiales bacterium
ACTGCAACTTGACAGCGCCAATGCAGCGGTACCACCCAAGCTGGCCTTGATTCGGGAACTGTTCAGCCCGACCAACAAGGGGCAACGCCCGGTCTTGCCGGTACCACCAGCGGCGGCTCCAACGCCAAGCGCGGCGGCGTCTGCCAAGCCTGTAGCGACCGCTGCGGCAGCGTCATCCGCTCCCGCCGTCGGCGCGGCACCGGCCAAACCGGTCGCTGGCGGTGCTGCGTCGGAAGACGTCAAGTCTGCCGAAGAGGCGGTGCTGGCATGGGCCAAGGCCTGGTCTGCCAAAGATGTGACCTCGTATCTGGGCGCCTATGACAAAGGATTTGTCCCGCCGGCCAATCAATCGCGCAGTATGTGGGAAAAAGATCGCCGCAATCGCATCGTCGGAAAAGCCAGCATCAGCGTCAAACTCGACAATCTGCAAGTGGCGGTTGACGGCAAACTGGCGGTTGCCAAATTCCGGCAGCAATACCACGCCGGTGCGCTCTCGGTATCGAGTCGCAAAACCCTTGAACTGGTCAAGAGCGGTGAGCGTTGGCTGATCAGCAAGGAATCTTCAGGCAATTGATGACGACTCACGAATCGCAGCGGGCCTCCTCGCTGAGGCAGCGTTTCTTTGTGCGTCGTCTGTAGGCCCCATGAGGCGTTACTTATCCATTTTCTTGGTTGCCGTTGCTGTCGCCTTCTCGTCAGTAGCGGCGGCTGCCGTTCATAAGAATGGCGGCCACAAGAAGGCCGGCAGCAAGAGCAAGGTCAAGAAAGTCATCCACCAGGACCCGGTCGACCCAGGACTGGCCGAAGCCCGATTGATCGAGGTTTACCAACGGGTGGCCAAGGCCCAATCGCGTGAAGCGCTGCAACACGCAGAAAGCCTGGTTCGCGACTATCCGAACTTTCAGTTGGCCCAGTTGATCTACGGCGATCTGCTGTCGGCGCGCATTCGCCATATCAAAACGCTGGGCGATGTTCCGCTGCCGCTGCCTCCGGCTGCGGAGACGGTGCTGGCTGAGTTGCGCGATGAGTCTTCGATGCGTTTGAAAGCGCTGCGTGAACGCCCGCCGCCAGGCGCGGTGCCGTCACAATTTCTAACCCTGTCCGCTCGCAACCGGCATGCCATTGCGGTCGACGCTTCGCGTTCGCGTCTTTACCTGTTTGAGAATCAGGCCAGCGGTTTGACCCTGATCGGCGACTACTACGTCTCGATTGGAAAGTCCGGCTTCGAGAAAACCCGGGAAGGCGATTTGCGTACCCCTCTCGGGGTCTATTTCATTACCGGCAACCTCAGCCCCAATTCACTTAAGGATTATTACGGCTCTGGTGCCCTGCCGATCAGTTACCCAAATGAACTGGACAGTCGGCGCGGCAAGACCGGCAGTGGAATCTGGCTGCACGGTACGCCGCCGAACCAATTTTCGCGGCCACCGCAGGCTACTGACGGTTGCGTTGTGCTGGCCAACCCGGATCTGGTCCGCATCATCCAGACCGTGCAGGCCCGCACCACGCCGGTCGTTATCGCCCAGAGCCTGCATTGGATCAAACCCACTCTGGCACGCTCTGAGAGCAAGCCCTTTGAAGCGGCCCTCTCCGCCTGGCAAAGCGCCAAGTCGCGCGGCAACCTGGACCAGGTCCTGAGTTTCTACAGTCCGGATTTCTTCAGCAACGGCAAGACGCTGTCCGAATGGACACCGGCTCTGCGCACTCAAATCGAGAAGATCCGGGGACGCAACCTTCAACTCAAAGACCTTTCGCTGCTGCGCTGGACCGACAGCGCTGATACCATGGTGGTGACCTTCGGCGAGGTGGCCGATGGCAGCCGCAGCGGTCCCACCCGGCGCCAGTATTGGGCGCGGCATGGCAACCAGTGGAAAATATTTTATGAAGGAGTTGTTGGATGAAATCTGTACGTGTTCCTGTTTTTGCCGGACTTGTGTTTGCGCTTGCAGCCCATCTCTTTGCGCCGGCTGATGCCTTGGCGCTAGATGCACCGCGGGTCAGGTTTGCCACCAGCGCCGGCGATTTTGTGGTCGAGGTCTATCCCGACAAAGCGCCCAAGACCGTGGCAAATTTTTTGCAGTACGTCAAGGACAAGCACTATGACGGCACCATCTTCCACCGCGTGATCGACAACTTCATGGTGCAAGGCGGCGGCTTTGACACCAAATATTCACAGAAGCCGACCCGGCCCCCGGTTCAGCTGGAGGCCAGCAATGGGATGAAGAACGACCTTGGCACCATTTCCATGGCCCGCACCAGTGATCCGAACTCGGCCACGTCCCAGTTTTTCATCAACGTCAAGGACAATGCCAACCTCAATGCACCGGCACCCGATGGCTACGGCTACACCGTTTTCGGCAAGGTTGTCAACGGTGCTGACGTGATTCAGAAAATCAAAAGCACTCCAACCGGTGCTGGCGGACCGTTTCGCAGCGACGTTCCGAAGACGACCATACTCATCAACTCCGCAACCCTTGAAAAATAAATCATGAGCAAACCACAAGTCGAACTTCACATCGCCAACCTCGGCGTCATAACCTTGGAACTTGACCAGGACAAGGCGCCCAAATCAGTCGCCAATTTTCTCAGCTACGTCAACAAAGGCCACTACAACAACACGATCTTTCATCGCGTCATTCCCGGCTTCATGGTGCAAGGCGGCGGCATGGAGCCCGGCATGAAGGAAAAACGCGGTGACAAGCCGATCGACAACGAAGCCAACAACGGCTTGAAGAACCTCCACTACACCGTCGCCATGGCGCGTACCAGTGATCCGCACTCGGCAACAGCCCAGTTTTTCATCAACGCGGCGGATAACGCTTTTCTGAACCACACGGCGATATCGGCCCAGGGATGGGGTTACGCCGTCTTTGGCAAAGTCATATCGGGCACCGATGTGGTCGACAAAATCAAGACCGTCAAGACCGCTCGTCGCGGCCATCACGACGACGTGCCGGTCGAAGACGTGATCATCGAAAAAGCGGTGGCACTCTAGCGTGAACGCGAGCGCGGTGCCGGCCCTGCTGCAGGCACCCTCTGACTGGCTGCGTGTTGATTTCGTCGCTGACCTGCACCTGCAGTCTGACCACCACGCTACTCTGTCTGCCTGGCGCGACTACCTGCGCCGCACGCGGGCCGATGCGGTTTTTATTCTGGGCGATCTGTTTGAAGTCTGGATCGGTGATGATGTGCTGGCTGGCGCTGAATTAATCGACCACAGCAGGGATCAGGCCCAGGACCTGGACTTTGCCGCGGCTTGCGCTCAGGAGCTCAAAGCAGCCTCGCAACGTCTGGCCCTTTATTTCATGCACGGAAACCGCGACTTTCTGTTGGGCCCGGACTATGCCAGCGCCTGCGGCATGACTTTGCTGAACGATCCGACGCTGCTCGAATTTGCCGGACAGCGCTGGCTGCTCTCGCACGGCGACGCATTGTGCGTGGCAGATAGCGCCTACATGCGGTTTCGCCAACAGGTACGCAAGCGCGAATGGCAACAGGAATTTCTGGGCAAACCGTTGCTGGAGCGGCAATTGATAGGGCGCGAGTTACGCCAGCAAAGCGAACAGCGCAAGAAGCAGGACTTGGCCAGCGGCGCCATCACGGTTGACCTGGACCTTGAGACCTGCCGCAGTTGGCTGCAGACGGCCGACGCCAGCACGCTGATTCACGGACACACTCACAGACCAGCCGAACACGATCTGGGCACTGGCCTGCGCCGCCTGGTTCTGAGTGACTGGGATGGCAACGCCGATCCGGCGCGCGCCTGCGTCTTGCGCTTGAGCGCAAGCGCGCACCATCTGGCCGGTGCTGGCGCCGACGTCGAGCGTCTGACAGTCGCGTCGGCTTAAAGCTGAACTTCGTCGATCTGCGACGGATCAAGGAACTGCTCGGCGTAGCGCTTGTAGACGCCCTTTTGCAGAAAGATATCAAACAGGTCAGGGTCGATATGACCGTTGCCCTTGAACTTGTTCATGGTCGCCATGGCTTGTGACAGCTTCATGCCCTGCTTGTAGGGCCGGTCTGTCGCTGTCAATGCCTCAAAAATGTCGGCAATGCCCATCACGCGGGCCTGCACCGACATCTGATCCCGTGTCAGCCCCTTGGGATAGCCTTTTCCATCGACACGCTCGTGGTGACCACCGGCGTACTCGGGCACATTCTTGAGGTGCTTGGGCCAAGGTAACTGCTCCAGCATCCTGATGGTCGTTACGATGTGCTGATTGATGGTCTTGCGCTCGTCGGCAGTCAGGGTGCCAGCCTTGATGGTCAGGTTCTCCAGTTCATCGGCCGTCAGAAACTCGGACTCAACACCATTGACATCGCGCCACGTGCGCTGCCTGCCAATCTGGCGCACCCGCTGCATGGCGGCCTCGCTCATGGTCTCGCCACCAATATTGGAGATGCGCAGAAAGTCTCGATCCGCATCGAGCACTTCCTTCTCTTGCTGGCAGGTAGCGGCGATGCCGACTTCTGCCTGCGCGTCAACGCAAGGGCGCAAGGCCAGTTGTTGGCGCAACGCATGAATTTCAGCGTCTCTTTTGAGGACCTCAAACCGGGTATCGATCAGGTCCACACGGTCAAACAGGGTTTGCAGTTTGGTCGCTTTGTCAACCACGTGAACCGGCGTCGTGATCTTGCCGCAATCGTGCAGCAGACCGGCAATCTTGAGCTCGTAGCGGTCGCGCTCATCCATGTGGAATGAAGCCATCGGTCCTTCGGTGGTTTCCGAGGCGGCTTCCGCCAGCAGCATGGTGAGCGCCGGAACGCGCTGGCAATGCCCGCCGGTGTAGGGTGATTTTTCGTCGATCGCCAGGTTGATCAGATTGATGAAAGATTCAAACAACTGTTCCAGTTGCGTCATCAACAAGCGATTGCTCAGTGCAATGGCGGCCTGCGAGGCCAGCGACTCGACCAGGCTCTGATCAGCCAGTGAAAATGGAACCACCGTCTTGCTGCCCGGCGCCTGCGCATTAAGGAGTTGCAGCACACCGATCACTTCGCCCTCGTGGTCCTTCATTGGCACCGTCAGGAAGGATTGCGAGCGGTAGCCGGTTCGTTCGTCAAAGCGGCGCGTGCCCGAAAAATCGAAATTCGGATCGTTGTAGGCGTCAACAATATTGACCGTCTGCACATGGATCGCGGCGTAAGCCGCCACCAGGGAGTCGTTCGGCGCGCCGGATTCGTCCTTCAAAGGCAGGTCAGGGAAACTAATGGCGCTGCCGGAGGTGCCGCCCATCGCGATCTTCAGGGAATCGGTCCGCAACATTTCAAAACGAAGACTTTGACCATCCTGCTTCATTCGGTACAAGGTGCCGCCATCGGCATTGGTAATGGCTTTTGCCGCCAGCAGGATATGCTCCAGCAGGCGCTCAATATCGCGTTCGCGTGACAGCGAAGCCCCGATCTCGTTGAGTTGATCCAGGCGCTTGAACAGGTCTTCAGTAGAGTCCATCGGCGTGCACCTTCGGTTAGGGTCTGAGCAGGATCTTCAGAACATTTTGCAGTCGGCGCGCCTGGACCGTCTCAAAGACGCTGGTCAAAACCAGTGCTGCGTCCTGAGCCCAGGTTTGCGCGGGTGGCGGATCATTGCGCCGGGTCAGCAACTGTAACTGCAAGGCCCGGCGTGCATCCAGGTGCTCAGCCGGCGTCGGCAATTCGGACGCCATTTCCAGACGCAGCAAGGCCACACCGGCATCGCCGCCCGGGGCCTGTGCCAGAGCTTTCAGCCAGGCACTGCGCATGGCCGGCGTGACGCGGTTGCCAAAATCCTGCAGCGACGGCACAAGTACGCCATCACGCCGTTCCCAGGCATTGAGTAATTGCGTCAGCGCCTCGCCATGGGCCTGCGCGGCCAACTTGCGCAGGGTCAGTTGGGCATGTTCGACCGCATCTCGCTGGGCGCGAAAGGCGCTATCTCCCAGGCGCGGCGTTTCCTGCCAAACTGGCGCTGCGCCTGAAGGCGCGTCCCT
>JBBQZA010000254.1:0-5951 GCA_038208175.1 Burkholderiales bacterium
GGTGCGCCGGCCCTGCCCCTGCGCCAGCTGCGCTTTCTCTACCGCCTCGCGAATATCCTTGACGCCACCCAGCACAGCCGAAATGGTAATGAACTGGGCATCAAATGCGTCCGCCATCAAGCGCGCTATGGTGGTTTTGCCGGTGCCCGGTGGCCCCCACAAAATGCAGCTGTGCGGCTGGCCCGACTCAAAAGCCAGGCGCAGTGCCATGCCCTCACCCAGCAAATGTTGCTGGCCAATCACTTCGCCAAGGGTTTTCGGGCGCAGCCGTTCAGCCAGGGGCTGCTGATGGTAGGGTGTCGCGCTCATTGGTTAATATTGTGGCGCATCGGAGCCGACCCGTGTTAAAGGTTGCACTTGGCAAAATATTTCAAGGCCCGAGGGAATAAACCGGGCGCATCATCCGTATATCTGTTGGCAACCCCCAACCTCAATGGAGAACTTTATGAAAACCAAGCAACTTGTAGCCACCGTCTCTTTCTTCGCCCTGGCCGGCCTCACCTGGGCTGGCGACCCACCAGTCAAGACCAGCGACGGCGTGCTGGTGGGCTCGAACGGCATGACTCTCTACACCTTTGACAAGGACGCCGCGGGCAGCGGCAAGAGCGTCTGCAATGGCCCCTGCGCCGGCAACTGGCCTGCGCTTGCTGCCGCGGCTGGCGACACCGGCAAGGCCGACTACAGCGTCATCACCCGCGACGACGGCGCCAAGCAGTGGGCTCTCAAGGGCAAGCCCCTGTACTTCTGGGCCAAGGACCAAAAGCCTGGCGACAAGACCGGTGACGGATTCAATGGCACCTGGAAAGTAGCGAAACCGTAAGACGCGAGCAACGCCAAGCGTCCCCAGAGTTGAGCCAACACGCCGCCATCGTTGCTGAAATTCCCCGTTTGCGCCGCTACGCGCGGGCGCTGACGGGGCGCGTCGATGTGGCAGACGATCTGGTGCAGGACACGCTGGAGCGGGCGCTTGAAAAATGGCACTTCTGGCAGCGTGAGCGCGACCTGCGGCCATGGTTGTTTTCCATCATGCATAACCTGCATGTCGATGGGCGTCGCCGCGACAGTCACATCGATTATCTTGATGAGGATGATCTGCCAGTGCCAGCTCAGCGCGCGACTCAGAACGACCTACTGGAACTGCGCGACCTGGAACGTGCGCTGGCGCTGCTACCGCTTGAGCAGCGTGAGATCCTGTTACTGGTCGCGCTCGAGGAAATGAGCTACGCCGAGATAGCGCGCACGCTCAACATTGCGCAGGGCACCGTGATGTCCCGCCTGGCGCGCGGTCGTGGCCGTCTCAAAGCGCTGCTGGCCGGTGAGGCGCCGCCGCTGCTGAAGGTGGTCACCCCATGAACACACCGATTTCCCAAAACGACTTGCACGCCTTCGCCGACGGTCAGCTTGACAGCGCCCGAACGATGCTGGTCGAAGCCTGGTTGGCTGGCCATCCTGAGCACCGGGCACAGGTGGAAGGATGGCGCGATCAGACGCGGCAGTTACACCGCGTCTTTGATCCGGCGCTTGACGAACCGGTTCCGGCACGCCTGATTCCTGCAAGCAACTCGGCACGATGGCGCCATGAGCGCAAACTCGCGGCCGTGCTCTGGCTGATGCTCGGCAGCATTGCCGGCTTCGTTCTGCGCGGCGAAACAGGACCTCACCAGCTTTTATCCCAAACCCCCTATTCCCTGCCGCACCAGGCGGCGATTGCCCACGCCGTCTATGTTCCTGAAGTTCGCCATCCGGTCGAAGTGGGTGCTGATCAGGAAACCCATTTGGTCGGCTGGCTCTCGAAACGCCTGGGTGCAGAACTGAAGCCGCCCAAGCTCGACTCCGCAGGCTACCGACTGGTTGGCGGACGCCTGCTGCCAGGCGATAGCGGCGAGGTGGCGCAATTCATGTACGAGAACGCTGTCCAGAATCGCCTGACGCTGTACGTCCGGCCTAACGCAGCGATGGGTAGTGACACCGGATTTCGCTACACACGCGAAAAAGACATCGATGTCTTTTACTGGATTGATGGCCGTTTTGGTTATGCGTTATCGGGCAACACCGGGCGTGAAGACATGCTGCGTCTGGCCACATTGGTCTATCGACATTAGCAATTGCTGGGCTGACCGAGGCTGCTGCGGCACAGCCTGAGACTGATCGCACCTTACTGACGAATCAGGTCTGCACCGGGCGGCGGTTTGAACTGGAAACTCGCGGCGTCAATGGCCCCATTGGCAACAAAGGCACTGAAACGCAGACTCGACTTTTGGCCAAAACTATCGAGAATTTCGAGTGCCACCAGTTCGCCGGACCGCAGTCCGACGCCGATACTCTGTAATGGGTTGTCCTTTGCCTTGGGCACGGCCAACACCCACTCCAGACCTTCCCTGTCTGGCCCCGCTGTCAATACAAAGTCGGCCGCTAAAGCATGCAAGTCCGGGGCCGATGCAATCAGCGCGGCCGGGCTGGAACCCAGCGCCAGAGATTGTTTGCGCGCCGTCACCTGGTTCAGTTCCACGTCATGCAACCAGAGCGTCTGGCCATCGGCAACAATGCTTTGCTGAAACGGCTTTTTGTAGACAAACCTGAAACGATTGGGGCGCGCAAACTCGAAAGTACCGCTGGAAGTCTTGCTTCGCGCCGCCTGCCCTTGCCTGGCTGGTACGGTCACGACCTGGGTGAAGTCGGCACGTCCGGTCTTCACGTTTTTGACGAAGGCCTCCAGACTCTCCAGTCCGCCAGCGTAAGCAGACAGGGCGCCTGCAAGCAGCAGGAATAAAACAGGTGCTTTCATGACAAACATCATTCGGCTCGCAGCGGCACCAGAATGTCGCGTTGACCACTGTTACTCATGGCGCTCACCAGCCCGGCCTTCTCCATGTCTTCCACCAGTCGGGCGGCCCGGTTATAGCCGATCTTGAGATGTCGCTGCACCAGCGAAATACTGGCTTTGCGGTTCTTCAGGACAACCTCTACCGCCTGGTCATACATCGGGTCTTTTTCACCGGCACCATTGCCGCCCTCGCCCAGAGCATCAGCGTCACCATCGGCAGTACCGCCTTCCAGCACACCGTCGATGTAGTTGGGCTGGCCCTGGGATTTGAGGTAATTCACGACCCGGTGTACTTCGTCATCACTGACAAAGGCGCCATGCACCCGAATTGGAAAGCCCGTGCCACTGGGCATGTAGAGCATGTCACCCATGCCCAGCAGCGCTTCCGCGCCCATCTGGTCCAGAATGGTGCGACTGTCAATCTTGCTGCTGACCTGAAAGGCGATGCGGGTCGGGATGTTGGCCTTGATCAGGCCGGTAATCACATCGACACTGGGACGCTGTGTCGCCAGAATCAAATGAATGCCTGCAGCGCGCGCCTTCTGCGCCAGACGGGCTATCAATTCCTCAATCTTCTTGCCGACCACCATCATCAGATCGGCCAACTCGTCGATCACCACCACGATATGCGGCAATCGGGCCAGCGGCTCTGGCGACTCGGGCGTCAGGCTGAAGGGGTTGTAAACAAATTCGCCACGCGCCTTGGCCTCATCGATCTTCGCGTTGTAGCCCGCCAGGTTGCGCACGCCCAACTTGCTGAGCAACTTGTAGCGGCGCTCCATCTCGCCAACGCACCAGGTCAGACCGTAGGCGGCCTGCTTCATATCGGTCACCACCGGCGCCAAAAGGTGCGGAATGCCTTCGTAAAAAGACATTTCCAGCATCTTCGGATCGATCATCAAAAACCGCACATCGCTCGCCTCAGCCTTGTACAGCAGGCTGAGAATCATGGCGTTGATACCGACGGATTTGCCCGAACCGGTTGTGCCGGCCACCAGTACATGCGGCATCTTGGCCAAATCAGCGACCACCGGATTGCCCACAATGTCCTTGCCCAAACCGATCGTCAGCATCGATTTCGCTTCGTTGTAGACCTGCGAGCCCAGAATCTCCGACAACTTGATCGACTGACGCTTGGCGTTGGGCAACTCCAGCGCCATGTGATTCTTGCCCGGAATCGTCTCCACCACTCGTATCGACACCAGACTCAAGGATCGCGCCAGATCTTTGGCCAAACCGACGATTTGCGCGCCCTTGACTCCTACCGCAGGTTCAATCTCATAACGTGTAATGACGGGTCCGGGCTGGGCCAGCACCACGCGCACTTCAACCCCAAAATCTTTGAGCCTCTTCTCAATCATTCGGCTGGTCATCTCCAGCGTCTCCGGCGCCACCGTCTCCTGGCGCAACAGCGCACCGTCGAGCAGGTCAACCTGCGGCAAGCGGCTGTCGGGAAGTTCGGTAAACAAGGGCTTTTGTCGCTCCTTGGCAACCCGCACGCTTTTCGGAACATCGGCCAGCACCGGCTCAATCCGGATCGGTGGCGGTGGAGACTCGACGAAGTCTTCGCGCTCCTCATTCGCCACTTCTTCGCGTTCACGTACTGCCTGTTGTCCCAAGGCGATGTCCTGTTCGACTTCACGTTTCTCGCGTCGCGATTCAAAAAGGGAATAAAGCCAGGCCCCGAGACGCTCGGCCACCTGGCCCCAGGAAAAGCGAAACACAAGCGCAACCCCGGCCAGCCCCAGGCTGATGGTCAGCAATCCAGAGCCCACAAAACCAAACCACTTGACGCTAAAGGGGCCGACAAGATAGCCCAAAACACCGCCACCATGCCCAGGCAAGCGGGCTTCCAGACTGTACATACGGGTCCACTCCAGCGCTGAACTGGCGCACAGCAACAGAGTCAGCCCGCACCAGAAGGCGACGCGGCTGGACTGCTCCGGTCGATGGTCCATCGACGGCGTCAAAAACTCGTGACCTCGTAGCCAGTGTGCCAGGCTTGAGAGCCATGCGAGCAAGCCGGCTACAACACACCACCAAACCGAGAAGCCGAACAGGAAATAGCTGCCATCCGCGAGCCGGGCTCCTACCAAACCGCCCCAGTTCAGTGTCGGACCACCCGCACCTGAAGTTGACCACGCGACATCCAGTCGCGAGTACGTCAACAGGGCCACCATCCAGAATACAAGCAGCACCAGACTTGCCAGCAAACCAAGTTCGCCAGCAAAGCGCCGCCAACCGGTGCGCTCGCCAGCGTCATGAGTACGGGAAGTGTTTAAAGTATTGAGCGAATAAGTCATACTATGCCCAACTGTACACGGCACAAGTCATATTTTCAGGAAAGCAAGCGATGTCAAACACCAAACACGCCCAGGTTTTGATCCTGGGTTCCGGACCGGCCGGCTACACGGCAGCCATTTATGCGGCACGCGCCAATCTGAACCCTTTGCTGATCACCGGTATTGCACAAGGTGGCCAATTGATGACCACTACGGAAGTCGACAACTGGCCAGCCGACGTTCACGGTGTACAGGGGCCGGATCTGATGCAGCGCTTTCTGGCACATGCCGAAAGATTCAAAACCGAAATCGTCTTCGATCATATCAATTCAGTTGACTTGAAACAGCGCCCCTTTATCCTGCAGGGCGACAGTGGCAGCTACACATGCGACGCGCTGATCATAGCTACGGGCGCGTCCGCCAAATACCTGGGTCTGGCGTCCGAGACGGCATTCATGGGGCGCGGAGTGTCAGGCTGCGCCACCTGTGACGGTTTTTTCTATCGCAACCAGGTTTGCTGTGTCGTCGGTGGCGGTAATACGGCGGTCGAAGAGGCTCTGTATTTGTCCAACATTGCCAGCAAGGTGTACCTGATTCACCGGCGCGACAAATTCAAGGCCGAACCCATCATGATCGACAAGTTGATGGAAAAAGCGGCAGCCGGAAAAATTGAACTGAAGACCTTTTGTACCCTGGATGAAGTGCTGGGTGACCCAAGCGGCGTCACCGGCGTGCGCCTGAAAGACGTCCGCACTGGCCAAACCGAAGACCTGAAGCTGCAAGGCTGTTTCATTGCCATTGGCCATGAAACAGCCTGGCACGCTGGTCATGGTGGCAAAAACGAA
>JBBQZA010000255.1:0-5841 GCA_038208175.1 Burkholderiales bacterium
AGGACTTCACCGAGTTCGAGCAGCGCGCCGCCTATTTCGACGGCGACCACGCGATGGCGGCCAAGAAGGGGGTCAACGTCCTGGAGCGGGGCTCGCAGGTCCACTTCATGGCCGAGTTCATGGCCATCCTCGACTTCCCGCTAGCGCCCAAGCTGAACATCTACGGCGAGCTGGACGCGGCGAAGGCCACTCCTGCCGAGATCAGAGGTCAGGCTCTCTTCACCGGCAAAGCCCGCTGCTCCACCTGCCACCCAGCCCCTTACTACACCGACAACAACATGCACAACCTGAAGGCGGAGCGGTTCTACAAGCAGACTCTCGTGAACGGGATGATGATGGCGCACGACGGCCCCATTAAGACCTTCCCGCTGCGCGGCATCAAGGACTCGCCGCCGTACCTTCATGACGGGCGATGCTTCACGCTCGAGGACACAGTGGAGTACTTCAACCTCATCCAGCAACTGCACCTGAGCGGACCGGAGAAGAAGGACATCGTCGCCTTCCTTCGCTCTCTGTAGTCGAAAAAAACTCCCGGGGCCCCGACGCTTCGGAGGGGCCTGGGGCCAAATCTCTTAAGCAAAGCAAGGTGAGCAGCAAACACAATGTAAGGCAGCAAGAATCCAACAAAGGAGCTAATGTCATGAAAGGTTTCGTGCAAAATATCGAGAGCATCGCCCTCAAGAATGAAGAGTTTCGGCGCGTGCTTTACACGGCGAAGAACTGCCAGCTTGTCGTCATGGCGCTAAAACCCAAGGGGGAAATCGGGGCCGAAGTCCACATGCTCGACCAGTTCTTTCGCGTCGAGGAAGGGTCAGGTGAGGCGGTTCTAGATGGCGTTCGTGCGCCGATCAGTGCAGGCTTTGCGCTGCTCGTCCCGGCCGGGACGATGCACAACATCATCAACACCGGCAGTGTTCCGCTGAAGCTCTATACGCTCTATGCGCCGCCGAATCATCGGGACGACGTGGTCCACCATACCCGCGCCGACGCGGAGGCAGACAAGGAACACTTTGATGGCAAAACGACGGAATAGAGATTCGCGGCAGCTTCGACATCCGTCGATATGGCGCGCCGAAAAGTCGCTCAGGCGCTCAACTGTACGGCTCGCCGGATCGACAAGAGCAAGGGTGGGTGATGTCAATCGTTAGCGAGCTCGCTGTCCATCAAATCAGCGTGTGGCAACCTCGGCGCAAAATGCCGCCAGTTGCTTCAGCACCTGTCGCACTGCCTGATTGGCGGCGGCCGCGCCGCCGTAAGGGTCTTCGCTGGCCGACACGGTGCTCACATCGAATTCGCGCCAGGCCAGCACGCGGCGCGTGGCGGTTTCAATCAGCGATGCTTGCAGGGTCAGGCGCACGCGGCTCGGTACCTGGGTAAAGTCCTGCTGCAGTCGCACCAGCTCGGTTTCCAGTCTCAACTCGCCGCTGGCTGCAGAGGGCGCCAGCGCCACAGCACCGAAGACCGCGCCACGTTGCAGCGCGCGCACGATCAGCGGCGCCAGCATTTTGGCCGGCGTATCGACCCACTGGTGGAAGGCAAAATACTCGATCTCATTGGAGCGGCGCAGGTAGACGATGTTGCGGGTGTCATAACCTGCGGACGCGCGCGGCGCCTCAACGATCACGGTGGCGGCTGCAACGCCGAGCCACGCGGCTGTGGCGATGGGTGCGGCGTAGTTGTCGTCCAGCGCCAGCAGGGTTGGTTGCGCCGCCGGCTTGGGCAGCACTCCGGCGCAACCGCCCAGCAGCACCAGGCTGAGTGCGATGCAGCACAGGGCGCTGCGATGAGCGGCGTTGCTAGCCACGCGGTAAAGGCGGTTCTTGGTGTGTGTCATGGTTTTACTCCTTCTCCGGGGCCGGCGGGACGCGTTGGGCCGCCCACCAGCAGGCTACTGGGGTTGCGCTCGGTCTGTTCACTCAAGTGGCGCATGGAACTGGCGAGCTGATTGAGCTCGGTGATCAGGCGCCCCAATTCCGGCAGCGTTTCGCTGCGCAGCTGCTGCACGCCACCGGCAGCCGAGTCCACTGCCACGCCAGCTTGCAGGCTGGCCTGAGCGGCGGCTTGCGCCATTTTCTCCACCGCATTGGAGGCGGCCGAAATACGCAGCAGCAGGGGCTCCAGTTGGGCACTGGCATGGGCTGTCAGGCGGGCGGTGCGCGCCGCATCGGCGATACCGGCATGCATCGCATCCTTCTGCGCCGCCAGTGTGTGCGCCAGCGTGGCGGTGTCGGCCAGTATCTGCTTGAGGGCGGCGCGGTTGTCGGCATCGAACACGGCGCTCAGATTGCCTGACATCTGGTCAAGTCCGGTGAGTACCGTGCCCAGCACGTTTTCCAGTCGGGTGCTCAAGGACGGTTTGGAGCGGATCAGCGGCACCGGCTCCTGCTCCGTGGGCACCAGTGCCGCCGAGCCGGGGCTGCCGCCGCTGAATTCCACATAGGCAATGCCGGTGAGACCCTGCGTCTTCAGCACGGCCTCGCTATCCTGCTTGACCGGGGTGCCTTGCTCGATCATGAAACCCAGCAGCACCTGACGCGAGTTCTGCGGGTCGATCGCGATGGAGCGTACTTTGCCAACGTCAACACCCAGGTACTTGACGGGCGCGTCGATGTTCAGCCCGGCCACTGACTCGGCGACGATGGAGCGGTAGGGCGCGTAGTTCTTCTTGCCGCTCATGCCGGCCGCCAGCCACAGTACACCGGCGATCAGCGCAGCACCCAGCAGCAGTACGAAAGCGCCGACGATGGCGGGGTTCAGCTTGTCTTCCATGCAGGTTCCTTGGCTGGCTGCCGGGCGGCGCGGGCATCAACGAAATATGATCGCACGATCGGGTGCGGGTGCTTTGACAGCTCGGTCATGGAGCCGATGGCCAGCACGCGGCCCTCGCCCAGTACGGCGACGCGGTCGCTCACCTGCCACAGCAGATCCAGGTCGTGCGTGACGACCACGATGGTGGGGTCAAACAGGTCTCGCGTGTGCAAGATCAGCTCGCAGATGCCGGCGCTGCTTTCGGGGTCCAGCCCCGAGGTCGGCTCGTCCAGAAACAGCAATTCGGGGTCGAGCGCCAGGGCACGCGCCATGGCGGCGCGCTTGAGCATGCCGCCACTGAGCGCGTCCGGGTGCTTGAGGGCAGCCTCTGAGGGCAGGCCGGTGAGCGCGAGTTTCCAATCGGAGATGCCGTCGATCAACGCTGCGTCCAGCGTACTGTGCTCGCGCAGTGGCAGGCCCACGTTCTCAAGCACTGTCAGGGCACTGAAGAGGCCGCCTTTTTGAAACATCACACCCCAGCGCTGGCGCAGCGCCTGATCCTGATCGGGCGTCAGCGTGGCGACGTCCTGACCGAACAGGCGCACGCTGCCGGCTGTTGGCCTCTGCAGCAGGATCATCTCGCGCAGCAGCACCGACTTGCCGGATCCGCTGCCGCCGGCAATGGCCAGGATCTCGCCGCGCAACACGCGCAGATCCAGCCCCTGGTGCACCACCTGCTGACCAAATTGCGTTCTGATGCCTTGCATCTCGACCACAGCGACGGCTTCATTGGCGCTCACGCTACAGGCCCAGTATGTTGAATGCCACCGAGAACACGGCGTCGACCACGATCACCAGAAAGATCGCCTGCACCACGCTCAGTGTGGTCTGGCGTCCGACACTGTCGGCACTGCCGCGGGTGCGAAAGCCCTGGAAACAGCCGATGACGGCGATCACCACGGCAAAGACCAACGACTTGCCGAGCCCCACCATCAGCGTGCTGCCCTGCATTTCGCGGCTGAAGCGCTCGATGAATTCAGGAAAACCAATATCGAGTTGCGTGCGTGCCATCACCATACCGCCGAAGACGCCGGTGATGTCGGCAAAAACGGTCAGCAAGGGCAGCGCCACCGCGAGGGCCAGGATGCGCGGCAACACCAGCAACTCGAGCGGGTCGATGCCAATGGTGCGCATGGCGTCGATCTCTTCGGTCACGACCATGGTGCCGATCTGCGCCGCATAGGCCGAGCCGGAACGCCCGGCGATGATGATGGCGCTCATCAGCGGCGCGAACTCGCGCAGCATGGCGTAGCCCACCAGGTCCACCACGAAGACGTTGGCGCCATAGTGGCGCAACTGGTCGGCTCCCTGGTAGGCCACCACCACGCCGAGCAGAAAGGACATCAGGCCGACAATCGGCAACGCGTCAAAGCCACCAATCTGCACGTGATGCAGAACCGTGCGCCAGCGCAGACGACGCGGATGAGTCAGCACACCGAGGGTGACAAGCGCCACCTGACCGAGAAATTCCAGCAGCGCCAAGGTCTGTTGCCCGGCCACCAGCGCACTGCGCCCCAGGCGCGCCAAGGCGCCCACCCGGGCTGCCTGCGCTCGCTCGGCGCCGGCGTGATCAGTCGCTGCCCTCAGCAGGGCTTGCCAGCGTGGATTCCAGTTTTGCAACCCCGGCGCGGCCGCTCCTCGTTGCAACCACGCTTGCAGTGCCCAGGCACCGGCACTGTCGAAGGCGGTCAGGCCGCTGCCATCCAGTAGCACTGCAGCGCTGGCAGCAGGCTCGGCGTTCAAGCGCTCGGGAAGTTGCCCCAGTCCTTGCACTGTCCATGGGCCGGCCAGTACCCAGGTGCCGCTGTCCTGGAGGCTCAGCGTGGCTACCATGGAGATTTCAGGCGCGATCTTCACAGTGTTTCCGGGGAGCCAGGCAATATCAACTGTTGTTCGCGCTTTGTATGTGCGCTAACACTCATTGCCGTGGATACACAGCGACCGGAGCAAGACTGTCCGGAGTTTCTGAAACTGTTTCCTCAGCTGGCCCGTGCCCAGCGGAGAGTCGAGCTTCGTCCATCTCGGCGAGAACGCGATGCGGATCGGTGGGTTGCTGCATTGCCTCTGACTCCGGATCACGACGATTCTTGACCATCGGCATATCGCGTCGCAACTCTTCAAACAAAGTGATGAGCTTGGTGGTCTTCTGCTCGGTCAAGAGGTTCACTTGCAGATCGAGTTGCTCCCGGCGCTCCTCCAGTCTGGCGAGTCTCTCTTGTCGAATCAGAACCACGGTTGTTGTCAGCATGGTCAGCAGACTGACCATGCCCTGCAGCCAGAAAAAAGGCGGCGGGTCAAGCTCAACCCGATGCAACTGTCCGGCAATGACGTTGCCGAGAATCCACAGCGTGACGAGAGAGACGATGCAAATGAGAAAAATCGGCCTCCCCACAACATTGCTGATCGCTTCCACGATCCGTTGCAGGAAGCTCACTTTTTTGTGTTCGCGTTTGTAAAACGCGGCAATCGATTCAATATTCTGGGTTATCGGATCGGGGCTCTTGATGGACTTTTTCATTTGGCACTCCGGAACTGATTGCCGCTCTTTAGCGAGATGCTTCGTGTCCGAGTGAAGCCGGACCGTCTTTATTTCCACTGGGTTCCAGCGGCTTGGCTTGTCTGTGAAGTGTCAGTGTGACTCTCTTGGCCGGACTCCCTACGGGGGGCCGAACTGTCTTTTCAACCCGACGGAGCGGGGCCCCCCCTGAGGTCAGATTTGCTGGCCTCTCGACCAGTCTCTGCACGGAATTTACTTCCGGGAAAGGGTTCGCCGGTTTGAATAAAGTCATGTTGACACTCCAGTTCCAATAACTAAGATTTTGTGGCTGGCGTTGCTGCAGCACGGGAGCTAACCAATTGCTGTTTTTCCAGCGCCACGCGCACGCGCTCCAAGCGGCTGCGAACCTCTGCGGCGACCTTCGCGACCTCGGGGTCATCTGTCATTTGCATCGCTACTACCGGATCCATGAAACCTACCGTCTGGCTGCCATTGGCCTCGGCGCGCACGATGACGTTGCATGGCAACAGGAGTCC
>JBBQZA010000256.1:0-5772 GCA_038208175.1 Burkholderiales bacterium
ATGGCTGGAGTTCGGTGCCGAACTTGCCAAGAGCGCACGACTTTGTTAGGGTACGTTCGTTACCAAACAGACGTGGCGGTTGGGTTGCTGTAAATTGCCTTTCTGATCACCACAATCAATTTCAGTCAGATTTTCTCAGTAGGAAGCATCATGTCGGATCGCACATACAAAATCATCGAACTGGTCGGCTCTTCAACGGAGGGCACTGACAAGGCAGTGGCGAACGCTATCGCCAAGGCAGCGCTCACGGTCAAGCACATGGATTGGTATGAAGTTGTCGAATCACGAGGACACATCGCGGATGGGAAAATTGCGCACTATCAAGTCACAATTAAAGTGGGTTTTCGGCTGGAGTAGCTAGGTTCGTTGCCGCTATTGGCATCCGCCCGTACTGCCTGCACGCTTGCTTGGCTGGCCCGCCCAAACGTCGCTGGCCGCAGAGCGACCACTAACGGCACAGACGCCACGCCCACAGCGAACGCGATGGGCATCTTTGGGTGAAGGTCACAGATTCAGGCAACATCGTGCGCTTTCGCACGCCCCTAACCTCACCGTGTTTGTTAGCGCACATACAGACGGCGCACTCACGTGCAAGATAGCCTCCTGAGAGCATTGCGCTCCAGAAACCTGACCAGTCTTGGATCATCACCCCTTTTCAAAGCGCCACTATGTTAAACAGTTTTAGCAATCTCACTGGCTCATCTGTTATCGCAACAGACGGATCCGTCGGACACGTAAATGCAGCATTTTTTGATGATCATTCATGGACGATCCGCTATATCGTCGTCGATGCCCGCAGTTGGCTATCCGGTAGAGAGGTTCTGATCTCCCCTTACTCGGTCAAGCAACCCCTGGGCAGCGGAAGGAAAATCGCCGTCATGCTAAGCAAAGAACAGGTCAAGAGCAGTCCCGATATCGATACCCACCAACCGATTACTCGCCAACACGAACTTGAATACATGCGCCATTACTCCTACCCGGACTACTGGAACGGCGGTGAGCTTTGGGGAATGGGCGCTTACCCGTTTTTGCCACCTGTGCAGCCATCTTCAGCGGAGATCGCAGCAGCAAACGTCGAGCGCCAGCGCATCATTCAAGCTGGTGACCGCAATCTTCGCAGCAGCGAAGCCTTGGTCGGCTACGAAATCCAGGCGAGCGATGAAAGTATCGGGCACGTAGAGGACTTTGTTTTCGATGATGAATCCTGGTCGATTCGTTACCTTGTTGTTGATACCCGGAACTGGTGGCCTGGCGGCAAGAAGGTTCTTGTGGCAACCCGCTGGATAGACCGTATCGATTGGGTAACGCAGAGTTTGACTGTCAAACTGACACGCAAGGAAGTCAAGAATAGTCCTGATTACCACGAGGCTCTACCCATAGCTCGGGACTATGAAAAGCGCCTGCACGACGCCTACCACCGGCAAGGCTACTGGGAATGAGTCCGTTGCGCTGTGCGGCGAGTCTGTGAACCCCAACTGCAACCGGCTTAACGCTCCCATACGGCTGCGCCGGTAACCACACTAGCCGCCAACCACAAACGCAATCCAATGAGCACACTCAGGGCATGATCTCTACGTATTCGTAGACTTCACAGTCCGTGATCTGCTTGCGCACGGGCAGCGTGGCCCGGTCAAACCAGGCTTGCGGCTTGTGTCGGTCAATCTCACGGCCCATGAAGCGGATCAGTTCGCAAATGGGCTCAACCACGCGGTTGCGGTATAGCTGATCGTTCAAGACATAGCCTTTGTACATATTCTTCATGCAGTTTCCACGGCACCATGAATAGGCTTCGCAAGTCTGACACGGCATCTCGGGACTGAGTTGGAGCGGGCTCGCCTTTAGCCAGTTGCTCTTGATATCTCCCATCTTCATGTCGGGCACGTACATCAGGTCCGGGCAAGGATAGATTTCACCGTTAGGCATGATATTGAGTAAGTGTGTGGAGACCCGGCACTGGGCTCGCCCGGCGTACAGTTCCTGAGCGCGGTTCGGGAGGAGTTTGTTGCGAACCATGCCCATTAGCGGGATCAAGGGGTACAACACATCAGGTCGAGAAAAGAACTTGTCGATCAATTGAACGAGCACCGCCTGTCGCTTCACCATTGAGTCACCAGCATACATTTCGTCAGCCACAAATTGCCAGTACAGGTAATCAAACGGGGTATCGTCACTGACCAATTGATCCAGTTCTTCAAAGCAGGTGTCGGGGTGGCCCCAGGTAACCCGCGCCGTCACCGAGCCACCGATCTTCTCGTGTGCCTCCTTGAGATTCTTGATCACCCGACGGTAAATGCCGCGACCACGGTAACGGTCGGTGGTCGCTTCGCCCCCGTCAATCGAAGCCAGCACATTCGAGAATCGTGCCAGTACCCAATCGGGCAGTTTGTTGATCAGGGTGGCATTGGTCTGGAGTTGAAACCGAAAGTGCGGGAAACAACGCATCACCTCCAGCATCAGAGGTTTGTTCAGCGTCGGCTCACCTCCGTAAAAGGTCACATAGATTTCTTTACCCTGCAAGTGTCTGTCGACAAAGGCACTGAGCTGAGCAATGTTGTATTCGACCTGGTTTTGCGAGCCCAATACTTCTCCCACGCCCAACGAACAGTAACTGCACTTGAGGTTGCATTTGAGCGTAGTAAGCAACTGCATCTCAACCCTACCGCCGACGACGGGGATGGGGTCTGACTGCGGCTTCGGCGTTGATGCGTTGTTTGGAGTGAGGTGCGGCGGAGTCGCTTTAAGCATGGTGGAGGTGCCCTGACCAATTTTCAGTCCCTTTTCTGCGAGCTTGATTTAGTCTACCGTAACCTGAAAGTCGTTACCTCGAAGTCGCAGTCATGGTAATGCCTGCATACTTGAGGGTGCTTACTGGACCGATAGAAAACTCTCTTCACCCATGAACTCAAACCGCTACCTCGCCTTCGCCCTGTCCCTCATTGTGCTCAGTGCCTGGATGTTGAAGGCCTTCGTTCCTGGCATTGTTTGGGGCGCCGTTTTCGCTATCTCGCTGTGGCCACTGTTCGAGCGCGTAACTCTGGGCTTTGGCTCCGGTGTGAAGAACCCTGCATTGATCTTCTCCATTCTGTTTTTGATTGTCTTTGTTCTTCCACTAGCCTATGTGGGATACGACTTGGCAGAACTATACCGCTCTGGAACGGCCTATCTGACCAAGAACCAGGAAGGCGTCATCCCAATTCCTGCTTTTGTCTCAAATCTTCCGTTTTCGGCAAAGCTGAGCGAATTATGGACACAGAACATCAGCCATAGCAGCGGGCTTCTGGAGACGCTCAATCAGCTCAGCGATAACAAGCTCACGGCCTGGCTTTCTTCCGCTGCGCTTCAGTTGTCTTCAGGTTTAGTCACAGCGCTTTGCATGCTGGTGTCCTTCTATTTCATGCTCAAGAACGGTGCGTACGTCAAGTCCCACTACGCATCGACGCTGAAACACTGGTTCAGCGAAAAGAGTATCGGTGTGGTGAACAAAGGCGTGGCTGCCCTGCGGGGCACTATCAACGGCGTCATCCTGATTGGTCTGCTGGAGGGTGTTCTATTGGCCGTCCCGCTTGTGCTGGGTGGCGTCAAGTCTGGCCTCCTGCTTGGCTTGGCAGCTGGATTGTTAGGCGTCATTCCACTGGTCATGCCAGTGCTCATCATTCCCAGCATCGCCTACCTATACCTTTCCGGCCAAGTCGTTTACGCCATCATCATGTCGGTAGATTTGCTTCTGGTATGGATTGTTTTTGAGAATGTCATCAAACCGAGTCTCATCAGCAGCGCCGTGAAGGTCAACCCCTACCTCATTCTCCTCGGGCTTGTTGGCGGACTTCAACTCCTGGGTCCTGTGGGGTTGTTCATTGGTCCGGCAATCGTGTCGATGTCCGTTGGTATGGCAAAGGACTTGTTGGTCACAAATAGAGATCGAACAGACCCGTCATCCAACTGAAAATCATGAAAAGTGAGGCCGCCGGTTTCTTCGCGTGACCATTTGCTCGATTGCGCAGACAAGCGCAAGCAATCGATCAAGCGATGAACGATGGGCGCCTGCACGCTCCACCTAAAATGGAACGACCTATCACGCCCGGAAAGCCTGCATGTCATCCACCCTGATTCGCCGTCTTGCACTTGTGCTGTTCGCCGTTTGCCTGCTGGGCGCGGGATTGTGGTGGCTCAAACGCCCGAAACCGGTTGCGGTGCTGCTCACGCCGGTGGACCAGGGCCGGGTCGAGTCCAGCATTGCCAACACCCGCGCCGGAACAGTGGAAGCTTGTTTGCGCACGAAACTCTCGACCACGATGGGAGGTCGCATCGAGGTGCTCGCGGTCAAAGAGGGCGACCGTGTCAAGAAGGGGCAGTTGCTGATGAAGCTGTGGAACGACGACCAGCAGGCACAAAGCGCGCTGGCCCTGACGCAGGTGGAAACGGCGCGCAAACGGGTGCTTGAAGCCTGCACCGTAGCCGCCAATGCCGAAAGCGAAGCGGCGCGCCAAGCTTCCCTTTTCAAGCAGGGATTCGTTTCGGGCTCGCGCGATGAGCAGGCACGCTCCGATGCACAGGCCAGACGCGCGGGTTGCGACGCAGCCAAGGCCGATGTCATTCAGGCGCAAGCCAGGGTCAGCGCGACGCGAGTTGAGCAGGGTCGTACCGTGCTGTACGCACCCTTTGCCGGCACCGTCGCCAAGATCGTCGGTCAGGTCGGCGAGTATTCCACGCCGTCGCCGCCAGGCGTGCCCACACCGCCGGCGATCGACCTGATCGACGACAGCTGCCTGTACGTGCGCGCACCCATGGATGAAGTGGACGCCCCCAAGATCACTGTCGGTCAGACCGTTCGCATCAGCTTTGATGCCCTGCCCAAGCAGTCTTTTCCGGGCAAGGTGAAACGTGTCGCACCCTATATATCGGCGGTCGAAAAGCAGGCGCGTACGGTCGACATCGAAGCCACGCTCGACGCAGACAAGGCGCCGCCACGCTTGCTGGTGGGCTACAGCGCAGATGTGGAAGTGGTACTGGCCGTGCGCGACAAGGTTGTCCGGGTGCCAACCTCTGCCTTGCAGGAAGGTGGCCGTGTGCTGGTCGGCGGCACGGATGGCACATTGCAGGAGCGCAAGATCAAGACCGGCTTGGCGAACTGGGAATTCACCGAGGTGCTGGAAGGCCTGACGGCGGGTGAGCGCGTCGTCACCTCACTCGAACGCGAGGGTGTCAAAGCGGGTGCTGCGTTCGTAGCCGACGATACATCCAAGAAATGAGTGCCGCGCAGATTGAACTCTCGGCCATCGAGCGGGTATTCCACCTGGGCGATTCCGACGTGCACGCGCTGCGCAATCTGAATCTGTCGATTGACGCCGGCGAGTATGTGGCGGTGATGGGTCCGTCGGGTTCGGGCAAGTCAACCCTGCTCAACCTGCTGGGCTTGCTGGATCGCCCCAACACCGGCCTGTACCGTCTGGAAGGGCGCGATGTCACCACGCTGTCAAGCGACGAGCAGGCGCGCGTGCGCAGCGAGCGCATCGGCTTTGTGTTTCAAAGCTTTCATTTGGTGCCACGTCTGACAGCGGCCGAAAACATTGCGCTGCCGATGATGCTGGCCGGCCTGGAGACGGCGCAGCGCGCTTTGCGCGTGGCGCGCGCGCTCAAGGACTATGGTCTGGAGAACCGCGCCGCCCACCGGCCCGACGAACTCTCGGGCGGCCAGCGCCAGCGCGTCGCCATTGCGCGCGCCACCATCATGCAGCCGGCCGTGATTCTGGCCGACGAGCCGACCGGCAACCT
>JBBQZA010000257.1:0-5757 GCA_038208175.1 Burkholderiales bacterium
CCCAGGCCGTGCTGCAAATACAGCTGGTGGGCCTTCTCCACTTCCAGCATGTCGAGCTCTATGCCAAGGCCCGGTTTCTTGGGCACGGCCACATGGCCGTCAACAATCTGCAGTGGCTCTTTGGTCAGGCGTTGACCGTCCTGCCAGATCCAGTGCGTGTCAATCGCGGTGACCTTGCCGGGTGCCGCTGCCGCTACCTGGGTAAACATGGCCAGCGAGACATCGAAATGGTTGTTCGAGTGCGAGCCCCAGGTCAGCCCCCAATCGCGACAGGTCTGGGCCACACGCACCGATCCCGCCATGGTCCAGAAATGCGGATCGGCCAGTGGGATGTCGACGCTTTGAAGCGAGAGGGCATGCACCAACTGGCGCCAGTCGGTTGCCACCATGTTGGTTGCCGTCGGCAAGCCGGTTTCCCGGCGAAACTCGGCCATGACCTCGCGACCCGAGAAGCCGTCTTCAGCACCGCACGGGTCTTCTGCGTACGCCAACACGGCGCGCTTATCGCGCATCAGGCGGATTGCGTCCTTCAGCAGCCAGCCTCCGTTGGGATCGAGCGTGATGCGAGCCTGCGGGAAGCGTTCGTGCAAGGCCGTCACGGCCTCCATTTCCGCTTCCCCGTTCAAGACGCCGCCTTTAAGCTTGAAGTCATTGAAGCCATAGCGTTCGCGAGCTGCTTCGGCCAGCCGAACCACCGATTCAGTCGTCATCGCTTCTTCGCGGCGCAAGCGAAACCAGGCGTTGTCAGCGCCTGGATCGGTCACATACGGCAAATTGGTTTTGCGCCGGTCAGCGACGAAGAAAAGGTAACCCAGCATTGCCACCGACTCGCGCTGTTGACCCTCGCCCAGCAAGGCTGCCAACGGCACGCCCAGATGCTGACCCAGCAGGTCCAGCAAAGCAGACTCAAAGGCTGTCACCACGTGGATGGTGGTGCGCAGGTCAAAGGTTTGCAGTCCGCGTCCGCCGGAGTCACGATCCGCAAATCTACAGCTGATGCGCTGTAGCACCTGCTGGTAGCCGCTAATCGCCTGGCCCAACACCCCGTCGCGGCATTCCTCCAGAGTCTGGCGGATCTTCTCGCCACCCGGAACCTCTCCGACCCCGGTGCGGCCAGCGCTATCGCGCAGCAGCAGCAGGTTGCGCGTAAAGAAGGGCGCGTGGGCACCGCTGAGGTTGAGCAGCATGCTGTCGCGGCCGGCCACTGGAATGACGCGAACATCGGTAACAAGAGGTGAAGACGAAATTGTCATGGGTTCCAGCTCAATCGCTACTCAGCGCTCAGTCGGCCGATATCTTTCGCGTTTCGATCAGTGTTTTCCAGCGTGCGAATTCCGCGGCCTGGTAGGCCGTGAACTGCTCAGGGCTGTTGCCAACGATTTCAAAGCCGAGGTCCAGCAGCTTCGGCTTGATCTGCGGATCGTTCAAGCTGGCCACGATGGCGTCATGGAGCTTTGTCTTGATGGCAAGGGGCAGGCCGCGCGGCGCCGCAATCGCCTGCCATGAATAGACGTTGGCTTCCTTGACGCCCAACTCTTCCAGGGTTGGCACGCCAGGCAGCAACGCAGATCGCTGGGCGCTGGTGATGGCTAAGGCTCTCAATTTCCCGGCCTTGATCTGCGGCATCGCCGTATTGATGTTCATGAACGAGGAGTCGACCTGACCTCCAAGCAAGTCCGTCATGACCGGGCCGCCGCCTTTGTAGGGCACGTGGATGCCGCTGGTTGCGGTCTGCAGCCAGAACAATTCAGCCGTCAAATGGTCGCTGCTGCCGTTGCCGGAGGAGGCAAACGACATCTTGCCCGGGTTCGCCTTTTGGTAGGCAATGACGTCCGTAATTGTCTTGTGCGGTGAATTGCCAGGCACTACCAGCACGTTGGGGGCTTGCACCGCGACCGTGATGTAGTCAAAGTCCTTGAGTGCGTTGTAGGGCACCTTGGCCAACAGATGCGGCGCTATCACAAAGGGACCGAGCGAGGACACGAACAGGGTGTATCCATCGGGCGCGGCTCGCGCGACCATGCCAGCTCCGATGGTGCCCGTTGCGCCCGGCCTGTTGTCAACAATGAAAGTGCCTCCCAGCTTCTCCGCCAGCTTGGGCGCCAGGGTGCGTGCAATCAAATCGGTCGAACCGCCCGGTGGGAACGGGACGACCAGCGTGACCGGCTTGTCGGGCCAGGCCATTGCGCCCCCCGAAAATGCCAAAGTCGCACCCAGGGCCAATAGACAAATGAGCTTCTTCATGATTTTCCTTAGTTGCATAATCGGTTGAATGGCATAAGTCGGTAGCGCAACCATGTTATTGATCGAATGCTGGCTTCGGTCAATTATTTGCACTCCAGGGTGGAAATATACTCGCGGCCGCCCACCTAACAGGAAATCCCCATGACCCCGCTCACGATCCGAATGCATGCTCGTGACAACGTCGCGATTGTTGCCAACGACCGGGGATTGCCCGCAGGCACCGTGTTGCCCACCGGATTGGTCGTGCGTGAGCCGGTGCCGCAAGGCCATAAAGTGGCGCTGGTGGATGTGCCGGCGGGAGCTCCCGTGCTGCGTTATGGCATTCCGATTGGCTACGCTGTGCAAGACATAGCTGCCGGCAGCTGGATTCATGAGCGGCTGTTGAAGATGCCCGCCGCAATGGCGCTGGACCATCTGCCGATTGCGACCGTCAAACCTGAACTGCAGCCTGCGCTGCAGGGCTACACCTTTGAGGGCTACCGCAACGCAGACGGCTCGGTCGGCACACGCAATATTCTGGCCATCACGACCACAGTCCAATGCGTTTCTGGCGTTGTGGACTTTGCGGTCCAACGGATCAAAGCCGAACTGCTGGCGAACTACCCGAACGTCGATGACGTGGTGGGTCTGGAGCACTCTTACGGCTGCGGCGTGGCGATTGACGCTGACGGTGCAGAAATCCCGATCCGGACGCTGCGCAACATCAGCCTGAACCCCAATTTTGGCGGCGAGCTCATGCTGGTCAGTCTGGGTTGCGAAAAGCTGCAGCCAGAGCGTTTAATGCCGCCCGGGACGATCCCTCTTGCCGACCCGCGTTCCGGCGGCCGTGGGCTTGATGTGGTTTGCCTGCAGGACGATTCGAATATTGGCTTCATGTCGATGATAGACGCCATCATGGCCAGTGCCAGGAGGCATCTGGAACGCCTCAATGCGCGGGTTCGCGTCACCGTACCGGCAAGCGAACTGGTGGTCGGAGTTCAGTGTGGCGGCAGCGACGCCTTCTCCGGCGTCACCGCTAACCCGGCCGTGGGTTTCTGCACCGACCTGCTGGTGCGCGCCGGTGCCAGCGTGATGTTCTCGGAAGTGACCGAAGTCCGTGACGGCATTGACCAGCTCAGCGCGCGTGCCGCTTCACCAGAAGTTGCCGAGGCCATGATCCGCGAGATAGCCTGGTACGACGCCTACCTGCAGCGCGGTCGGGTCGATCGCAGTGCCAATACCACGCCGGGTAACAAATTGGGTGGCTTGAGCAACATCGTCGAAAAAGCCATGGGTTCGATCGTGAAATCGGGCTCGTCCCCGATCTCGGGCGTGCTGGCTCCAGGTGAAAAACTCAAACAAAAAGGACTGATCTTCGCAGCAACGCCGGCCAGCGACTTCATCTGTGGAACTTTGCAACTGGCAGCCGGGATGAACCTGCATGTCTTCACGACCGGGCGCGGCACGCCCTATGGTCTGGCTGCAGTTCCGGTGATCAAAGTCGCCACGCGCAGCGATCTGGCACGTCGCTGGCATGATCTGATGGATGTCAACGCCGGAAAGATCGCCGATGGCACCTCCAGCATCGAAGCGGTGGGCTGGGAGCTGTTTCACCTGATGCTTGATGTCGCCAGCGGTCGCAAGAAGACATGGGCCGAGCACTGGAAGCTGCATAACGCGCTGGTTCTTTTCAACCCGGCTCCTGTGACTTGATCGCGCACCAGCTTCAAGCCAATCGTCCTTAGGAATACCCATGAACAAAACAAGCCCCTATCAGTCCTTTCCCAATCAATTCAAACGCGACCTGCTGGCAGGAAAGAAACTCATTGGCTGTTGGTCGTCCCTGGCCAACGCCATCACCACCGAGGTGCTGGGTCTTGCCGGTTTCGACTGGATACTGCTCGATGGCGAGCACTCGCCGAACGACGTAGCCACTTTCATTCCACAGCTGATGGCGCTCAAAGACAGCGTCAGCGCGCCGGTGGTGCGCCCCTCGTGGAATAACGAAGTCGAAATCAAGCGCCTGCTGGACGCTGGTTTCTATAACTTCCTGATTCCCTTTGTTCAAGACGTGGACGAGGCGCGTCGTGCGGTTGCTGCCACGCGCTATCCGCCGCAAGGCATTCGAGGTGTTTCGGTGTCACAGCGCAGCAACCGCTATGGCACGGTCGAGGACTATTTCAATTCAATCAACGAACACATTTGCGTCATGGTTCAAATCGAGAGCCGCGCGGGTATGGCCGCGGCGCGCGACATCGCAGCGCTGGACGGTGTTGACTGCATCTTTGTCGGTCCCTCGGACCTGGCGGCGGGACTGGGTCATCTGGGCAACCCGGGGCACCCCGAGGTGCAAGCTGCCATTGCCGCCGTCTTTGCCGATGCCAAGGCCTGCGGTAAACCCAGCGGCATTCTGGCGCCGCTTGAAGCCGATGCGCGGCGCTATATGGAAATGGGAGCAACCTTTGTCGGTGTCGGCAGCGATCTGGGTGCCTTTCGATCGGCGACGCAAGCGCTGCGCAACCGCTACTGATAATTACATTTTGTTGCAGAATTTCACGCTGAAGCGACATCCATCTCAAGCGCCGTGGCGTTAAATAGGGGGTCAACCAAGACAGAATGCTCACGATGAAAAATAGAACCCGTTGCGTAATCGCCCTGATTGCTACGCTGACCTGCCTGAGCGCTTCGGTTCTCGCCCAAGACCGGGATCAGCGTCGAGGCCATGAGCCGGAGCGCGGACGAAGGCCGAAACTGGAACTCGACCAGCGCTACGAACACAACCACTATTACCCGCGCCATGGCGCAGCCGTGACGGTGCTGCCGCGCGGCAGCGTCAGCATCGCTTACGGTGGGGGCAACTACTTTTATCAACGCGGTGTCTGGTTCCGCCCGTCCGGACGTCATTTCGTCACAGGACTGCCGCCGCTGGGTATTGTGGTGCCGATCTTGCCACCTGCCTATGCCACGATTTGGTTCAGCGGCAGCCCCTATTACTACGCCAACAGCGTCTATTACGCGCCCATGCCCGGTCAAGGCTATAGGGTCGTCGCACCTCCCGCTGCTTATGCTTACTCCGAGACCATGCAAGCGGTGCCAACGCCAACTGCGCCAGCAGCAACACAAATGTACACCGAGGCGACAGCGGTAGCGCCGCAGGGCACTGCCATTTACCCGCGCAACGCGCAGACCGCGGCGCAGACCGAGGCCGACATAAAAAACTGCAACCAATGGGCCAACACGCAAGCTGACGCAGATTTCGATGCCAGCGTCTTCCAACGCGCCTTTGCGGCGTGCATGGACGCCAGAGGCTACACGCTGCGATAGTTCACACAGCGCCAGGCGGTTTCGAGACGGAGACCGGTGAGCGCAATGACATCAAAGGCGGTTCGCTGACCACTGCGGCTGCTAGCGCCGCGTGGTCGATGTCGAACCAGTGGGCTGATTAGAATCAAGCCATCCCCAATTCAACCCTAGTCCGCATGACCTTGACCGGCCTGATCGGCCTCTACGTGCGCCAAAACTGGCGCCCTTACC
>JBBQZA010000258.1:0-5721 GCA_038208175.1 Burkholderiales bacterium
GTTGTCGCCGTCTTCGATCAATTCTGGAACCCGCTTGGTGATGTAGCCAATACCTTGGGGAACGATAAGGCCGAATTCCCCCAGGAGCCCGCGAATCTGATTGGCCTGGGCGGTGCGCGCCTTCACGAAGCCCTGGCGAACCCGGTGCAACGCGAGGACTGCCTGCTGCTCCACGTTCTTGATCGGCACGAAGCGCATGTTGGGTCGGCCTACTGCCTCGCAAATCGCCTCGGCGTCGGCTGCATCATTCTTGTTCGTCTTGACGTAGGGTTTGACAAACTGAGGCGCCATCAACTTGACCGTATGTCCAAACCCCTGCAGCTTCCTGGCCCAGTGGTGTGCGCTGGCGCAAGCCTCCATGCCAATCAGGCACGGTGGAAGGTTCACGAAGAACGCCGCCATCTGGTCTCGGCGCAGCTGCTTTTTCACCAGCACCTTGCCATGCTCGTCAATTCCGTGGACCTGGAACACGTTTTTTGCCAGGTCGATGCCAACAGTCGTAAGCTTCATGATGGGCGCCCCTTCTCGGTTCAAGTGGTTGATCAACGTCACCACTTTGGCACACAACGATGCCGTTATGGGTGGGGGCGTTCATCCCATTGCTTACGTACAACTTGATGACTTTGCACAAGGCCAACCAGGGCACGATGGCCTTCATGATCTCCAGGAATTTTTCGCGCCGCGTGGGTTTGCGGTACTGCTCGTAGCCTGTCTGGTCGGTCGCCATTGCCAAGGTGTGTTGCTTCATCCTGTGTGACGCACCAACGATTCAGGCCGTGAACTTATTCAGCGTTGCCTTAAGAGCCAGGGATGCTCTAATAAACATACATCCAGCAGCACCTGTACTTGCGGCTCATCGCGAAAAACGTCGTCAGGAATGCCTTCGGATTTAGCCGTGGAAAGAATAAGGTGTCTTCCTACATCGCAAGGCGTGTAAAGGAGCAACATTGATAAATATGTCACCAAACTCTGGTTCGGTGGAACGGATGGCCCCGAAGACCCATCTTAATCTTTTCCAAACTAAGGAGCGGGCCATGTCCGACTACGGTTTCAAGACAATTCTTTCGACGACTTTCGACGCCGCTTTGCCTCGAGTGCTGGCTGCGCTCAAGGCCGAGGGTTTCGGCGTGCTGAGCGATATCGATGTTGCCGGTGCGATGAAGGAAAAACTCGACATCGACCTGCCGCCCTATCGGATTCTTGGCGCCTGCAATCCGCCTCTCGCACACCGGGCCTTGCAAGCCGAGCCCGACATCGGCCTGCTGTTGCCGTGCAATGTGATCGTGCGGCAAGACGCCGACGGGCGGGTGACGGTCGGCTTCCTCGACCCGCAGTTGATGGTCGGCTTGACCGGCAACTCGAAGATTCGCGAGGTCGCCGACGATGCCGCCGCTAGGCTGCACCGCGTTTGCGATTCGTTGGCCGGGTCCACGACGCCATGAGCCCGACGTGAGGTTTGGTGCGCGCGCTGTCGGCGGAGTTGTCAATGTCGCTACCGAGGGTCGAGTCTGGCCCCCCGGCCACTGCGCCATGATCGTCGATCCAGGTCTTTTCAATCATCTTTTTCCATGAGGTTCGTGATGCAACGACGTCTTCGAAAGGGAGTTGCCACAGCGGCGACGGCAGCGGCGCTTTTCCTCGCCGTGACCACCGGTCTGGCGCTGGCTCAAGCGCCGGCACGGCCTGCCGTTCCGGATTTCGGTGTCACCCACACGGCTCCGCGCGCCGCCGAGCGCCCGAGCAAGTCGCTTCGCTACAAGGTGCTGTTCAGTGTTACCCAAGGAAACGACGACACGGCGAAGCCGAACACGAGCCTCGACAAGGTGGCGCGATTCATAAATCTCCTGGCTGCCGATGGCGTTCGGCCGGTTCGTGGCGATGTGGTGGCCGTGATGCACGGCAAGGCGACGCCGATCGTGATGGACAACGCCGCCTACCGTGCACGCAACAACGGTGCTGCGAACCCTAACCTCGAGCTGATCGACCAGCTCAAGAAAGCAGGTGTGTCCGTTCGGGTATGCAGCCAGGCGCTGGCCGCGGCGTCTATCGCGCCCGAGGCCGTCGACAAGCGGGTCGAGATCGACGTGGCGGCGTTGACGACGATCGCCAATCTGCAGTTGCGCGGGTATGCGCTGATCCCCGATTGAGTCGCTCGTGTATCTCCAAGTGTCACCAAGAGTTCGACCGAAGAAATGCCGGTTACCGAACGGATCGATATATAAGGGCGCACTTCCGCGAGTTCCCGCGAAAAGCGCTTCTATGAATGCTCGACCAGATCCGGCCTTCACAACCATAGAAGAGTTCCCATGAAACCTGTTCACTCGGCAAACAACGCAATTGCTGCTTCTGCACTGCTCGCTCTGCTTTCGTTTCAACCTGCTTGGGCTCAGACGAACACCGAGCGAGTTGCCCCACCTGGCGTCGACAAGAGCGCCAAAACGCGCACGCTTGAATTGGGGGCCAAAATCCTGCAGGGCAACAGGCCGGTCGAAATCATGGACATCTACCTCGACGGCTTTCACCCGATGAAGGACCACCCGGAAATGCAGATGGAGGCGCACCACTTCTGTCATCAGGTTAACGAAGATTTCGCGCAGTGCGCGCTGTTCGACGGCAATACAAAGAGCGCCAACCTCAACGGCATCGAGTACATCATTTCGGAGAAGGTGTTTGCCACGCTGCCCGAGGCGGAGCGCAAGTACTGGCACCCGCACAACGGCGAGATCCTGTCGGGGCATAGGTCATCGGCTCTTTTAACAATCTGAAATTTTCGTGGATTTGGGCATTGAACCCCATGCACATCTCGCTTGATCGTACGGGGCCATTGTTTGGCATTCGAAATTAATTTCGTTGTCATAGGATGTGCGAAGCGCCTCTGCACAGAAAAGCCATCAAAAGTAACCGCCAACGACCTTCGCCATCGTTTGACGAGATTGAGAAAAACGTCTTCACATCCCCAATCCGCTGGCCTCTGTTGGCGCATCAGTGCACCGTTGAATCTCGATGGTCGAATGGACAATTTCTTCGTGCACCGACAAACGCTCACGCACCGCATCTGGCGTCAGCGTAGCATCGTGGGTCACCACCGTCATCGCGCAGGAATAGACGTTCTTGCCCACGCGCCATACATGCAGGTCGGTGATGCGCGTATCGTCGCCGCTGGCCCCTGTTTGCACCACTTCCCGAATCTCATCGACGACCGGGTGATCCATTTCCCGATCCAGCAGCACCTTGCCCGTCTCGACGATCAACCCCTTGGCCCAGACTGCGACCAGCACCGCACCGATGATGCCCATCAGCGGGTCCAGCCATGACCAGCCGTACAGCCAACCACCAAACAGGGCCACGACGGCCAGCACCGAGGTGGCCGCGTCGGCAATGACATGCAAGTAAGCCGACTTTAGGTTGAGATCGTTGAGATCTTTGTGATGGTGGCTGTGTTGGTCATGACCGTGATCGTCTCCATGCGAGTGACCATGATGGTGGGCTTTGCCGAGAATCAGTGCGCAAAAGATATTCACTGCCAGTCCGAGGATGGCAATCACAATTGCTTCTTTGTACTGAATGGGTTGGGGCGAAACGATCCGCTCCACGGAACCCACCAGCATCATCACCGCCACGCCAACCAGGAAAATGGCACTGGCAAAGCCGCTCAGAATCTCGATCTTCCAGGTGCCAAAAGCAAAGCGTGGGTCTTTGGCGTAGCGCCGGGCTGAGGCGTAGGCCATCGCGGACAGGCCAATCGCGACGGTGTGGGAACTCATGTGCCAACCGTCGGCGAGCAGGGCCATCGAGTTGTACCACCAGCCGGCCGTGATTTCGACCACCATCATTGCAGCCGTGATCCACATCACCACCCGAGTGCTGCGTTCGGCGGCTTCGTTGCCAGTGTCAAAGATGTGGTCGTGTGTCCATCTGGACAGATTCTCGGTGTGCATAGCGAGTCTCACTTCAGGTAAGTGCGCAGAACGTCGATCAATTCATTGGCACCTTGCGTTCGCTCGGCATCGTTGGTGATCGCGGGATCGGCAATGTGTGTGTGGATGTGCTCTTCGAGCACTTGCGCCATCAGCCCGCCGATGGCGCCGCGCACTGCTGCGATCTGGTGCAAGATTTCGGCACACCCTTTTTCGGCATCGAGCGCGCGCTCTAAAGCCTCGACCTGGCCTCGGATGCGGCGCACCCGGCCCAAAAGCTTGGATTTTTCAAGGACGGTATGACTCATGCTTAAACACTAAAAAATAGGATAGGGGGGTATAGTATAAGAGACAAAGTAAGCTGCCATCGGTTAGTTCAAATCTCCCGGGTGCCGTATGTCCCTGTGGCTTTAGAACCTAAGCCTTGATCCCACCTCAAGCAGCGTCGCAATCCCAAGGAGCGCAAAGATCGCAGCTTCAATCGAATGCACCAGCTTCATCGGAATTTTGACGCGAGTTTGTTACCGATGAATACGGCAAGCGTTTCAATAACCAGGGGCTTGACCGTCTGCCGCCAGGGTTCTGGCTGGATGGCCGGCGCGTGCGCTGGAGTGCCGTGCAGCGCTTCTCAGCCATGGCAAGTGGCTGATCTTATTTTTGTATTTATCACTCTGCGAGCATGCTCCGTAGACTGAGCAGCGATGATTGTTCGATCTCGTCAGATGACGCTCAGATGCTCGTACAGAATCATGCTGCCGATGCCGATCAAAAGGACACCGCCAATGGCTTCTGCCCAACGCCCTGCGAAACCTCCGAGCAGGCGACCCACCATGACGCCTAGTGTCACCATGGCGAAGGTCGCAAAGCCGATGGCGGCAGCAATGGGCAGGATGTTCACGTCCAGGAACGCCAAGCCGACGCCCACGGCCATGGCATCAATGCTGGTGGCGAAGCCTGTGATGGCCAACAGCCAGAATCCATGACGCATCGGCTTGTCCACCTCAGCCTCAACAGGGGCCTGCAGCGCCGCAAAAATCATGCGCACGCCCAGGATACTCAACAGCGCGAAGGCAATCCAGTGGTCCCAACTCTTGACGAAGCCGGACGCCGCATAGCCAAGCGCCCAGCCTATCAGTGGCGTGATGGCCTCAATGACGCCGAAAATGGCGCCGGTTCGCAAGGCCTCGGACCAGCGGGGTTTGTGCAGCGCCGTGCCCTTGCCAACTGCGGCAGCGAATGCATCGGTTGACATGGCCAAGGCCAGCAACGCGGTGGAAGCGAGATTCATATGGGGCCTTCTTCAAAGTCGGGCGAGAGCGCAAAGGCACATCGCCGCGGCCCGACCTGCGTCGCGGTGACATGCCAATGGTCTCGCCAACCGAAGAACGGTTGCCAGCGCCACGGCATGCGGGATGCCGAGTATGTTGACGCAGGCGCTTTCAAAAGCGAAAGCCGGCTACTCCCAAAGGAGTCACAGTATAGGGCGACGCCCTTAAATAATCGGTCTTGGCCGGATACTGTCAAAAGTCGACCCGTCTTCTAGAGCGCAATTACTCACCAGTCAGTAAGTTAGAAGACACGCAAGCCATATTTAATGAGGCTTAAACCGAATGGCACTTACTTTGGCTATTCCACCCCCGGCGACCGGCGTAAGTGATTGAAAACAAAGGCGAAAGTCAGGTGGCTGCCCCAGGGATCGATAGGATGGTTGTCGACAAAAACACCAAAACCATCTTTCCGAGGGCCAGCCACCATGAATCGTACTGCCGCACGCGGCCTGCATCAACGCCAACGCAACATTGAG
>JBBQZA010000259.1:0-5709 GCA_038208175.1 Burkholderiales bacterium
CCGCGATGGGGGCATTAACGGCGTCAAGATCACTTACGAAGAGTGTGAAACAGCTTACGACACAGCACGTGGGGTAGAGTGCTATGAGCGCCTCAAAGGCAAGACCACCACCTTGTTCGATCCTCAGTCCACAGGCATCACCTTTGCACTGACCGACAAGGCCCCTGGCGACAAGATGCCCTTGATCACGGTCGGTTATGGCCTCGCTGCGTCGCAGGACGGTGGTGTGTTCAAGTGGAACTTCCCGATCCTGGGCAGCTACTGGACCGGCGCCGACGTACTGATTCAGCACATCGCCAAGAAAGAAGGCGGATACGACAAGCTCAAAGGCAAGAAGATCGCGCTGGTCTACCACGACAGCCCGTTTGGCAAGGAACCCATCCCGCTGTTACAGGAACGCGCCAAGATGCACGGCTTTGAGTTGCAACTGCTTCCCGTTACCGCTCCTGGCGTGGAACAGAAAGCCACATGGCTGCAAGTTCGCCAGAGCAAGCCTGATTATGTGATGCTGTGGGGATGGGGCGTTATGAACTCCACCGCTGTCAAGGAAGCGCAAGCCACCGGTTATCCGCGCGACAAGATGTACGGCGTCTGGTGGTCCGGCGCCGAACCTGACGTCAAGGACGTGGGTATGGGTGCCAAGGGCTACAACGCTTTGGCGCTGCAACATGGCGCTGATGCCAAGTCCAAGGTGGTGCAGGATATCATCAAATATGTGCATGACAAGGGCCAGGGTAGTGGTCCAAAAGATGAAGTGGGTCAGGTGCTATACATGCGCGGCCTGATTATTCAGATGCTTGGCATTGAGGCCGTAAGGCGGGCACAAGAGCGCTTCGGCAAGGGCAAAGTCATGAACACTGAACAGGTGCGTTGGGGCCTGGAAAACCTGTCGCTCGACCAGAAGAAACTTGACACACTCGGCTTTGCCGGCGTGATGCGCCCAGTTAGCACTTCCTGCCAGGATCACATGGGTTCTACCTGGGCTCGCGTGCACACATGGGACGGCGCAAAGTGGGATTTCTCATCTGACTGGTATCAAGCTGACGAGCAAATTCTCAAACCCATGATTCGGGCTGCTGCCGACAAATATGCTGCAGACAAGAAGCTCACGCGCCGCACAGCAGCGGACTGCCAATCCTGATCGAGACCTGAAACCCCCCCGGGCAGCCACGCCGGTGGAGCGGGGGTTTGAACGAACCTCCAGCCGCAAAAGCAGTCCGGCTGCTCTTGCGACTGGCAACCAAACTACATCATGAGCACACCCAACATCGTTCTTAACGTCAATGGCATCGAGGTCATTTACAACCATGTGATCCTGGTGCTTAAGGGCGTTTCGCTCAATGTGCCAGAAGGCAAGATCGTTGCCATTCTGGGCGGCAATGGCGCCGGCAAAACAACCACGTTGCGCGCCGTCTCCAACCTGCTGCGCGGCGAACGCGGTGAGGTCACCAAGGGTTCGATCGAATTGCGTGGCGAGCGCATCGAAAATCTTTCGCCCTCCGAACTGGTCATGCGTGGTGTGGTTCAGGTGATGGAAGGGCGTCACTGTTTTGCTCATCTGACAATCGAAGAAAACCTGCTGACGGGTGGCTACACGCGCAAGAGCAAAGCCGAAGTAGCTGCCAATCTTGAGAAGGTTTACACCTACTTTCCGCGTCTGAAAGAGCGTCGCACCAGCCAGGCCGCCTACACCTCGGGCGGCGAGCAGCAAATGTGCGCCATCGGTCGCGCTTTGATGGCCAATCCCAGCATGGTGCTGTTGGACGAGCCCTCCATGGGCCTGGCGCCACAAATTGTGCAGGAGGTGTTCGAGATTGTGAAAGACCTCAACCGCAAGGAAAAGGTTACCTTTCTGCTCGCCGAGCAGAACACCAACATGGCTTTGAAGTATGCCGATTACGGCTACATCATGGAATCGGGCCGCGTGGTAATGGATGGCGTGGCCAGTGACCTTGCCAAAAACGAAGACGTCAAGGAGTTCTACCTGGGTATGGGAGGTGGCGAGCGCAAGAGCTTCAAGGACGTCAAGAGTTACAAGCGGCGCAAGCGTTGGCTGGCTTGAGGATTGTCAGCCACCGTTCTTGCATAGCGGTGCTAAGTGCCACAAAGGGAATCTAAATGTTTGAATATTACGATGCACTGGAAGCGCGCGACAACGCTGCACGCGAAGCAGCGCTGATGGCAGCCCTGCCACTCCAGGTGGCACATGCAATGAGTTCATCGGCGGCAATGGGTCAGATCCTGAAGGATGTGAACCCCGCTCAAGTGAGCAGCAGAGCGGCGCTGGCGACCCTGCCTGTGATTCGCAAGCATGAACTGCTGGAGCGCCAACAAGCCAGCCGCGCCAGCGAAGGCAGCGACGTATTTGGCGGCTTTAGCGTCATCGGCTACGGCGCGCGTATGCCGCGTCTGTTTTCCAGCCCGGGTCCGATCTACGAACCAGAGGGCGCCGCCAAAGATTACTGGCGCATGGCGCGCGCCATCTTTGCGGCCGGGTTCCGCCCCGGCGAACTGATTCACAACTGCTTTAGTTATCACTTTGTACCTGCTGGCTCCATGATGGAGTCAGGTGCCCACGCGCTGGGTTGCACCGTGTTTGCCGGCGGCACCGGCCAGACCGAGCAGCAGGTGCAGGCCATGGCCCAATTGCAGCCAGCAGGCTACATTGGCACACCCAGCTTTTTGAAAATCATCCTTGACAAGGCCACCGACATGGGTGTGACCCTGTCCTCCCTGAAAAAAGCCATGTTTGGCGGCGAGGCCTTTCCACCCTCCTTGCGCGACTGGTTTAGCGAACGCGGCATTGCCGCTTACCAGTGCTACGCCACGGCAGATCTGGGCTCCATTGCCTATGAGACACAGGCGCGCGAAGGCCTGGTGCTTGACGAGCATGTAATTCTCGAGATCGTGCGCCCCGGCACCGGCGACCCGGTCGCACCCGGCGAAGTCGGCGAAGTGGTGGTGACGACACTCAACCCGAACTACCCACTGATCCGTTTTGGAACCGGCGATTTGTCTGCGGTGCTGACCGGCTCCTGCCCTACGGGGCGTACCAACACTCGCATCAAAGGCTGGATGGGACGAGCCGACCAGACCACGAAGATCCGCGGCATGTTTGTGCACCCGGCTCAAGTGGCTGACATTGTCAAACGCTTCCCGGAGGTGGCGCGTGCGCGTCTGGTGGTCACAGGCGAAATGGCGAACGACGCCATGACCTTGAAGGTCGAGACCGCCTGCGGTGGCCCAGATGCACTGGCGGCCAAGATTGGCGAGGCCATTCGCGATGTCACCAAGCTCAGGGGTGATGTCGAGTTCTTGCTGCCTGGAAGCCTGCCCAACGATGGCAAGGTGATTGAAGATGCACGCAGCTATACCTGACTCTGCTCTCCAGTACCGAGGTGCATCACCAACACTTCGTTGACCGGGCCCTCGTGAACAACGCGCCCCTCGGACAGCAGCATCGCCCGGTTGCAGAATTTACGCACGAGGTGTTCGTTGTGAGAGGCCAGAACCAAGATTTGAACCCTGCTCATCATGGCCTCGAGCCTGATCTGCGCCTTGTCGATAAACTGCACATCTCCTACCCCGATCATCTCGTCCATCAATAAAACGTCGGGTGCCACCGCTGTGGCAACCGCAAACGCCAGACGTAACATCATGCCGGATGAATAGGCTCTGATCGGCAAGTGTAAATAATCACCAAGCTCAGTAAAGACCTCAATGTCGGGAACCAACTCACTGGCCTGCAACTTGGTCAAGCCCATCACGATGGCACGGGTCACAATGAATTCGTACCCGCTGGCTTCGGGATCCATGCCAAGCATCAGGTCTGTCAACGCGGAGATTCTGCCCTCGCTTTCAATGGAACCCTGGGTCGGCTCGTAAACGCCTGACAAAACCCGCAACAAGGTGCTTTTTCCAGCGCCATTGCGCCCGACCAAACCCAACCTGTCGCCTGGATTCAGGCGTAAATCAATGTCGCGCAGAGCATGCACTTGCACGGCACCGAGTCCACTGGCCTCTATGCGTTGCTGTTGATTTCGGCTGTAACGCAACACCGTATTGATCAAGCCCCTCGATTGGGAGGAAAAAATGGGAAAATCAACACTCACCTTGCGAAGCAACACATGCGCCATGGCTCTTAGATCCAGTAAACAATGCGGCGCCGTGCGGCCAGAAACACGGTGCAAAACAGGGCCGACAGCAGCAACACCACAATGCCCACCATGCCCCACGATGAATTGGCTGGATTCACCCCCAGCAGGGGTGAACGCAGAATATCCAGGAATGCGGCAAGCGGGTTGAAAAAGACCACTATCTGCGCCCGTTCAGTCAACTGCGAGGTCTGCCACATGACAGGCGTGACAAAAAAAGAAATCTGGATCACGCTGGCGACGATCATCGGCACATCACGAAACCGGGCACTCACTGCACCCAGCAACGCGACCACCAGCGAGGCAGACAAGGTGGTCACCAGAAGAGCGGCCAAAAACCAGAGCGGGCGAATGACGCTGATTTGACCAGCCCATACGAGCACGCCGATGGCAATCGGCAGATTGTGCGCAAACATGATCAGATTGCGCCAGACAACGCGCAGGGCAAATGTAAATTTAGGGTACGGTGTCTGCTTCAAGAAGGCCTCTGCCGCCGAAAAGGTCTGACAGCCCTCGGTGATTAAGGCACTCAGGTAACTGAAGAGTACATGTCCAAGACAAAAGTACGGAAGGTACTCATGGATCGATAATTTGAACAGCTGGGCCCCGATAAGGCCAAATGTAATTGCAAAGAAAGCAGTATTGAGGGAAATCCATACCGGCCCCAGAAACGACCGCCGGTATTGCTTCGCAACATCCTCCCACCCCAGATGCGTCCAAAGGCGCCACAGGTAAAGGGACTCAACAAAGTCTTTCTTGAGCAGCCGCCACTCAGAGGCTTGCTTCAATAACGGACCGTCAATCGCCAGAAGGTTCTCAGGCATGGTGGTAACAGTGCGGATAGCGGGTTTCTGATAGTGGACAAGGCGAAGTGACGTGATGACGAGTCAGTCTAGACCGCTCGATGTTGAATTTTAGTGGGTTCGGAAACCCGGCCACGGTAAGTTTCGATCCAGACCAGGGCTGTGGGGATGAATGCGCTGCAATAAGGCGCTGTGCAAACTGGATGTTACGACTTCAGCTCAACAATATTTTCAAGGTCTCTTCTGCGGCCCGTTGCCACGTAAATTTCCTTGCTTGACCCATTGCCTGAGCTGCAAGACGAGCTCTTGTTTCAGGACTGGCCAGTATTTCATTCAGGCCTGCAGCGATGGAGTTCACACTCAGCGGGTCTACCAGCACACCTGCGTCACCAGCCACCTCAGGCATCGAAGCAACACGCGACGTCAGCACCGGCGTGCCGTGTGCCATGGCCTCAAGCAATGGCAACCCAAAACCTTCGTCTAACGAAGGCATCGCCAGGCAAACAGCGTGCTTGTACAAGGTAGACAGTTTTTCGTCTGTCACTCTACCCAAAACATGGACGCAGGCACCCAGCCCGAGGTTGGAAATTTCTGCTTCGATCTGCTGTCCACCCCAACCACGCGCACCTGCCAGCACCAACTGGAACGGTCGGATGCCGCTGCTTGCATCGGGTGTGTTGCAGGCGACCTGGGCAAAAGCCTGCAGTAGTCGGCCAAGGTTTTTTCGCGGCTCTAGCGTCCCGACAAACAAC
>JBBQZA010000260.1:0-5704 GCA_038208175.1 Burkholderiales bacterium
AATTCTCGGAACGCCCTTAATTTCAATTCTTGTTCCGCCTGTAACGCTGACGTTAACGTCTTCGCGTCCGGCGCCAATACCTGTGCGGACATGGCCCGTACTGCGAACCAGACGTCTTAGAATTTCGTTTACTTCTGCAACTTCATTAGGGGTTTTCATTTCCGGATAGGTAACTGTTTCGATCAGCGGCATGCCGAGGCGGTCAGTGTTATAAACCCTCCTGTGGCCAATATCGCTCACTTCACGGCAAGAATCTTCTTCAATCGACATCTGAATCAGATTAATCTTCTTGTCTTTGTAAGGGATCCAACCATCAACGCTGGTAATGGCAGTTCTTTGGAAACCGGTCGGGATACTTCCGTCAAGATACTGCTTCCTTGCAATATGCAATTCATCTGCTATCTTTGCATTGAAAAGCATACCCACTTCTATAGCTATATCAAGCGCATCTTCGTTAATCTCGAAAGGAGGATTATCATCCATTTCGTAAGTACATACAGTATCGTAGTGGATACGGTATAAAATATCTTTTTTAGTCTTGAATTCCATCAATGCTGTGCCGTCGTATTCACCGAGCTCAGAAAGTGTAGGCCTCATGTGTCTGAGAAATTCAGCGTTATGTTCCTTATTATTATATATGCCGGCAGGACAGCGGCAGAACAGCTTTTTCTCGGTGAGAAGCTGCTGGTGAACTTCCAAACCCGACATAAAGCCGACTCTCGCGTAATCTTCCGGGGTCATTTCCTCGAAAGGCTTAAACTTAAAATCGTACATGTTCGACCCTTATCTAATATCATTTAAACGTCTATCAATTATATATAAATCCTAAAAGCAAAACACTCTGACGAAGCTTTACACTTAGCCTGAGAATCAAAAATACGAAAAAAATCTAACAATAACGTCGCACGGTGGAAATGAAGGCAAATATTTGTAAACATTATGGGTATAGATGAGGTAAATAGTAGCAAAGTCATTGTGATTGTCTTTTCAGTGAACTTGATGAATAATTAACAAATTCGAACGCTCCTGAATGCTAATCTGAATTTCTCTCAGCAATCCGTTAATTCATAAAAGAATCGTCGGATTTAAGAGCAAAAATAATGATCTGAAATTTTGAAAAATCTTTATATATTTAAAATATTTTATTGTTTTATGAGTTTGATACTATAATATTTCATGCTGTATAGTAAAATCAAATGGAGAAAATTAAATTTGAAGACAACGGAAAATAAACTCTTAACCCAATCTATACCCTAGTCTTTAACCGGTATTCAAGGTTTGGATGAAATCACCGGCGGCGGCTTGCCCACCGGTCGGCCGACGCTGGTGTGCGGCAGTGCCGGCTCCGGAAAGACGCTGTTGGCAATGGAGTTTCTGGTGCACGGCGCGCTGCTATACAAGGAGCCGGGGGTCTTCATGGCCTTCGAGGAAAGCGCTGACGATCTGACCCAGAACGTCGCCTCACTCGGCTTTGACCTGAAGAGCTTGATCGCTGCCAGGAAGCTGGTGCTGGATCACGTGTTCATCGAACGCAACGAGATAGAAGAAAGCGGCGAATACGATCTGGAAGGGCTGTTCATCCGTCTCGGTCACGCGATTGACTCGATCGGCGCCAAGCGCGTGGTGCTCGACACAGTGGAGACACTTTTCTCCGGCCTGGCCAATCAAGCCATCCTGCGCGCCGAACTGCACCGGCTGTTTCGCTGGCTCAAAGACAAGGGTATCACCGCCATCATCACCGGTGAACGCGGCGACGGCACCCTGACGCGCTACGGCATCGAGGAATACGTCTCCGATTGTGTCATCGTGCTCGACCATCGCGTGACCGAGCAGACGTCCACGCGGCGGCTACGCGTGGCCAAGTACCGCGGCTCGGTCCACGGCACCAACGAGTATCCGTTCCTGATCGATGAAGATGGCATCTCCGTGTTGCCGGTGACCTCGCTCGGCCTGCAGAATGAGGTGTCGGACGAACGCATCGCCACCGGCATCGCGCGCCTGGATGCCATGCTCGGCGGCAAGGGCTACTACCGGGGCAGCAGCATCATGGTATCGGGCACCGCGGGCAGTGGCAAAACCAGCGTAGCGGCGTATTTCGCCGACGCCACCTGCCGGCGCGGCGAGCGCTGTTTGTCGTTTCTGTTTGAGGAATCTCCCAGCCAGTTGATACGCAATATGCGCTCGATCGGGCTCGATCTGCAGCCCTGGGTGAAGAAGGGTCTGCTGCGCTTCCACGCGGCGCGGCCCTCGCTTTACGGCCTGGAAATGCACCTCGCCGTCACGCTCAAGGTGATCAATGAATTCCAGCCGCACGTCGTGATCATGGACCCGATCTCCGCCTTCGGCACCGCGCCCGAGGACTTGGACATTAAAGCCTTGCTGATCCGTCTGATCGACTTCATCAAAGCCAAGGGCATCACGGTGATGCTGATCAATCTGGCCGTGGGTGGCTCTGCTGAAGGGCACACCGACGCTCAGGTCTCATCGTTGATCGATACCTGGCTGCTGCTGCGCGACATCGAACACAACGGCGAACGCAACCGCGGCATGTATATCCTCAAGTCGCGCGGCATGCCTCACTCCAACCAGATTCGCGAGTTCCGCCTGACCGACCACGGCGTGGAACTGACCGACGTGTATGTCGGCCCTGCCGGCATGTTGACCGGCGCGGCGCAGCAGGCGCAGGAGGCGCGCGAATTGGCCGATCAGTTGCTCATTGCGCAGGATATGGAACTACAGAAAATGGTCCTGGAGCGCAAGCGCGCGGTCGTGGAAAGCCAGATCGCCGCCGCGCGCGCCGAGTTCGCAGTCAGCGAGGCGGAAGCCAAACGGCTGTCACTCCAGGCCAGTCAACGCAAGGCAACCCTGGGCATGGACCGCGAAGCAATGGGCGTTCGCCGCATGGTGGATGTGGCCACGCCCGAGAGGAGGTTAGCAAAATGAGCGCAAACAAGCGACCAAGGCCTGAACCGGTATGGGATTTGCGCCTTTACGTGGCTGGCAGCACGCCGCGGTCCGTGCGCGCCATCGCGAATCTCAAAAAGTTGTGTGAAATCCACCTGCAGGGTCGCTACAAGCTGACCGTCGTTGACCTGTACCAGACGCCCGAGGCGGCCCAGGGCGCGCAGATCGTCGCCTTGCCGACGCTTATCCAGCAACTGCCACTGCCGCTGCGCCGCGTGATCGGCGATTTGTCGAATACCCAGCGTGTCCTGCTGGCGCTGGACATCCAACCCGAAACGGAGCCACCATGTCCCTGAGAGAGAAAACACGGGAAGAACTGGTAGAAGAAGGGGAAGAGCTGCGGAGTCGGCTGTTGGATGCCGAAGAGACGCTGAGCGCTATTCGCAGCGGCGCTGTGGACTCGCTGGTTGTGCCGGGTCCGCAAGGCGACCAGCTATTCACGCTCAAAGGCGCCGAGACGCCCTACCGGGTGTTCGTCGAGGAGATGAACGAGGGGGCGCTGACGCTGTCGGACGCCGGCGTCATCGTGTTTTGCAACCGTCGCTTTGCGCAACTGCTCAAGACGCCGCTGGAGCGGGTGATTGGCGCCACCTTCGATACCTTTCTGGCGCCGAACCAGCTCGCGCCTTTTGCCGCCTTGCTGCGGGCCGCCCAATCGGGGCAGATCACGGGAGAAGTTATCGGCCGCGCCGCCGATGGGACGCTGCTGCCGCTGTACCTGTCCCTGAGTATGCTGCCGACCGGTTTTATCGGCGCTGCCTGTGTGGTGGCGACCGATCTGACCGACGCAAAGCTGAAAGAGAAATTGTTGCAAGCGGCGTACGACGAACTGGAACAACGCGTTGCCGATCGCACGGCATCGCTAGCCGAGATCAAGAGTTATATCGCGCAACTGGAGCACACGATGGAGGGCACGCTGCACGCGGTGGCCTTGATGGTGGAGCAGCGCGACCCCTACACGGCCGGTCACGAGCGCCGTGTCGGTGAACTGGCCGCTGCCATTGGCACTGAAATGGGCCTGCCCGAAATGACGGTCAAGGGTCTGCGCCTCACCGGCTTCGTGCATGACGTCGGCAAGATCGGCGTGCCGGCCGAACTGCTGTCCAAGCCAACACGGCTGAGCCCGATCGAATTTGCGATGATCAAGAACCACGCCCAGGCCGGCTACGACATACTGAAGGGCGTGGATTTTCCCTGGCCGCTGGCCGAAGTCGTGCTGCAGCACCATGAACGGCTGGACGGCAGCGGATATCCACGGCAATTGATGGGTGAGCAAATCATTCTCGAGGCGCGCATCATTGCAGTGGCCGACGTGGTGGAGGCAATGTCATCGCACCGGCCCTATCGCCCCGGTCTGGGCATAGAGGCGGCATTACAAGAGATCGAGAAGAATAGCGGCACGTTCTACGATGCGCAGGCTGTGGCGGCCTGCCTGCGTCTGTTCCGGGAAAAGGGCTACGTGTTGCCGGGGTAGTCGGCGCGGATGCGGTCGAGTTCATTGGCTTGGCCGCAACTCAAACCTTTCTTCGGGTCCAGCACCAATTGCTCTGCAACCGACGCTGCTGTCGAAGCACTTCGTGGCAGCCCACAATGCAAGCGTTGAATCAGCGGTTGCTTATTGCAGAGCATAGATTGACAATCGCGCTTTCCTTACGGTTTTGGCGCCAGCCATGAGAGTCTATTCAGCGGTAATCGAGCGATGCCAGCAAACTGGCCTTTTCGTTGGTTTTGTTCCCGGATTCCCAGGCGCCCACTCTCAGGGAGCAACGCTGGATGAAGTGAACCACAACTTGCAAGATGTGATTGCAATGCTTCTGGAGGACGGCGAACCTGTGCTGGAGTCTGAGTTTGTCGGGGTTCAAAACGTCGCCATCGCTTAAACCATGGGCCATGTTCCCGTTCTCAAGCCGAATGAAGTCGTTGCCATTCTCACCAAACTCGGTTTCACAGAAGTTCGCCAACGCGGCTCACACAAACAGTTCCGCGATGCGGCAGGTCACGGCACAACGGTACCGTTTCAGCAAGCGACGTGTCGGCAATCTAGGAGCCTGTCGGGCTTGAGTTCTTCTCGCACATTGTGGTGGAGCAGCGCGACCTCTACACGGCCGGCCACGAGCGTCGTGTCGGTGAACTGGCCGCTGCCATTGGTACTGAAATGGGCCTGCCCGAAAACACGGTCAAGGGCCTGCGCCTCACCGGCTTCGTGCATGACGTCGGCAAAATCAGCGTCGCGGCGGAGTTGTTGTCCAAGCCTGCCAAGCTGTCGCCCCTCGAATTCGAGCTGATCAAGACCCACGCCGAGACCGGCTACGACGTGCTCAAGGGCGTGGACTTTCCCTGGCCGGTGGCCGACGTGGTGGAGGCAATGTCATCGCACCGGCCCTACCGTGCGGCCCTGGGCATTGAAGCGTGCGTTGAAGGAAATCGCCAAAGGCCGTGACAGCGCTTACGACCTGGCGGTTGTCGATGCCTGCCTGAAGCTGTTCCACGACGGGCGGTTTGCATTCCAGGATTGACCCGGCGTTGACGCAGGGGTGTCTGCCCAACGCCAGCAAGTGGCGGGACAACGGGGTCATCTCAGATCGTCCAGACCGGGTTAGCGTGCCAGCTTGCCGTCCAGTCGGGGATGTCTGTGGCCGGCATCGGTCGCGCAATACCGTAACCCTGGGCCTGCTCACACCCGATGGACAGCAGCATCTTGCCGTGTGCAGCGGTCTCGACACCTTCTGCAATGACCTGC
>JBBQZA010000261.1:0-5694 GCA_038208175.1 Burkholderiales bacterium
GCTGGGGATCGAGAGCGCCGCACAACTCGCCACCCACCCGCTGCGCGGTGCCCTGTTTGAAACCTGGGTGGTGTCGGATTACCTCAAGCAACGCCTGAACACCGGCCGAGCCTCCAATCTGAGCTTCTGGCGTGACCGTTCAGGGCACGAGGTGGACTTGCTGATTGAACAGGGCGGGCAGTTGCAGGCCATTGAAATCAAGGCTGGGGCAACCCCCGGCGCTGATGCGTTGCGCAGCTTGCAAAAGTGGAATGTTCTGTCGACCACACCTGCGGGTCCGGTGCGATTGGTGTATGGTGGCAGCGACACGCAGATTCGCAGTGGTATCGAGCTGATGCCCTGGAACGGGCTGTGAACCTTTGGCGGTCCTAGAGATTGCTATTTCATTGACCCATGTCATGCTGGACCGGTGCAGGAACAGGGGTAATTTCAGTTAAGCTTCGCGTCGCAGTGTTCCCCGTGCCTGGCCTCGGAGGGGCGCGGCATTACTTTGCCAAATCAAGTTGAGGAGTTGCTTCATGCAAACTGGCGTACCTGCAGGGACGACATCGGGAACCACCCCGGTCGCATCTGCCCCCGAGACAAAGAGACCACCACAGACCATCGGCGTGCCGCGCGAAATTTTTCCAGGTGAAAAACGCGTTGCCACGGTGCCCGAGGCGGTTGAAAAACTGATCAAACTGGGCTTCAAGGTGGCGGTTGAATCCGGCGCCGGGGTTGACGCCAATGTGAGCGACGACGACTACCGTGCTTGCGGTGCAACGGTCGCGCCGACGGCAGCCGACCTGTGGTCCAGCTCCGATATGGTTTTCAAGGTGCGCGCCCCGACGACCGACGAAGTGGCTCTGATGCACGCGGGCCAGACGCTGATCAGCTTCATCTGGCCGGCACAAAACCCGGAATTGATGAAGCAGCTCGCCGCCAAGCAGGTCACCGTGCTGGCGATCGACTGTCTGCCGCGCATGCTGAGCCGGGCCCAGAAGATGGATGCCCTGACTTCCATGGCCGGCGTCACCGGCTACCGCGCCGTCATCGAGGCGGCCAACGCCTTCGGTCGCTTTTTCGCCGGACAGATCACCGCTGCGGGCAAGGTGCCACCAGCCAAGGTCTTCATTGCCGGTGCTGGCGTGGCCGGTCTGGCGGCGATCGGCACTGCCGTCAGCCTGGGCGCCATCGTGCGCGCCAACGACACCCGTGCCGAAGTGGCCGACCAGGTGGTCTCGATGGGCGGCGAATTTGTCGCGGTTGATTATGAGGAAGAAGGTTCCGGCGGCGGCGGCTACGCCAAGGTCATGAGCGAAGGCTTCCAGCAGGCCCAGCGTGCGATGTACGCCAAGCAGGCCAAGGAAGTGGACATCATCATCACCACCGCGCTGATTCCTGGCAAGCCGGCGCCCAAGCTGATCACTGCCGAGATGGTGAGGAGCATGAAGCCCGGTAGCGTCATCGTTGACATGGCAGCCGAGCAAGGCGGCAACTGCGAACTGACCGAGCCCGGCCAGGCAGTCGTCAAGCACGGCGTGACCATCGTCGGCTACACCGACCTGCCCTCGCGCCTGGCCAAGCAGTCGTCCACGCTGTACGCCACCAATCTGTTCCGCCTGACCGAGGAACTGTGCAAGACCAAGGACGGTGTCATCAACGTCAACATGGAAGACGACGCCATCCGCGGTCTGACCGTCACCAAGGAAGGCAGTATTACCTGGCCGCCACCGGCACCCAAACTGCCTGTCGCCGCCCCCGCCGCCAAGCCGGCAGCCATGCCGCAGGCCAAGAAAGGTCACGGCCACGGCGCCGCCAGCGAACCCATGGCCGGCAACAAGCTGGCCATCATGTTCGCGGTGGCAGCGGTCCTGTTCTGGTTTGTCGGCGCCAACGCGCCCGGGGCCTTCCTGGCCCACTTCACGGTCTTCGTGCTGGCCTGCTTTGTCGGCTACATGGTGGTCTGGAACGTGACGCCAGCGCTGCACACGCCTCTGATGAGCGTGACCAACGCGATCAGCAGCATCATCGCCATTGGCGCGCTGGTGCAGATCGCGCCGCCGACCGGTGCTCCGAATGACTGGATACGCTGGATGGCGGTGGCGGGCATCGTGCTCACCGCCGTCAATATGTTCGGCGGCTTTGCCGTCACCCAGCGCATGCTGGCGATGTTCCGTAAATAATCAAGGAGAAACGCAATGTCTGGAAACTTGGCGACTGCCTCCTATATCGGAGCAACCATTCTTTTTATTCTGAGCCTGGGTGGACTTTCCAACCCGGAAACCTCACGCCGTGGCAATCTGTACGGCATGATCGGCATGACCATCGCAGTGCTGGCCACGGTGTTCGGTCCGCGCGTCAGCATGGCCGGCATTCCCTGGATCATCGGCGCCATGGTGGTGGGCGCCGCCGTTGGCCTGTATGCGGCCCGTACCGTGAAGATGACGCAGATGCCTGAGTTGGTCGCGCTGATGCACAGCCTGGTCGGCCTGGCCGCTTGTCTGGTCGGCTTTGCGAGCTATATCGATACGTCGACTCCGATGACCGGCGCCGAAAAATCAATTCATGAAATCGAAATCTACATCGGCATTTTGATTGGCGCGGTGACCTTCTCCGGGTCGCTGATCGCCTTCGGCAAACTGAACGGCAAGATCGGCGGCTCGCCGCTGACCTTGCCCGGTCGGCACTGGATGAACCTGACGGGTCTACTGGTGGTGATCTGGTTTGGCGGCGTCTTCATCAATACCCATAGCATCAGCGACGGCATGATTCCCTTGTTTGTCATGACGGCCATCGCACTGCTGTTCGGCATCCACATGGTGATGGCCATTGGCGGCGCCGACATGCCGGTGGTGGTCTCTATGCTCAACAGTTACTCCGGTTGGGCCGCGGCCGCAACCGGTTTCATGTTGTCCAACGACTTGCTGATCGTGATCGGCGCTTTGGTCGGCTCCAGCGGTGCGATTCTTTCCTACATCATGTGCCGGGCCATGAACCGCAGCTTCATCAGCGTCATTGCGGGCGGTTTTGGTACCGGTGGCGGCACGCCAGCACCCAAGGGCGATGCAGCGCAACCGGCGGGCGAGGTGGTGCCCATCAGCAGCGCTGAGACGGCAGAATTGTTGCGTGAAGCCAAGAGCGTCATCATCGTTCCGGGCTACGGCATGGCGGTGGCCCAGGCGCAGCACACGGTCTTTGAGATCACCAAGCTGCTGCGCGAAAGAAAGGTCAACATCCGTTTCGGCATTCACCCGGTGGCGGGGCGCATGCCAGGCCACATGAACGTGCTGCTGGCTGAGGCCAAAGTGCCTTATGACATCGTGCTTGAAATGGATGAATTGAATGACGACTTCCCCAAGACCGATGTGGTGATGGTGATCGGCGCCAACGACATCGTCAACCCGGGCGCGCAGGACGATCCGAGCAGCCCGATTGCCGGTATGCCGGTGCTCGAAGTCTGGAAGGCCAAGACCTCCATCGTCATGAAGCGCAGCATGGCCTCGGGCTATGCCGGGGTTGACAATCCGCTGTTCTACAAAGAGAACAACCGGATGCTGTTTGGCGATGCCAAGAAGATGCTGGATGAAGTGCTGACAGCGCTGAAAGCATGAGTTTTTACCCTCAGGGGGCAGGACTGCACGGCGTGCAGTCCTGCCTTTTTTTATCAGGCAAAATGTCCGCTTGCATGACAGGTTGATGGTTTACTGATTAGGAGACAACCGTGGTAGATCGTATTTGGCTCAAAAGTTATCCGCCAGGCGTACCGGCTGATCTGGATACGTCGCTCTATTCGTCGCTTGCCGCCCTGATGGTCGAGAGCTTCGAGAAGTACGCCGATCGCACGGCTTACAGCTTCATGGGCAAGGACATCAGCTATCGGCAGACCGACAAGCTCAGTCAGGCCTTTGCCGTCTACTTGCAAAGCCTCGGTCTGGCCAAGGGTGATCGCGTGGCGATCATGATGCCCAATGTGCCTCAGTATCCGGTCGCGGTGGCGGCCATCTTGCGCGCTGGCTATGTGGTGGTGAATGTCAATCCCTTGTACACGCCGCGCGAGCTGGAGTATCAGCTCAAGGATTCCGGGTCGAAGGCGATTGTCATCATCGAGAATTTTGCAAGCACGCTGGAAAAGTGCATTGCGGCAACGCCCGTCAAGCATATCGTACTGTGTGCAATGGGTGACCAGTTGGGGCTGCTGAAGGGGACGCTGGTCAATTATGTGGTGCGCAACGTCAAGAAGATGGTGCCCCCCTTTCAGCTGCCCGGCGCGGTGCGCTTCAACGACGCGGTGGCGCAGGGCTTGCGCGGCACGCTCAAACCGGTCAATGTCAAGCCGGACGATGTGGCGGTGTTGCAATACACCGGCGGTACCACCGGCGTTTCCAAGGGCGCGGTGCTGCTGCATCGCAACGTGATTGCCAACGTTTTGCAGTCCGAAGCGTGGAACCAACCGGTCATGAAAATGGTGCCGGCCAATGAGCAGCCGACCGGCGTCTGCGCTCTGCCGCTGTACCATATTTTTGCCTTTACCGTGGGCATGATGCTGTCGATGCGAACCGGTGGCAAATTGATCCTGATCCCCAATCCTCGTGACCTGCCGGCGGTTCTCAAGGAATTGTCCAAGCATGTCATCCACAGCTTCCCGGCTGTCAATACCTTGTTCAACGGACTGGCCAATCACCCGGATTTCAAGACCGTGGACTGGAGCCATCTGAAGGTCTCGGTCGGTGGCGGCACTGCGGTTCAAAGTTCGGTCGCCAAGCTCTGGTTCGACAAGACCGGCTGTCCTATCTGCGAGGGCTACGGCCTGTCGGAGACCTCGCCATCGGCCAGTTGCAATCCGGTGACAGCCAAGGAGTACACAGGCACCATAGGCGTGCCCTTGCCCAGCACCTGGATGAAGTTGCTCGACGACGACGGTAAAGAAGTGCCAGCCGGTCAGTCGGGCGAAATTGCCATCAAGGGCCCACAGGTGATGGCTGGCTACTGGCAGCGTCCAGATGAAACGGCCAAGGTCATGACGGCCGACGGCTTCTTCAAGTCGGGCGATATCGGTGTCGTCGATGAGCGCGGCTATTTCAAGATCGTGGACCGCAAGAAGGACATGATTCTGGTCAGTGGTTTCAATGTATTTCCTACCGAGATGGAAGACGTAGTGTCTCAGATGGAGGGTGTGTTGGAGTGCGCCTGTGTCGGTGTCAAGGACGACAAGACCGGCGAGGCCGTGAAACTGGTGGTCGTCAAGAAAAGCCCGGATCTGACTGAAGCCCAGATTCGCGCCTACTGCAAGGAAAACCTCACCGGCTACAAGCAACCCAAGGTCATTGAATTCATGACGGAATTGCCTAAAACGCCGGTCGGCAAGATTTTGCGCCGCGAACTACGCGACAAAGCCTGATCGTGGCTGATAGCAAGCAAACGCCGGTACTGGGCGTGATCGGAGGCAGCGGTGTCTACGATATTGACGGACTTGTCAACAAGCGCTGGCAGCGTGTCCAGTCCCCGTTTGGCGATGCTTCCGACGAATTGCTGTTTGGTGATTTGGGCGCGCAAGCGATGGTATTTTTGCCGCGCCACGGGCGCGGTCACCGCATCCCGCCTTCCGAGATCAATTTTCGCGCCAACATCGATGCCATGAAGCGCGCCGGGGTCACCGACCTGATCTCGGTCAGCGCCGTCGGCTCGCTGCGTGAAGAGTTGCCGCCCGGCACC
>JBBQZA010000262.1:0-5682 GCA_038208175.1 Burkholderiales bacterium
TCTGATCGCCGAGGGCGAAGTGCTCAGCAATCTGCGCCACCAAAACATCGTTGAACATCGCAAGACGCTTTCAGTGGCCGGTCGCACGGCGTTGCTGATGCGCAGTGCCGGACCCAAAACCCTCGCGCAAAAAATCAAGGAAGATGGCCGCTTGCAGCTCGATTTGCTGCAGCGTTTTGGCGAAGAATTAATCGAGGTCGTCAACTTCCTTGAGAACGAAGGCGTAGCCCACCGCGACATCAAGCCAGAGAACATTGGCATTCGCGAGGGCGGCTCGCGCAAATTGCAGTTGGTGCTGTTCGACTTCTCGCTGTGTCGCACATCGGCTGACAACATCACTGCCGGCACGCAGCCCTACCTTGACCCCTTCTTAAGCTTGCGCAAGCCGCCACGCTGGGACTCGTACGCCGAGCGCTTTGCGCTGGCAGTCACCCTGTACGAAATGGCCATTGGCAAGCCGCCCATTTGGGGCGATGGTCAAACTTCGCCAGCCATGCTGGAAGTAGAAGCCACCATCGCCAGCGATGTGTTTGACCCGGTCACGCGCCAAGGCTTCACCGCCTTCTTCTCCAAAGCCCTGCGGCGCGACTATAAAGAGCGTTTTGACAATGCCGAAGAAATGTTGCGTGCCTGGCGCGCCATCTTTGTTGCGCGTCAAACCCTGCACCCACCCCAAGCTCAAGGCTTTGAGGCGATCGCCCTCGTCGCGACACCCACCACCACCATGGCCGAGTTGGGCTACACGCTGGAGGCGCAGGACGTGTTGGAGCGCATGGGCGTCCACAACGCGCGCGAACTGCTCGCAGTCGATCGAATTCGCTTCCGTTATCTGCGTGGCGTTGGCGACAAAATTCGCAAAGAAATACGCCTCAAAGCCAAAGAGCTTGCTCACCTGCGGCCTGACCTGCACCTGGGCCGCTCCACACTGCATGATTCAGAGGATGATGCCGCCAACGCAGGCGCGATCAGTATCAACGAATTGGCTGCCCAGCTTCTGCCCCGCAGACCGGCCGGAGACGACCGGCCGGAAGAAGCTGCACTGGCCCACTTCCTTGGGCTCGACCTTGGAACAGACGACACCGCAAAGCCTGCCGATGCATCGCGGCAGACCACACAATGGGCAACGCTGGGCGACTCTGCCCAAGCCACCGGCGTAGACCGCAGCACCCTGACCGCTGCCCTGATCAAAGCCCGCGAGCGTTGGCTTAAAAACCCTGCCTACACCGAACTCCGGCTGCAGTTGGAAAAGCTCGTGCACAGCCAGGGCCAGGTGATGACGACGCATGAGGCAGCATTGGCGCTGCTTGCGCTGCGTGGTTGCGCTGTGCAGGACGACGGCGAGCGCTTGCAACTCTCCTTTGCTGTTTTGCGGGCGGCCTTGGAGGCGGAATCGCACCTTGACCAGCCGCGCTTTGAATGCTTTGACCACCCGCCTTTCGCCTTGATTGCCACCAGCTCGTCCTGGGCCGATTACGCCCGCCAATTGGGCGCTATGGCAGACCAATGCGTCCTGGCAGAACCCCTGCTCCCGCCTTCCCGCGTGCTGGAGATTCTTGAAGCCGTCAAACCGGTCGGCGTGGCGATGAGTGCTGGGCAGGATGCCAGCACTGCGCCACTGGCAAGTGCCAGGCTGCTGCGTCTGGCCACATCGGCATCTGGCAAGGCAGCCCTGTCCAGCCGCCAGGAAATCTATGCCCAGGGCATGCCCGCCTTGCAGGCACTGCGCCAGTCGCTGGGCGCCTTGGTAGGGGCGCCCAGCCTGCGCATTCGCGAGTTGCAAGACCGGGTGCGTGGTCGCTACCCCGAGGCCACGCCGTTGCCCAATCGCCCGGAACTGGACCGCTTGCTCGAAGCGTTGGACGCGCCCTTGCACTGGAGTCCCGCTGCAGCGCAAGGCGCTGGTGCTTATTTGTGCGTCTCACTTAGCAACAACCCCACGGCCGGCACCACATCGCTGTACTCACGGCAAACCACCCACCAGGCTATCGATGCGAAGGGCGCACAAGCCACAGCCGATCTGGATGCCATGATCTCGGAGGCCCATTCTGCCGAAGAGCGTCTGCAACGCTCCATCAAATCCGGCGGGCTGCTGGTGCTAACGGTGGAGCCGCGCACAGCACGTCATGCGGAGGCCGAATTGCAGCGCCGTTTTGGCCCAGAGTCGCCAACCACCCCGGCACTGCAAAGAGTCAGCTTTGATGCCCTGCTGCTTAAAGTCTTGCGGTCTGAGGCAAGCGCGGCACAAGTCGATTGGAACCTGGTCTTGCGTGCTGATGCGGCAGAGCCCGGCAGCCGCGACTGGAACAACTTGCAGCGCTTGGTGCAGCGCACCCTTGCCACCCTCAAACCCCTGCTGTTGAACAGCACCGTGCCCCTGCTGCTGGTCAACGCGGGCCTGCTCGCGCGCTACAACCTGATGTCGCTGGTCACCGAGATAGAGAGCGCAGCCGGCCGCCCTGGCTATACCCCGTCGCTGTGGTTGCTGCTGCCGTCACACAAACAAGGCATGCCCTTTATCGACACGGTGCCCGTGCCACTGATTAACAGTTCACAGGGTTTTGCCCTGCCGCAAGCCTGGGTCGAAAACAAACACCGCGCGGCTGCTTTGGCTTGAGTTAGCACAATAATCTAGCCATAGTGACTCAAAATAATCTAGCCATGACACACCCAATTTAAGATTTTTCAGCCTACCATTTATTTATAAACTGGGTAAACTATGCTTATAACTTGGCAACCCAAAAGGTGAAATCATGGCAATGACAACGGATACGATAGACCACTCGACCCTTGAGCGCTTGGTGGAAGCTGGCGCGGTGCGCGGTGCCAGCATTGTTGGCCAGCCGGGCGGCTGGGGTGTGATCATTCAATACGGCATGACCGAGCGGGCACTGGCGGCCAAAAGGGGCGCCATGCGCATCTTCCGCAAATTTGAAACGCTGGTGGCCTACCTCAAAGGCTTGGGCATCGCCCAATACCAGGTGGACGCCAGTCAATTTGATGCCGATGCCACCAAAACCGGGCGCCAAAGAGCGGATGCCTCCGAGCGGATGGCTGCGGCTCACGAAGCGGCTGCCTATGACAAGTGGTTCCGCGCGGAAATCGCACAAGCCATTGCCGAGGCAGATGACCCTGCAACCGAATGGGTGTCGAATGAAGATGCCAGCGCAAGCTGGAATGCAAAAAGAGCCGAACTGGCGAAACGCGCAGGGAGTGCGAGCTAATGTGGGTCGCGTGGTTGCCGCGCGCTGTGAGAACCAGAGACGCACAACTCGACTACATCGCCCAAAGAAACCCTTTGGCCGCCATCAGCCAAGGCGACGAAATAACCAGGCAAGTCGCACAACTCGCGGAACAACCCGAAATGGGGCGGCCTGGCCGCGTTGTCGGCACGCGCGAACTGGTCATCAGCAAAACTCCCTTTATCGTGGTTTACCGAGTCGCCAAAACCCGCGTTGAGCTGATGCGAGTGGTCCACACCGCGCAAAATTATCCGCAGCAACCCACATGATCAACGCCCCCCAGTTGCTGACCGACCTCAAGCGCCGCCTCACCGCGCTTGAGGCCGACCTGCTTGAGCGCATCAACACGCTGCCCGATCTCAAGGCCAGCCTGCAGGCCGAGTGGCAAACCGCCCGTGATGCCAAGCGCACGGCCGAAACCTTTGAGAGCTGGAGCGACCAGGTCATCACCCAGGCGGGCGTGCACTGGCTGTTGAGCTGCGTTTTCTTGCGCTTCATTGAAGACAACACCCTGGTAGACCGCCCCTGGATTGGCGGCACGCCTGAAAGCGGCCGCCTCGCTCTGGCCCGCGATAAGCATGAGGCCTACTTTCGGGCCAACCCGCTGCAGAGCGACCGCGACTACTTGCTGGCCTGCTTTACCGAGGCTGGCACCCTGCCCGGCCTGCACACTTTTTTTGACGCTGCCCACAACCCGGTGTTTCGCCTGGGTATCAGTGGCGATGCCGCCATGGGCCTGCGCCAGTTCTGGCAACAGCAAGACCCCAACACCGGCGCGCTGTTGCACGACTTTACCGACCCAACCTGGAACACCCGCTTTCTGGGCGACCTCTACCAAGACCTGAGTGAGGCCACCCGCAAGCGCTACGCCCTGCTGCAAACGCCCGAGTTTGTGGAGGAATTCATCCTCGACCGCACGCTCACCCCCGCTATCCGCGAGTTTGGCTACCAAGTGGTTCGCATGATCGACCCCACCTGCGGGTCGGGTCACTTTTTGCTGGGTGGTTTCCAGCGCTTGGTCGAAGAGTGGTCACGCCATGAGCCCGCCCGCAACCGGCGCGATGTGACGCAAAAGGCGCTGGATGCTGTGGCCGGTGTGGACTTGAACCCGTTTGCCGTGGCCATTTCGCGTTTTCGGTTGCTGCTGGCGGCGTTGCAGGCCAGTGATGTGCAGCGGCTTAGCGAAGCACCCGACTTCAAAATCCATGTCGCCATTGGCGACAGCCTGTTGCACGGCCAGCGCTTTGGCTTGTCGGGGCAATCCGGCATCCGGTCTGATGAATTGTTTGATGTCGGCCAAAGCCACGCCGACTCCGGTCTGGCCCACGCCTACGCCAGCGAAGACTTGGCCCAGGTTCAGCAGATTTTGGGACGGCAGTACCACGCCGTGGTGGGCAACCCGCCGTATATCGTGGTCAAGGATGCAGCGCTCAATGCTGCGTACCGCGATGCTTATGCCAGTTGCCACATGAAATATTCGCTGGGCGCACCGTTCACCGAGCGCTTTTTTGAGCTGGCCATCACCGGGCGCGTCGGCCAGGCGGCTGGCTTTGTGGGCGAGATCACTGCCAACTCATTTCTGAAACTCGAGTTCGGCAGCAAGCTGATTGAGCAGGTGCTGCCCCGGCTTGACTTGACGCATGTGATTGACACCTCGGGCGCCTACATCCCGGGTCACGGCACACCCACGGTGATTTTGTTCGGACGGCACCGGCCACCGGTGTCGGTGGACGACCCGATTCGCACCGTGATGGGCATAAAGGGTGAGCCCAGCACACCGAACGACCCTGCGATCGGGCTGGTGTGGTCGGCGATTCTTAGACAGATTGACCAAGCAGGGTCGGAAAGCGAATTCGTCAGTGCGGCGGATACGCTAAGGATAACGTTTGCCAAGCACCCCTGGAGCATTGGCGGCGGCGGTGCGTCTAATGTTAAAGAATTGATTGAAGCGGATACAGCTTCAACAATCGGTGATTTGACGAAAGAAATGGGATTTTTTGGCATTGCGGCAGGTGATGACGTAATGCAGGCTCCTGAGTCTTCTTTCGCGCGCCACCACGTTGAACGTGAGTTTAGGCGCCCTCTAATCGTCGGAGAAGTGGTACGAGACTGGAGCGTTACTCCAAATATCCATACGCTTCTTCCATATAGAAATGAGCAGGTTGAAGCGCTTGAACTTATGCCTCGCTTAGCGGCTTGGATGTGGCCTTGCCGTACCCTCTTAGGAAATCGGGCGACTTTTGGGAAAAGCACATATTTTGAAGAAGGTCGCCCGTGGTGGGAATGGCATCAAATAACACTTAGGCGTGTCGCAACGCCGTTGACAATAACCTTTAGCGAAGTCGCCACCCACAATCATTTTGTCCTTGATCGCGGCGGGAGTGCTTTCAAACACTCGGCACCGATCATTAAGCTGCCCGCCGGAGCCAGCGAAGACGAGCAT
>JBBQZA010000263.1:0-5677 GCA_038208175.1 Burkholderiales bacterium
ATCGATGCGTTTGCCGTTGCCAGGAAGAACGCGCCGACGCCCGAATTGGCGACCCGCATGATGGGCATCGCCTTTATTGGCGCCGTGGCGGCGCATGTACCGCAGGTTTCGGCCGGCGCTTCTGCAGAAGTGATTCTGGAAAAGATCGGCAAGCAGATCGCCAAGAAGTTTGACTCCAAGGGCGGCGCCGTAGTCGAAGGCAATATGGCCGTCATCCGCGAGGGAGCCGAAGCCACCCGCAAGGTCGATTACAGCGCCGCAGCCTTTGCCCAAATCGATGCCAAACCGGCTGACATCGTGCTGCACAATGTTTCGCTGTCGGCCTCCATGTGCCAGTCTTCCGGTTCGTCCGGTTGCGGCGGCATGTTTGATCGAGAGTACTTTGAAGACATGATCTTCAAGCCGTTTCGCGACGGCAGCATGGCCGAGGCACCAGTACTGCCCGGTACCGGATTGTTCATGCCAGCCGGCACTGCCGGCTCCAAGGACAAGGGCCTGTTTCGCCGTGCGGTTCCAATATTCAACCCGGCTGTGTGTACCGGCTGCATGGAATGTGCGCTGGTCTGCCCGGATGCCGCGATCCCGAACACGGTGCATGAGATCCACGAGCTTTTGCTCACCGGCATCCGCCAGCTCGATATCACCCAAGCGCAGCGCGAAGCCATGCGCGGCCAGGTCTATGCCGTGTCTGAAGCGGTGCGCGAGAGTTATCGGCAAAGCCGGGACGCACGCGCTTTTCACGAACTGGTGGCCGAAGCTGTAGCGAAAATGCCGACGCGCCAGGCTACCCTGCTCGGCAATTTCAACAGGCTGGTCGAGCTTCTTGCCAGCTATCCGGTGGCGCGGACACGGCCTTTCTTTGATGCCATGGAAAAAGCCAGTCCGGGCAGCGGTGGGCTTTACGGCGTCAACATCGATCCGTGGAAGTGCACTGGTTGTCTGGAATGCGTCGACGTTTGTGGCCCGGGTGCACTGGTCACGCACGAGCAGGATGCGAAGCTGATGACTACCTTGCAACAGAGTTTCGACTTCATGAGCAAGTTGCCGAACACGCCGGAGCGCTTTTTTGACGGTGCAATCGAGGCCGGTGGCGAGATCAAGCGGCTGCTGCTGGACCGCTCCAATTACTACTCGACCACCGGTGGTCACGGCGGTTGCCGCGGCTGTGGTGAAGTGACCGCCATCCGCCTGGTCATGGCCACCAACCACGCCATCACCGAGAAACGCAGGCGTGACCACATTGCTGATCTGGAGGGTCTGATCGATGGCTTGAGTGCCAAACAGGCAGCGCTGTCGGCAAAGGACAAAGAGCGCCGTGCGCGCATCAATGCCCTCCTCACGACGCTGGAAAAACGTCTTTATCTCTACGAGGGCGGCCCGACCGGCAACGGCCCCAGCGGTGCTGTGATTGCCAATTCCACCGGCTGCAGCAGCGTCTATGCCTCGACCTTCCCGTTCAACGCCTACAACGACCCCTGGGTCAACAGTCTGTTCCAGGACGCTCAGCCGCTGGCCAAGGGCATCTTCGAGGGCATTTCGGCACACACCGTCTCCGATGTTCGCGCGCTGCGTCTGGCACGCCTGGAACTCATGGATGCCTATGATGCGAAAACGCACGATCAGGAACTGCGTCTGCTGTCGTGGGAACATTTCAGCAAGAGCGAACTCGGCCTGATGCCAACCGTGCTGACCATCGGCGGCGACGGCGCTACCTACGACATCGGCTTTGGTGCGCTCTCGCGCATCCTGGCCAGCAACACGCCCCTCAAGGTGCTGGTGCTCAACACCGGCGCCTATTCGAACACCGGCGGGCAGGCCTCGACCTCGAGTTTCATTGGTCAGGACTCCGACCTGGCACGTTATGGCAGCGCCCACAGCGGCAAACACGAGGCGCGCAAGGAACTCGGCCTGATCGCTTCCTTCCATTCCAACGTTTTCGTCTGTTCGACCAGCACGGCGCTGCAAAACCACTTCCTCAAGAATACGATGGAGTTCCTCACCTACACAGACTCGTCGGCGGTGCTGGACGTCTACACGCCCTGTCAGGGTGAGCATGGCATTGGCGATGCTGCGTCCGCCCACCAGTCCCGGCTGGCGGTCGAAAGCCGCATGAATCCGGTGTTCGTGCACGATCCGCGTCGCGGCAAAAACCTGCACGACTGGTTCTCGCTCGAAGGCAACCCCGATCCGCTCAGCGACTGGACAAAGACGTCGCTCGAATACCTGGACGCAGACGGCAAACTCCAGTTGCTGGACATGGCGCTGACACCGGCGCATTTCGCGCTGGGCGAAATTCGCTTCAAAAAGCAGTTCCACAAGCTGGCGATCGACGCGTCCAACCTGCTGGTGATCGAGGAGTTCATCGATCTGGTTGAGGCTGCACGCGCTGGCAAGACGGCCTTCGTTTACTCGACGGACGCCAAAAAGCGCTTGATCAAGGTGGGCCTTTCCGCAACCATCGTCGCGCTGGTCGAAGAGCGTCGCAAGTATTGGAATCTGCTGCAATACCTGGACGGTCAGCATGTAGAGAAGATGAATGCGGAGCATCGCGTTGGCATGGCAACGCTGCAGGCGCAGTACCAGGACTCGGTCAAGCAGCGCGACAGCTCGCTCGACAGTTTCGCTCGCGCCATGTCGGAACTGGCTTCTGCCAGCAAGGCTAGAGTTGGCAACGGCACCGTGATCCCGATCATGCCGGTCTCCGGCGCCCCCGGTGTAGCTGCTGGCGCTGCTACAAGTGCTGCGACGGCAGTTGGCGAAGCGCTGGTGACCTACGACGTTGCCGACCAGGTGAAGTGCACCGATTGCAAGACCTGCTATCAGGATCTGCCGGAACTGTTCGAGAAAACCCGCATCGTGATCAATGGCGAAAGCCGGGAAGTTGCGCAACTGATTCCGGGCGCCCTTGAGAAAGTGACTGTAACAGCAGAACTGAAGGCCCGCATCAAACGGGTGTCAGCGAATTGCGACGCGGAGATCATTCAATGAGCAGCGGCGCTACACCCTCCAACCCGGACGACCTGCAGCGTTACCTGAGCGCCAGCAGTACGCTCCAGAGTACACAGTCGCAGCTCGAAGCGCTGGAGCAGACCGAAGCGGTGGAGGACTTTCACAAGCAGATGGAGTTGCTGCGCCGCCGTTTGCTGAGCGACCCCAAAGCGTTTCGCGACATGTTTATTGCCGATGGCGCCAATGCCGTCGTCTGGGAATTCCAGCAGGACGAACTCAGTCCGACGTTTGTGCGGACCTTCTGGGACTTGATGCTGCGCGACGACGACACGGCCAAGGTGCTGATGCGCTTTGTCTGGAACGTGCCGCTCAAGCTCAAGCGCAAGTTCATACGCGCCATCGACCTGCACCTGTCAGAACGCTATCCGATGTTCAAGGGTTTGTCGGACAACTGGCCGGCCGAGAACTATATTCCGCCCTATATCCGGGACCCGCAGGAACGATCCAACGATTTCGGCCTGGTGAATCAGGGTTACCTGGGCTACATGAACCTCGGCTACAGCCAGCGCGAAGTCGAGATGTTCATCTGGCTGGAGGCCTTGCGCGACAAGCAGTGCGAAGACAAACCCTGCGAAATCGGCGTCCATGTGGCCGGCAAGTTCGAGCCCAAGGGCGGCTGCCCGGTCAAGATTCATATCCCCGAAATGCTGGAACTATTGGGCACCGGCCGTTTTCGTGAAGCGATGGAGCTGGTCGAGAACTGCAACCCCTTGCCCAACGTGACCGGACGCGTCTGTCCGCAGGAACTGCAATGCCAGGGCGTTTGCGCGCATACCAAGCAGCCGATCGAAATCGGCCAGATTGAATGGTATCTGCCGCAACGCGAGAAACTGGTGAATGCCGAAGGCATCGCGGCGCGCTATGCCGGTTTTCCGGATCCTTGGGCGAAGGCCGACAAGCCGCCGATTGCGGTGGTGGGCTCGGGCCCGGCCGGCCTCATCAACGCCTATCTACTGGCCGCTGAAGGCTACCCGGTCACCGTTTTTGAGGCATTCCATGCGCTCGGCGGTGTCTTGCGTTATGGCATCCCCGAGTTTCGCCTGCCCAACGAGTTGATCGACGATGTGGTTGGCAAGATCAAACTGCTGGGTGGCAAGTTCGTCGCCAACTTTGTGGTCGGCAAGACCGCCACCATCGGCGACCTGAAAAAGGCCGGCTTCTGGAAAGTGTTTGTCGGCACCGGCGCCGGCCTGCCGCGTTTCATGAACGTGCCCGGCGAGCACCTGATCAACGTCATGTCGGCCAACGAGTTCCTGACGCGCGTCAACTTGATGCAGGGTCTGCGCGAAGACTATGAGACGCCGCTGCCCGAAACCCGTGGCAAACAGGTCATCATCATTGGCGCCGGCAACACCGCCATGGATTCGGCGCGCACCGTGCGCCGGCTCGGTGGCAATGTCACCATCGTCTATCGCCGCACGCGCGCTGAAATGCCGGTGCGGGTCGAAGAACTGCACCATGCGATCGAGGAAGGCATCCAGATCAAGGTCTTGCGGGCGCCGCGCGAGTTCATCGGCGACGAGAAGACCCACTTCGTCACGCATGCCATGCTCGATGTCATGGATCTGGGTGAACCAGATTCCTCCGGTCGGCGCAGCCCGGTTGCCACGGGTGAGATCGAGCCGATGGCGGTTGACTTGGTGATCATGGCGCTGGGCAACACGCCGAACCCTATCATCAAGGACTCCGAGCCCACGCTGAAGACGACCAAGTGGGGCACCATCGACGTCGGCCAGGGCTCACAGCAGCAGACCTCACTGCCCGGTGTTTATTCCGGTGGCGATGCGGCACGCGGCGGCTCTACCGCGATCCGTGCCGCTGGTGACGGTCAGGCGGCAGCGCGCGAGATTGTTGGTGACATGAACCTCGCGCCAGAAGAAATCCGCAAGATGGTTGCCAGCGCCGGCCACTACACCGACCTGGGGTCCGCAGCACAGACCATCCTCGAGAAGTTCGAACTGGCCGAAAACATCGTCGAGTTCACCGTGCATTCACCGCTGGTCGCCAGCGCGGCGCGGGCCGGGCAGTTTGTGCGCGTGCTGGCCTGGCCGAACGGCGAACTGATTCCGCTGACGCTGGCCGACTGGGACGCCAAGGCCGGCACCATCAGCCTGGTGATTCAGGCCATGGGTACCAGCAGCATCGCCATCAACAAAATGGCCGTGGGTGAGGCTTTTACCGGCATTGCCGGGCCACTGGGCATGCCGAGCGAACTGCATCGCTATGAAGGCAACAAAACAGTCGTCTTCACTGCCGGTGGCGTCGGTCTGCCGCCGGTGTTTCCGATCATGCGCGAGCACCTGCGCCTGGGCAACCACGTGACGCTGATCTCGGGCTTTCGCAATGCTGACCTGCTGTTTTGGACCAAAGAGGACGAACGTGTCGGCAAACTCCAGGCCGAGTTCGGTGATCAACTCGACGTCATCTACACCAGCAACGACGGCAGTTTTGGCGTCAAGGGCTTTGTCACCGGCCCGCTGGAAGACATGCTCAAGGCCAACCAGCAAGGCCAGGGTCGGCAAATTGCCGAAGTGGTGACGGTCGGCCCGCCGCTGATGATGCGCGCCGTCAGCGACCTGACCCGGCCCTACGGCGTCAAGACGGTGGCCAGTCTGAATTCGATCATGGTGGACGCCACCGGCATGTGCGGCGCCTGCATGGTGCCGGT
>JBBQZA010000264.1:0-5606 GCA_038208175.1 Burkholderiales bacterium
TGCAGATTCGCCTGGCCCCGTTAGACCAGGGCACGCTCGTGGCCGTGGGCCAGCGGGTGCGCGATATATACGCGCAACACCAAGCAAACGACGCGCGGTTGCGCGGCGTGGTCGATGACGCCTATATCGAGGTGCTGGCCCGCGCCGTGGCGGGTGGACTGGGCGGCAAGGTCGGCGTGGCGCCCAGGTTGTTCCTGAAAAAACTGGTGGCCGATGTGCTGGACCGGGTGGATTTGCATGCGAGCTTTGACCCGCGCCTGCATTACAAGCTGACGCTGGCCGAGAGCGAAATGACGGTCAACGAGCGCGCCGCCGCGGGCGCGGCCAGCGTGGACGACATCGAGCTGTGAGCGCGTTCGACCAGCTGCACCCGGCGCTGCAGTACCACGTAGTCAATTCGCTGGGCTGGAGCAGCCTGCGGCCCACCCAACTGCAGGCAATCGAGCCGATTCTCTCAGGCGTGCATTGCCTGCTGCTGGCGCCCACGGCCGGGGGCAAGACCGAAGCGGCCATCATTCCGGTGCTCTCGCGCATGCTGACCCAGGCCTGGCCGGGCGTCAGCGTGATCTACGTCTGCCCGATCAAGGCCTTGCTCAACAACCTGGAGCAGCGGCTCTCGCATTACGCCGTCTTGGTGGGCCGGCGCGTGGCGGTGTGGCACGGCGACGTGTCGCAGTCGAAAAAGGGGCATGCGCTAAAGGATGCGCCCGACATTCTTTTAACCACGCCCGAGTCGCTCGAAGGCATGCTGGTCTCCACGCGCATCGACCGCCAAGCCTGGTTTGGCAACCTGCGCGTGGTGATTGCCGATGAGCTCCATGCGTTTGCCGCCGATGACCGTGGCTGGCACCTGCGGGCGGTGCTGCACCGCCTGCAGCAGTATGTGCCCCAGGAGATGCAGCGGCTTGGCCTGTCGGCGACCGTGAGCAACCCGGCGGAACTTTTGAATTGGTTTGCGCCGACCGGCCTCAAGCAGGTCGTCGGCAGCGCCAGCGTGAGCACCGATGCCGATGTCACGGTGGACTTTGTCGGCTCGCTGACCAATGCCGCCACCGTCATTGCTCGGCTGCACCGGGGCAGCAAGCGCCTGGTTTTTTGCGACTCGCGTAGCAGTGCCGAGCAGCTCACCAGCATGCTGCGCGCGCAGGCGGTGCGCACCTTCTTAAGCCATGCTTCGCTGAGCCACTCGGAGCGCAAGCTGGCGGAAACGGCCTTTGCCGAGGAAAAGGACTGCGTGATTGTGGCGACCTCCACGCTGGAGCTGGGCATCGACGTCGGGGATCTGGATCACGTGATCCAGATCGATGCGCCTGCCACCGTGTCGTCTTTTTTGCAGCGCATGGGCCGCACTGGCAGGCGCGATGGCGCCCGGCGCAGTTGCCTGTTCCTGTGCACGAATGACGACGCGCTCATGCTGGCCATGGGCATTTGCCGGCTGTGGGGGGAAGCCTGGGTGGAAGCGGCTTACCCGCCCCCAGAGCCCTGGGCGCTGGTGGCCCAGCAGGCCATGGTCGCGACACTGGAGCACGCGCAGTGGCCGCGGCGAGAATTGGTCGCGCTGTTGTCCGGAGCGTTTCCTGAAGTCACCCGACATGGCATCAGGGACGTCATCGACCGCATGGTGGACGCAAGCTTCCTGATGGACACGCACGGCGTGCTGCAAATTGGCCCAGCGACTGAAAAGCAGTTCGGGCGGGCGCATTACAAGGACTTGCTGGCGTCGTTTTCCGGGACGCAGTTGCTGCTGGGGCGTTGCGGCGGCGCCGAGGTAGGGTTCATCGACCCCACGATGCTCGCTGGCGACAAGCCGCTCCGCTTGATTCTGCTGGCCGGTAAAAGCTGGCGCATCACGGAGGTTGACTGGAAACGGCAGACGGTGTGGCTGGAGCCCGCCAAGGAAGGCGGCACGGCGCGCTGGACCGGCAGCGGACGCACGCTGAGCCGTGAGATCGCCCAGGGCATTCTGCAAGCGCTGCGTCAAGGCGCGGGCGAGCACACGGTCATTTCAAAGCGCGCCCGGCTTGAACTCGAGCAGATTACTGAAGACCTCCCCGACACTGGAAATGATGGCGCCCTGTCTGTGACCCGCAATGAAGCGGGTGCAGCACGTCTATGGACATTTGCTGGTACACGCGCCAACCGCACCCTTGCCCGGCAGATTCAATCGCTGGCCGAAAGCAGACGCATCGATGCAATCGGCATTGACCTGAAAACGCCCATTGATCCGGGTGATCTGAGTGTCGAACTGTTGGTCACGGCGCTTGCGTTTTCGCCCGATGAAGTCAAGGAGCTTGCCAAGCCGATCAAGTTCGCGGAGTGCCTGCCTGCCACATTGCTGCTTCAGATTATTCGAAAAAGACAGTTTGGACTTTAGCGTTAGCGTTAGAAAACTGGGCGTTGCATAAATCACCCCTGAGGATAAGGCTTTCCCCTTACCCTGCAGGTTAGGTTACGCGCGCGGATCTCGGGCGCGCAGCATCAAAAGACAGGTTGATGCTTGCATCTGCAGTCGCAGATGAACCTCGGTCCACACATCCCAACTCTTTGGGAGAAACCATTTGATTTTAGCTTTTAGACTCGTCGGCGACAAGACTTTCAGACTTGCGTTTGAACGCTGAGTATTCAGGCTGGGAACGCATTGCAGCGATTTGAGTTGCTTCGGCCTTGCGTCCTTCGACATCGAATGCATCGCGCCGCTGTGGCGACTCAGAAAATCCACGGATCGCATCCTCAACGATCCGAAGCACCTCATCGCCCGTGAGGCCCGCAGCCTCAGCAACGCGCTGGACTTCGCCCCAAATCATATTGTCGTATGTCGGAACACTGGCCATCGCGGCCAGGACCTCCTTTTTCGCGGGTAAGCGCGCCACGTTGAGCACGTCATTGGCGTTGAGGGAATTGCCGCTCTCCCAAACACCTGGAATCCACGCAAAGTCCCCGAAGTTCACATCGTCGCGAACTACGGCAACGAGTTCACCCCCTGCCAGCGCCACTCCGGCCTCCGCCCGATATTCGCCTTCCTCCGGGTCGTCCGAATGCAAGTTTTTGTACACGACGCACATTGTTCCGCCAAGCGGGAACAAGCGCTTGATCCACTTGGCCGCCAGATCCTCAAGGCCCGGTCCAACGGTCAAATAAAAGCAATGGCGCGGATCAACCTCGCCTTTCACGTTCAGCCCAATTTGCCGCAGGAAAGTCGGTGCGAATTTTTGGGGGAAGGGCCGGCGACCAGACAGGAAATTGCTCAACACCGATTTGTTCAGCCCAACCTTCTCGCACAACTGCCCCATATCCAAGGGGTGAAGGTCGCACAACTCCTTGATTTGCTCCCGATCAAGGTCCGCGATTGGCGAAACACGGCGATTCGATGATTTTTCGTTCATGTTGTTATTTTACGTCGTCGTGCAATCAATTGCTTTGATTTTCATTTGACCATTTTAATAGTTGTATTACATTCAACTGCATCGACTTAAAAACACTTTCAGTAATTTTCAGTAATTTTCAAAAGCGGGCAATGAAAACTAAAAACAAACACTTTTCAGGACAGATACATGCATCTATAGCGCCGAAGACCAGGCTTCAGCGCAGCCAGGCACACCGCGTTTCCGGGTGGCCAGTAGTGTTGAAAGTGATTCGGGACCGCCAATGCAAGTTTGAGAGGCAAAGTAAAAACGCAGGGGTTGTGTATTACGAAAAGGAAGTTGCTCTGTCGTCTGGGGGTCTGATGCGAACAGCGCCTTCAGCTGTTTCGTGGGTCGAGGTAAACCGCGTCGACAGCATGTGTGACTTACGTATCCCGAGGCCGTGGGATTCACCCACCGGTGCACGAAACGGCCTCGACCACGTCAATCAACCCAAACAGGAAAACATCATGAAGCCCTTGCTGACCTTTGCAAATGATCACCAGAACATCAGGAGCACCAACTACTTTGACTCTGAGCGTGCCGCCAAAGGCTTCCTCTATCTGTCCTGGAATGCTGGAGCGGGCCGCCTCCTGATCCCGGACAACCAACTGCCGCTGCTCACCGAGATGCGAACGGGTAAATATGTTGTGGTCTCTGCCGGCCCGTGGCCTGAACAACGCAGGACCAATGGCCTGGAGCTGATGTTTGAGGACAACACCGACTCTCCGTTCAGCTTGCACATTGGAGTTGAGCAATGCGACCGGGTGCTGCCCAGTAAAGACGAAGGTGGCGGCTTTGTCATCGCCGCGTGGGGGCGGGACGGCTTGCTTGCGAGCTGGCCTGGCAAGTTCCGCAAAGTCAAACGCATTCCCTGCCTTTTGCCGTGGGTGGGAGCTTGAGCATGAGCAAAAGAACAACAAACCGCACGAAGCGGGCGCAGACACCTGACGCGCCACTCAAAGTCATCCAGGCCTGCGCCGGAGTCAGCCCGGCAGCATCAAGCCTTAACCCAGCGTTTGGTCACAAGGTTGACACCCATCTTGGCTTGAGCAAAAAGCTTGACCAATACATAAAACCTCAAACAACCATGACAAAATCTGAAAAGCGCAGCCACCGTGCCCGTGACAAGCTCGAAGCGGCCAGCAAGGAATACCGCTGGCTGTATGAAATGACGACAATCGCGCGTAGCGGGGACGCCGATCAATGGCCAGCTCATATCTTTGTACCGATACCTGCGTTGATTCCGCACATCCCCGATGCGATCGTCCGCCTTGCCAGCCGGTACGGGATGCAGGCAGTGCAGAACCTTGCCTCCTTGGACACGATCACTGCGCCCATATGGATTGCGGCCGGCCTGACGTGGTCGGCTTGGCGCATGACGCAGGGCATCTACCGCTTTGACCCGGTCCTTTATCAAGCGCTGATCGACACCCCCGCGAGCGGCGACATCCCGGCCGAGATTCTCATGCGGATGCCCGAGTGGTGCGTCTACATCGAGACGCCGGGCCTGTGGATACCGGCCGCCCCCGGCATGGACGCGGCGCCGCTGCGTGGCGTCTGGGCGCGGCACGACATCGGCGGGCGCGACGAGGCAATATTGGTGCTCACCCCCGATACCGACACGGGCGACCAGATCGTACCGGTGTCACAGTACCTTGAGCTGGGTGTGGGCTCGCTGGACAACAGCCTGCGCTCTGTGCTGGCTGATCGGACCAAGAATGGCGGCTGGTCTATCGACCAGCCTGAAAATGAGTTCATTGCAGGCCTGACCAGCTGGCTGCGACCGGTCCTCAACCTGCTGCTGTACCTGTGCGCCGATGTCGAGTACACCCGGCGCGGCAAGCCCGAACAGCCGGTCAATCCCAAGCCCACACGCACCCGGCGGGGCGGCCTGCGGCTGTTCCCGGCTGCTGGCCCGACAGAGTGGGACGTTGGCGTTCGCTTGGGCGCCGCGCTGCGGGCGGCATATCAGGCCGCGCAAACCGGCGGCGCGGGCGGCGAGCACAGCAGCCCGCGCGGGCACGTCCGGCGCGCGCACTGGCATGGCTTTCGATCAGGGCCGCGAAAGCGTGAGGACGGTACTGAAATCCCTCTTGACGCGCGCAAATTTGATCTGCGCTGGCTGCCGCCAATCCCGATCAACCTGGGCGACATTGATGGCTTGCCGGCTGTCATGAGGCCGGTCAAGTGACGCCTAATGTT
>JBBQZA010000265.1:0-5592 GCA_038208175.1 Burkholderiales bacterium
GGTACTCGCAGCCGACGTGGCCCTTGAAGCCAAGTTCGTCGATCAGGGCAAACAAATAGGGGTAGTTGAGTTCGCCCACATCGGGCTCATGACGCCCGGGCACACCGGCAATCTGCAGGTGACCGACGCGGCCGGTGGGCAGGTACTGGCGCAGCTTCATGGCCAGGTCGCCCTCGCTGATCTGACAGTGGTACAGATCCATCTGCACCTTCAGGTTGGCGGCCGCTACCGACTCGACGATCGCATGGGCCTGGTCCTGCCGGTTCAGATAGAAGCCGGGCACGTCGCGCTGGTTGATGGGTTCGACCAGCACGTCCAGGTCAACATAGGCTGCCTGCGCCGCGGCCCAGGACAGGTTGGCCTCGTAGGTGGCGCGCAGACTGGCGCGCTCACTGCCTGCCGGCAGCAGCCCCGCCATGACGTGGATACGAGGGCAGCCCAGTTTTTGTGCATAGTCCATGGCCTGGGCAAATCCCCGGCGAAATTCTTCTTCTCTGCCCGGCAGGCAGGCCAGGCCGCGTTCACCCGCATCCCAGTCCCCTGGCGGCGCGTTGAACAGCACCTGCTGCAGACCGTGGGCTTTCAGTTCCGCTGCAATGTCTGCTGCGGAGAAGGCGTAGGGAAACAGGTATTCGACAGCGCTGAAGCCATCAGCGGCAGCGGCGGCAAAGCGGTCCATGAACGCATGCTCGGTGTAGAGCAGGCTCAGGTTGGCGGCAAATTGCGGCATTTTTTTATCCTTTTGATCGAGATGGCTTAGCAGATTACGCCATAGCGCACGCGCAAGGCCTGTATTTGATCCTCGCTCAGGCGGCTGGCATCCTCTCGCCAGACCCCCCGGTATGGGCCAGCAGGTCGGCGCCCTGCTAGGATCGCTGCCTGTGGCGCTTGTCTACTCGTTCTTCGTGGAACACGACGTTTCAGGCATGACCGGGTCGGTGAAGGAGTGAGGCAGTGACTGCCTCCAGCGCAGCAAGAATCAAGGAGAAATCTATGACGAAAAAGAAACCCGAAGAGCTGCGCAGCCAGCAGTGGTTCGGCCGCCAGGACAGGGACGGATTTGCCTACCGCAGCTGGGTCAAAGGCAAGGGCGTGCCGGATGACCAGTTCGATGGCCGCCCGGTCATCGGCATCTGCAACACCTTCAGCGAACTCACGCCCTGCAACTCGCACTTTCGCACGCTGGCCGAGCAGGTGAAGATCGGCGTCTACGAGGCTGGCGGCTTCCCACTGGAGTTCCCGGTGATGAGCCTGGGCGAGACCCTTCTGCGTCCTACGGCCATGCTGTACCGCAACCTGGCCAGCATGGACGTCGAGGAAAGCATACGTGGCAACCCGATCGACGGCGTGGTGCTGCTGATGGGCTGCGACAAGACCACGCCCAGCCTGCTGATGGGCGCCTCCAGCGTGAACCTGCCGACCATCGGCGTGTCCGGCGGGCCCATGCTCAACGGCAAATGGCGCGGCCAGGAACTGGGCTCAGGCACCGGCGTGTGGAGCATGAGCGAGCAGGTGCGCGCCGGCACACTCAAGCTGGCCGACTTCCTTGAGGCCGAGAGCTGCATGAGCCGCAGCCACGGCCACTGCATGACCATGGGCACGGCCAGCACCATGGCCAGCATGGTCGAGGCACTGGGCATTGGTTTGCCCGGCAATGCCGCCTACCCGGCGGTGGACGGCCGGCGCAACGTGCTGGCGCGCAACGCCGGGCGTCGCATCGTGCAGATGGTGCACGACGACCAGACCATTTCCAAGGTGCTGACGCTTGATGCCTTCGAGAATGCGATCAAGACGCTGGCCGCGATCGGCGGCAGCACCAACGCCGTGATCCATCTGATCGCCATTGCTGGCAGGCTGGGCGTGCCACTGTCCATCGACGACTTCGACCGACTCGCCAGCGAGCTGCCCTGCCTGGTGAATCTGCAGCCCAGCGGCCAGTACCTGATGGAGGACTTCTGCTACGCCGGCGGCCTGCCGGTGGTGATGAAGGAGATCGCCCGGCACCTGCATTGCGACATCGTCACCGCCAGCGGCAAGACCGTGGCTGAAAACTTCGCCGACGCGCAGAACTACGGAGCCGACGTGATCAAGACGCTGGACGCGCCGTTCAAGGACAAGGCCGGCATCGCCATCCTGCGCGGCAATCTGGCGCCGCGCGGCGCCGTCATCAAGCCCAGCGCCGCCACCCCGGCGCTGCTGGTGCACAGCGGACGCGCCGTGGTGTTCGAGGACAGCGATGACTTCCACCGCCGCATCGACGACGACGCGCTGGACATCGACGAGACCTGCATCATGGTGCTGAAGAACTGTGGCCCCAAGGGCTACCCCGGCATGGCCGAGGTTGGCAACATGCCGCTGCCGCCCAAGGTGCTGAAGAAGGGCATCACCGACATGGTGCGCATCAGCGACGCGCGCATGAGCGGCACCGCCTACGGCACGGTGGTGCTGCACACCGCGCCCGAGGCCGCCGCCGGCGGCCCGCTGGCAGTGGTGCAAAACGGCGACCTGATCACGCTCGACGTGCCGGCGCGCAAGCTGCACCTGCACGTGGACGACGCCGAGCTGGCGCGCCGCCTGGCGGCCTGGCAGGCGCCGGCGCCGGCCATGAGCAGCGGCTACTGGAAGCTCTACATCGACCACGTGCTGCAGGCGGACCAAGGCTGCGACCTGGACTTTCTGGTGGGACAGCGCGGCTCGGTCGTGCCCAAGGACAATCATTGAATCTGCAGCAGAGGTGAGACTGAAATGAAGAGAAACAAGGTCGCCCTCGTCACCGGCGCGGGCAGCGGCATAGGCAAGGGCTGCGCCACCGCGCTGCTCAACGAAGGCTGGAACGTGGTCTTCACCGGTCGGCGCATGGAAACACTGCAGGCCGCCATCGCCGCCTCGGGCGAGGCGGCAGAGCGCGCTCTGGCGGTGGCTTGCGACGTCGGCCAGGAGGCCTCGGTGGCGGCGCTGTTCGAGGCCGTGCGCAGCCGCTACGGGCGCCTCGATCTGTTGTTCAACAACGCCGGCATCTTCTTGCCGGCGAGCACGCCCGACGAGTTGAGCGCTGCTGCCTGGCGTCAGGCGGTGGACATCAATCTGAACGGCGCCTTCTTCTGCCTGAGCGAGGCCTTCAAGCTGATGCGGCAGCAGGACCCGCAGGGCGGGCGCATCATCAACAACGGCTCGATCTCGGCGCATTCCCCGCGCCCCGGGTCCATCGCCTACACCGCCACCAAGCACGCAATTTCCGGACTGACGCGCGCCGCGTCGCTGGACGGACGGGCCTTCAACATCGCCGTCGGGCAGATCGACATCGGCAACGTGGCGAGCGACATGACCGCCAGGATGGTCAAGGGCGTACCGCAAGCCGACGGCAGCATCAAGCCCGAAGACCGCATGGACTTGTCTGCGGTGACCGACACCTTCATGGCCATGGCGCGCTTACCTTTGAGCGCCAACGTGTTGTTCATGACCGTGATGGCGACCCGGATGCCTTTCGTCGGGCGCGGCTGACTCATTAGATTTTTACTTTAGGAACATCATGAAATTGCTGCGCTACGGCCCCGCGGGCCACGAAAAACCCGGCATCCTGGACGCTCAAGGCCGGGTGCGCGACCTCTCTGGCGTGATCTCCGATGTGGCCGGCGCGGCGCTGCTGCCCGAGAGCTTGGCGCGCATCCGGGCGCTGGATCTGCAGAGTCTGCCGCTGGTCGGCGGCGTGCCGCAACAGGACTTGCGCCTGGGCGCCTGCGTCGGCAGCATCGGCAAGTTCGTCTGCATCGGATTGAACTACTCGGACCACGCTGCAGAGTCCGGGCTGAGCGTGCCGCCCGAGCCTGTGGTCTTCAACAAGTGGACCAGCGCCGTGATCGGTCCCGACGACGCGGTGGAGATTCCGCGCGGTTCGCTCAAGACCGATTGGGAGGTGGAGCTCGGCGTCGTCATCGGCCAGGGCGGGCGTTACATCGCCGAAGCCGACGCCATGAAGCACGTGGCCGGTTACTGCGTGGTGAACGACGTGTCCGAGCGTGAGTACCAGATCGAGCGCAGTGGCACCTGGGACAAGGGCAAGGGCTGCGACACCTTCGGCCCCACCGGCCCCTGGCTGGTCAGCACAGACGAGATCCGCGATCCGCATGCGCTGGGCATGTGGCTGGAGGTCGATGGCCACCGCTATCAGAATGGCAGTACCTCGACCATGGTTTACAAGGTTCCTTTTCTGATCAGCTACCTGAGCCGCTTCATGAGCCTGCAGAGCGGCGACGTGATCTCCACCGGCACGCCCCCGGGCGTCGGCATGGGGCAGAAGCCCTCACCCGTCTACTTGCGCGCTGGACAGGTCATGCGCCTGGGCATCGACGGTCTGGGCGTTCAGCAGCAGCACACCGTCAACGCCTGAGCAGCAACCAGATGACTTCTGCTTACCGGGTCAGCCACATTGAACCCAGCGAAGTCGGCCAGACAAGGCTGCTGGACGAACTGGGCCAGCAGCCCCCGTAAAACGTGTGTTAGCAGCTATCAAATGTGTAGCGCATAGGGCGATGGTCATGGCCGCTTCCCCCGCCATCTTCGCATTGATCCATTCTCACGCGGCCCGCTGGCCCTGCTGCGCCGTTGTAATACGCAGATGTCAATTACCGAAAACTGGTTGCAGCTTGCCGCACCGAAGTCAATCCGTGGGGAATAGATGTTGGGAATAGAAGGGAATAGAAGATTGACAAATTTTGAGTGCGCACGTAATATGTGCAAATTCATTCAAAGGAAGTCGCATGAACCTCACTCTGTAGGTTGATGAACAGGTCGCCCAGCGAGCGCGCGAAGCTGCTCAAAAAATGGGCAAAAGCTTGAACCAGCTGGTCCGCGACTACCTGGAGCAACTCGCGGGCACTGCGCGGCGTGAGCAGCAATGGAGCCAGTTTGAGGCTCGTTGCCTGCAGTCTCCCGGCAAACTCGGCGACTGGCGCTTTAACCGCGACGAAGCCAACGAGCGTTGACGGCTGTGCGTACTTTCATCGATACCAACATTCTGGTTTACGCCGAAGCCGCTGATTCGCCCATCAAAAAGAAAACTGCACTGGAACTTCTCAAACAACACTACATCCAGGGCAGCGGCGTGCTATCGACCCAGGTGCTACAGGAATATTGCAACGTAGCCATCAAAAAGCTCAAACTACCAATTGGGCACATCCGCTCGCAGCTCGACATCTACGAGCAGTTCGAGGTGATACAGGTAACTGCCAGCCTGATCCGCTGCGCCCTTGATCTGCACCAGACGCGCAGCGTCTCCTTTTATGACGCCCTTATTCTTGCAAGCGCACAAACAGCTGGATGCGCCGCTGTGTTGAGTGAAGACATGAACGCTGGTGAAGTTGTTAACGGCGTGCGCATAGTCAATCCGTTTATCCAAAGTGCCATTGGAATCTGATCCCTTAGCAAAGCTCCATTCGAGGGGCTCGCCCATTGGCATGCGACACCGGCTTTCGCCCAATAGGGTCTTTAGCAAGAAATTAGCGACAGGCCTTCAGGCCTGTCGGTCAAACGTGTTTTGGAAGGGGTTTGCATCCCCTCCCAAAACGGTCGCCCCCGAAACCCCGGCCTTCAGGC
>JBBQZA010000266.1:0-5580 GCA_038208175.1 Burkholderiales bacterium
CTTGTTGAACACCAGCACCTGCGGGATGGCATCTGCACCGATTTCGACCAGCACCCGCTGCACTTCAGCAATTTGTTCCACAAAACGAGGGCTGGCCGCATCCACCACATGCAACAGCAGGTCGGCATCAACCGCTTCCTGCAAAGTGGCCTGGAACGCATCAATCAGCCCATGTGGCAGATCGCGAATGAAGCCCACCGTGTCCGACAGTGAAACCGAGCGACCGGCCTGGCCCAGATAAAGCTGGCGCGTTGTCGTGTCGAGGGTGGCAAACAATTGGTCGGCCGCATAAGCACGAGCCTTGACCAGAGCGTTGAACAAGCTGGTCTTGCCGGCGTTGGTGTAACCGACAAGAGAGATATTGAAAGCGTCGCGCCGCTCACGCTGACGCCGCTGCGTCTGCCGTTGGCGCTTTACCTTGACCAGACGTTCCTTGATTTTCTTGATGTTGTCGCCAATCATCCGCCGATCCAGTTCGATCTGGGTTTCACCCGGACCGCCACGCATGCCAATACCGCCACTTTGACGCTCCAGGTGCGACCAACGCCGCACCAGACGCGTACTGAGATACTGCAGGCGGGCCAGTTCAACCTGGAGCTTTCCCTCGTGACTGCGTGCCCTCTGACCGAATATTTCGAGAATCAGCAGCGTGCGGTCGTTCACCGGCAGCTCCAGATGCCGCTCCAGATTGCGCTGCTGCGCCGGGCTCAGACTTTGGTCAAACAGCACTTCCAGCACGCCCAGCTGAGTGGCCAGCAGTTTGATCTCGTCGGCTTTACCGCTGCCGATAAACAGGGCTGCGTCGGGCGCCTTACGCTTGCAGGTAACCCGGGCAACCGGGCTCAACCCGGCGGTTTGCGCCAACAGGCCCAGTTCGGCGAGTTCGGCGTCGAAATCAGGCAGTCCAAAGTCAACCCCTACCAGCAGGGTCGGTGCGGGCTGAAGTTCAGGCGGCGGCAGGTTCTTCACCCTCACCACTTGCAAAATTCACAGCGCGCCCAGGCACGATGGTCGAAATTGCATGCTTGTAAACCATTTGCGTCACGGTATTGCGAAGCAATACAACGTACTGGTCAAAAGACTCTATCTGCCCCTGCAGCTTGATTCCATTGACCAGATAAATGGAGACCGGTATATGTTCCCGACGCAAAGCGTTGAGAAACGGGTCTTGGAGTAACTGACCTTTGTTGTTCACGATATTCTCCGTGTTCAAAAAAATGATAAGAGGGTGACGATACCACAGCAATGCGGGTTACATCGCCCGAGTCAGATAAACCCGCAGTAAAGTTCAGTCGCCGACCTTGTCGGCGTAGGGGTTGTTCGAAGTCTTGAATTCGATCCGCATGGGCGTGCCCACCAAATCGAATTCCTTGCGAAAGCGGCCTTCCAGAAAGCGCTTGTAAGCGTCGCTCACGTGTTCCAGCGAATTGCCATGAATCACGATCACCGGCGGGTTCATGCCGCCCTGGTGCGCATAACGCAATTTCGGCCGAAACATGCCGGCACGTTTGGGACTCTGAAACTGAACCGCCTCCAGCAGCAAACGGGTCAGAACGGGAGTCGACATTTTGCAATTGGCCGCCTTATAGGCCTGCACAATGGAGGCCCATAGTGGCCCCAGACCCTGGCGTTTGGTTGCCGATATCAGATGCATGGCGGCAAACTTCAGGAACGGCAGACGGGTTTCAATCGAACGCTTCACGAGTTCCCTCTGATAATCGTCGATGGCATCCCATTTGTTCACGGCCAGCACTACAGCGCGGCCGTTTTCAAGAATGTAGCCGGCGATATGGGCATCCTGATCGGTCACCCCCTGCGTTGCATCGATCAGCAACAGCACGACATGGGCCGATTCAATCGCCTGCAGCGTCTTCACCACCGAGAACTTCTCGATCGCCTCAAAGACTTTGCCGCGACGACGCAAGCCGGCAGTGTCCACCAGTTCAAATTTTTGACCATTGCGCTCGAAGGGTACCGAAATCGCATCCCGCGTCGTCCCTGGCAAATCAAAGGCTACCAAACGCTCCTCTCCGAGCCATGTGTTGATCAGCGTCGATTTGCCGGCATTCGGGCGCCCGGCAACAGCCAGCTTGATGACGCCCGCTGCGCGCTCGTCGTCCAAGGCATCAGGCTCTTCAAGCTGCAATGGCGCCAAAGCCAATTCCACCATCTCATGAATACCCTGGCCGTGCGCCGCAGAAACAGCATGCACCTGACCCAAGCCGAGCTCAAAGAACTCGACCAATTGCGCGCCGGCCAGCATGCCTTCGGCCTTGTTGGCCACCAGCACACAGGGTTTGCCGAGGCGACGCAGGTATTTCGCAATCTCGTGGTCCTGTGCCGAAATTCCTTCCCGTGCATCGACGACGAAGATCACGACATCGGCTTCGGCCACGGCTTGGCGAGTCTGCTTTGCCATCTCTTTGAAAATGCCACTGGCAGCGTCAGGCTCGAAGCCGCCGGTATCGATGACAATGAATTCGCGCTGGCCCTGTTTGCCATTGCCGTAATGGCGGTCACGGGTCAATCCGGCGAAATCGGCAACGATGGCGTCGCGTGACTTGGTCAAGCGGTTGAACAGCGTCGATTTACCAACATTGGGACGGCCGACGAGGGCCAGCACGGGTTTCATCAGCTGCTGTCCAGCGCTTACTCTGGTTTGAACCCGAAAACGCCACCGTTCTTGCTGACAACCACCAGCGTTCCGTCGGCCAGCACCGGCGCAGCGACCAGCGCCGATCCGTCGGTTGCGACCCGGTTCAAGGTCGATCCATCACCACGCGACATCCAGTGGATCAAACCGCTTTCATCGCCCACGACAAGCGCGCGCCCAACCACCACCGGCGCTGTCAGGTTACGGTAGCGAAGACGTTCGGAGACCCAGGCACGATCACCGTCGCCACTGCGCCAGGCAATCACTTTTCCGTCGCTCTCGACGCCGAAGATGAATTTGTCATCGCCATGGATTCCGACCGAACCCAGGGCCGGTTTACTCCACAGCAGCGAACCGCGTGCCGTGTCCACGCAACCCACCGTGGCTTGAAAAGCACGCGCACAAACAACGCTTCCGACCCGACTGGCACGTCCGACCAGATCCACCAGTCGCTCGATGTCATTGGTGCCACGGGGGGTGGCGATGGCCGCTTCCCAGCGAATGGAACCATTAGCCGGATTGATCCCGACCAGACGCCCCCCCATTCCCGTCACCAGCGTGTCCGCTACCGCCAACAAAACACCGGGCTGACGCAGCACCAGCGCTTCGCCGGGACGCTGCTGCGTCCAGAGCTTGCGCCCAGAGTTGGCATCAAATGCAATCACAGAGCGGTCTGCCGCCAACAAGAAAACACGCCCTCCCGCTACCAGCGGCGCCGTGAAGCAGGGTGCCGGCAACTTTTGCCGCCATGTTTCGCGCCCGCCATCCAGCACCACCAAGTCATTGACACGCGTCACCACCGCTGAATAGCGTCCGTCGCTACCGACCCCGGCAGCAATCGCTGCGCCAACACTGGTGCGCCAACGCTCGGCACCGGTGCTGGCCTCAAAGGCGGCAAGCGTACCGTCTGACGCTGCGACCGTCACGCTGCTGCCATTGACCTTGACATCGAGCGGAAAGTCAACAACGCCAATTCGGGCAGTCCACGCCATTCGCACCGGCAACAGAGCCGGATTGGTACCCAGCTCGGCCGGCTTGGGCTTCTCCGGCCCACTGGAACAGGCTGCAAGAAAACCCAGCAAGACACCAATCAGAGCCAGCTTGCGGGCCACTTCGGAGCGACATTTGTGCATCACTTTTTGCCTTCCACAATCGATGCATCCGCGGCGAGCGGATCGGCACCCAGCGAGTTCAGTTTGACTTCCACCAAACGCCGGTATTCGGTACGTTCCTCGAAGCCTTTGTAAGCTTTCCGGTATTCGGCAACAGCCTCGGCCTTTTTGCTCTGCAACAGCAAAACATCACCCTTACGGTCGGCCACCAACGCCTCGAAATTGGCCGGAAAGGAAGCATTCAATTGCTTCAAGGCGTCGTCATAGGCTTTGGCGTCAATCAGGACCCCCGCCAAACGCAATCTGGCAAGCGCCTGGTAACCCGGGTCTGACGCGTTGTCCGCAACCCAGTTCAGCGCGCTCTTGGCACCCTCGACATTGCCGGCGGCGTAGTGTTGCTTCGCCACCAGAAGGCCCGCCTGCTGCGCATAGGTCGTGGAGGCAAAGCGAGACTTGATGTCAGCGAACACGCGATCAATCTTGGCCGCGTCGGCAGATTGCACAACCCGTTCCACTTCGTCGTACAGGGCCGCCGCCTGGGTCGCCTGACTACGCTGCCAATACTGATAGAAATTCCAGCTTGCAAATGCACCCAGGATCACAATCAGGGCCCAAGTGATGCTGTTACCGTATTGTTTCCAGAAATGCTTGAGCTGGTCGAGTTGCTCTTGTTCTTCGAGATCGAGTTGATTTGCCATGGTGATTCTTTAGTCAGGTGCGGACTGCGTCAAACATCTGTCCAGCACGGGTTCAGGTAGGGGATTGTAGGGTCGGCGCCCAGGCCGGGATATCGGCCAGGGAATGAATTTGCTGTTCGGCAGTGTCATCGCGCAGCGCTTTGATCGTGACTGCATTTTGCGCCAACTCGTCAGCACCGAAAATCAGCGCATAACGGGCCCCGCTGCCATCCGCTTTTTTGAACTGGGATTTCATGCTGTTCGAAGCGTCGGCCAGGCCGGCATGCATCTGCACCGAAACGCCGGCCGCGCGCAGAACTTGAATCGCCTGCAACGCACGCGGCAAGCCCGTTGCGTCTGGAATCACAGCATAAACGTCAGGTGTCGGCGCGGCTGGCGCGTGTCCCTGCGTTTTGAGAAGTTCCAGCACGCGCTCCAGACCCATGCCCCAGCCGACAGCCGGGGTTGGTTTGCCGCCCAGCAATTCAAACAGGCCGTCGTAGCGACCCCCGCCACACAAAGCGCCCTGGGCGCCCAGTTCATCTGTCAAGAATTCGAATACCGTATGACTGTAGTAATCCAGACCGCGCACCAACCGAGGATTGACAGACCAGTTGACGCCACAGGTCGAGAGCAAAGTCTTGACGCTCTCAAAATGGCGCAGCGATGCTTCACCCAGGTAGTTCAGCAACTGCGGAGCGTCCAGCACCAGCGCTTGCATGGCTGGATTCTTGGTATCCAGAATGCGCAAGGGATTGGTCTGCAGACGCCGCTCTGCCTGCGCATCCAGAAGCTCCCTATGTTGCTCAAAATAGGCGATCAGTGCGGCCCGGTGCGCCTGCCGTTCGGCCGGGACGCCCAGGCTGTTAAGTTCGACCCGCACGTTGCGCAAACCCAGGCTGGCAAATAAATCGTGCACCAGTAGCATGAGTTCGACGTCAACCTCGGGCCCGGCAAAGCCCAGCGCCTCGGCCCCCAATTGGTAAAACTGACGGTAACGCCCGCGCTGCGGTCGCTCATGCCGGAACATCGGTCCTGCGTAGTACAAGCGCTTGCCGCCGTCATAGGTCAGGTTATGCTGGATTGCGGCGCGCACCACGCCCGGCGTGTTTTCCGGGCGCAGCGTCAGCTGCTCGCC
>JBBQZA010000267.1:0-5574 GCA_038208175.1 Burkholderiales bacterium
GATCGCGCCCGGCAAGAAAAAGGTGGCGGCGAAGCCCACAGCCGAGTCTGCACCGGTAGCCGTTGCAGCGTCGTAGAAGTTTTGGTGCAAGGGTCTGACTGACCGTTGCACTTTGAAGCAGATGGTGGAATAAAACCTGCCATCAAAAAGTGGCTCGGGGCCAACAAGGCTGCAAATAGTTTGCAGACGCCTCACGAGCACAATGAAGAAGGAGCATGAATATGCCCAAAATGAAGACCAAGAGTGCGGCGAAGAAACGTTTCCGCGTCCGTCCAGGTGGCACCGTCAAACGCGGTCAAGCCTTCAAACGTCACATTCTGACCAAGAAGACCACTAAAAATAAACGCCATTTGCGCGGTATCACCGGTGTTCATGAGGCCGATATGGGTCGCATGGCGCAGATGTTGCCGGGTCGTGGTATTTAATTAACGACGAACAAGGAGTAATCACATGCCTCGCGTCAAACGTGGTGTAACGGCTCACGCCCGTCACAAAAAAGTATTAGCCCTTGCAAAAGGATTCCGCGGTCGCCGCGGTAATGTATTTCGGATCGCCAAAGAGGCGGTGATGAAGGCTGGGCAATATGCCTACCGTGATCGCCGTACCAAGAAACGAGTCTTTCGTCAGTTGTGGATTGCCCGCATCAACGCGGCGGCCCGTCAGTGCGGTCTGACCTACAGTCAGTTCGCCAATGGTCTGAAAAAAGCCAATATCGAGATCGATCGCAAGGTTCTCTCCGATATCGCGGTGCATGACATGGCTGCTTTTGCCGGTATCGTGGAGCAAGTCAAGGCCAAGCTGGCTGCTTGATTTCACGCTGCTTTGCTATTCTCTGGGTAGCACACCGGCAATAGAAACGAGGGCTAGAGCTTGAAAGAGCACTAGCCCTTTTTCAATCTACAAGAGAATTTATGAACGAGTTGAATTCCGTTGTCGATAGCGCCAAGACAGCTTTCGAGCAGGCCAGTACACCGGCCGAGCTGGAAAACGCGAAGGCGCTGTTTTTAGGCAAGGCAGGCCGCATTACAGAACTGATGAAGGGCCTGGCGGCTCTGTCAGTCGACCAGAAGAAATCACGCGGCGCTGCCATCAATCTTGCCAAACAAGCCATTGAAGCGTCGTTGAACCAGCGTCGAAAAGCCCTGGCCGATATTGAATTGCAGGCGCAACTGCGGGCCGAGGCGCTGGATGTCAGCCTGCCAGGTCGCCAGCGTGGCGTCGGCGGCCTGCATCCGGTCTCGCTGACACTGGAGCGGATTGAAGCCATTTTTGGTTCCATGGGTTTCGAGGTTGCACAGGGACCCGAGATTGAGACTGACTGGTTCAACTTCACTGCCTTGAACACGCCGCAAGATCACCCGGCTCGCTCCATGCATGACACTTTTTATGTTGAAGGCGGATCAGCTACGGCTCCCAATTTGCTGCGTACCCATACCAGTCCGATGCAAATCCGTCATGCAGTGCAGCATGTCAAGAGGCATCGTGCAGCGCTTGGGCTGGGGCAAACGGGTGACAGTCTGTTTACCGGTTCGATGTCGGAGATTCGCGTGATTGCGCCGGGCCGCACTTACCGCGTCGACAGCGATGCCACCCATTCACCCATGTTCCACCAGTGCGAAGGGTTGTGGATTGGTGAAAACGTCAGCTTCAAGGACCTCAAGTTTGTTTTCACTGATTTTTGTCGCACCTTCTTTGAGTCCGACGATCTGGTCTTGCGATTTCGACCCAGCTTTTTTCCGTTCACCTAGCCGAGTGCCGAAATCGACATTCAATTCCAGCGTGGCCCGCTGGCAGGGCGCTGGCTGGAAGTGGCAGGTTCGGGGCAAGTGCATCCGAATGTGGTGCGCAACATGGGCCTGGATCCCGAGAAATTCATTGGCTTTGCCTTTGGCATGGGGCCGGACCGGCTCACCATGTTGCGCTATGGCGTGAATGATGTGCGTTTGTTCTTTGACGGCGACATCCGCTTTCTTTCCCAGTTCCAATAACAAGAAACAATCAAACCACCATGCAGTTTCCTGAATCCTGGTTGCGCGAATTCTGTAATCCACCGCTGTCTACCGAGCAACTTGCCGAGACGCTCACCATGGCCGGTCTCGAAGTTGAAGAGCTTCAACCGGTCGCTCCCCCTTTCACCAAAGTGGTTGTCGGCGAGATCAAGGAAACCGATCAGCATCCGAATGCTGATCGGCTTCGGGTTTGCAAGGTCGATGTAGGACAAACTGAATTGCTCAACATCGTCTGCGGCGCTCCCAACGCCAGGGTCGGCATCAGAGTCCCGGTTGCCCTGGTGGGTGGCGAGCTGCCACCTGATGACGACGGCAAGCCATTCGTGATCAAGGTCGGCAAATTACGCGGCGTTGAAAGCCAGGGCATGTTGTGCTCGGCCAGAGAGTTGAAGCTCTCAACCGACCATTCGGGCTTGCTGGAACTGGCCGGCAATGCTGCTTTGGGGCAGGACATTCGCCAGCATTTGAACCTGGACGACACTTTGTTCACCCTCAAGCTGACGCCTAATCTGGCGCATTGCTTGAGCCTGTTCGGCGTGGCGCGGGAAGTTGCTGCGTTGACGGGTACGCCGTTGAAAGAACCGGTTTTTACCAGTACCCCGGTTGGAAATCCGGACAGATTGCCAGTGAAAATTGGCGCGCCCGATTTATGCGGCCGCTTTTCCGGGCGCGTGATTCGCAACCTCAACACCAGAGCTAAGACACCGCAGTGGATGGTCGATCGCCTGGAACGCTGTGGCCAGCGTAGTGTGACGGCCTTGGTCGATATTTCGAACTATGTGATGTTCGAGTTTGGCCGGCCTTCCCATGTCTTCGATCTGGAAAAAATTCACGGTGGTCTGGATGTGCGCTGGGGCAAACCCGGTGAACAGCTGAAACTGCTCAATGGCAACACCGTGACGGTGGACGACGGGGTGGGGGTGATTGCGGATCAACAGCAAGTGGAGTCTCTTGCCGGCATCATGGGAGGCGATGCCACCGCCGTATCTGATGCTACCCAACACATCTACCTGGAAGCTGCCTTCTGGTGGCCGAAAGCGATCGTGGGGCGCTCGCGCCGCTTCAATTTTTCGACTGATGCCGGGCATCGCTTTGAGCGCGGTGTAGATCCGAGCCAGACGCTGCAGCACATTGAGCGTATCAGCCAGCTGATCATTGATATTTGCGGCACCGGCCACACCACATGTGGCCCGATTGACGATCAGCAGGTGAATATGCCGGTGCCGGTTCCAGTCACATTGCGAATCGCGCGGGCCAGCAAAGTGATTGGCATGCGGTTGACCCAAACCCAGTGTGCCGACGCGCTGAGACGACTGCAACTGCCGCTTACCGAGCGCGACGGTCTGATTACAGTGACACCGCCGCCCTATCGCTTTGATCTGCAAATTGAAGAGGATTTGATCGAAGAGGTGATCCGTATGGTCGGCTATGAACAGTTGCCAGCGACACCTCCGTTGGCACCTATCACCGCCAAGATTCGACCGGAGGCAGAGCGTGGTGCATTTGCGGTGCGGCGTTCCCTGGCTGCGCTGGGTTATCAGGAAACCATCAACTTCAGTTTTGTTGAAGCGCGTTGGGAGCACGAGCTTTGTGGCAATCCAGATCCCATCCGCTTGCTCAATCCAATAGCCAGTCAGATGAGCGTGATGCGTTCATCGTTGTTAGGGTCCTTGCTGCAGGTTTTGAAATTCAATTTTGACCGCAAGGCACAGCGGGTCCGGGTTTTCGAACTCGGTCGCGTCTTTCTGCGTGACGCCAGCGTCAGGAACACCGACACCACGGTTGAAGGCTTACATCAGCCGATGCGCCTGGCAGGCATGGCGTGTGGCAATGCCAGTGCTCTGCAGTGGGGGTGGCAGGAACAGGCTGTCGATTTCTTTGATGTCAAGGGTGATGTCGAGGCACTGCTGGCACCCGGCAAAGCTCAGTTCGTGCCGTCGGCACATCCTGCGATGCACCCGGGACGCTGCGCCAGCGTTGTGCTGGACGGTCAAACCATTGGTTTTGTCGGTGAATTGCACCCGAAGTGGCGTCAGGCCTACGATCTGCCGCAGGCTCCTGTCATGTTCGAACTGGAACTTGACGCCGTGCTGCGACGCGATGTACCAGCTTTCGAGTCGGTTGCGAAGTTTCAGGATGTCGAGCGCGACATCGCGGTGCTGGTCGGGGAGGCAGTGACCCATGACGCTTTGCTGAAAACAGTCTGGGCCGCTCCCACTGCCGGATTGTTGCGCGATGCTGTTCTGTTCGACATTTACCGCCCCAAGGGAAACAAGGAAAACGCTGTAGATCCGGCACTGGCGGAGAAAAGCATGGCGATACGCTTGACATTGAACAGCGAAACGGCGACGCTTACCGATGATCAAATCGACGTCACTGTTCAGGCTGTCCTGACATCACTGAAAGAGTCACTGGGTGCTCGTCAGCGGGCCTGAGCCCTTGGGCGACAGAACAAACTATAGCGAGAATGGCATGGATATTTCGGTTGACAGTCTGGAAACCCCGGCACTGACAAAGGCGCAGTTGGCAGAACTTCTTTTTGAACAAATCGGCTTGAACAAGCGCGAGTCAAAAGACATGATCGATGCCTTTTTTGATTTGATATCGAACAGTCTGGTGGATGGCAATGACGTCAAGATTTCAGGTTTCGGCAATTTTCAGATCCGCACCAAGGCACCACGACCGGGGCGCAATCCGCGTACCGGCGAGGCGATTCCCATCCAGGCGCGCCGTGTTGTGACCTTTCATGCCAGCCACAAACTCAAAGAGCAAATCCAGGACGCGAGGCGCAAGCCCTGACGCAACTGCAACTATTTTTTTTATTTGTCGTCCAGGGTGCAATTGCCACTTTACATCCTGTATGAAGCTAGAGTAATCTCCAAGCTTCCTCTCCTAGAGAATTGATTTAAATGGAGAAAGCTCTTCCGCCAATCCCCGCAAAGCGCTACTTCACCATCGGCGAAGTAGGCGATTTGTGTGGTGTCAAACCTCATGTGCTACGTTATTGGGAGCAAGAATTCACGCAACTGCGCCCCATGAAGCGGCGCGGCAACCGTCGCTACTATCAACACCATGAGGTCTTGATGATCCGCCGTATTCGCGATTTGCTCTATGACCAGGGCTTCACCATCAGTGGTGCACGCAACAAGATGCAGGAAATTCTTCAACTCGAGCGCGAGAAAAAGCGCAATGGCGAGGTTCTGCTGGACGGAGTGGAAGAAATTGAAACAGCTGAACCGGAACTGAGTGACAGCGAAGATGACCAGCCTGAGGCAAGCGACGTGGGTTTTTCGGATCGATTGATGCTTCTGCGGCGCGAACTGTTCGAGATTCGCAATCTGCTCTCACCAGCACACTGATTTGTGTGACTTCTACCGACTATAATTCGCGGCTTAGATCGGTGTGTGGCGCAGCCTGGTAGCGCACTTGCATGGGGTGCAAGGGGTCGAAGGTTCGAATCCTTTCACACCGACCATATGAATCAAGGACTTAGAGTAGAAATGCTCTAAGTCCTTTCTTCTTTCTGGCTCCAGAAAGGTCCATTGTCCCAACCGTTGTCCCAACC
>JBBQZA010000268.1:0-5557 GCA_038208175.1 Burkholderiales bacterium
GTGTCTCAGAAGCCACGTGGCCTCGCGCAAATGTGCTCATCGGCAATCCGCCGTTTCTGGGTGACAAGAAGATGCGCTCAGAACTCGGTGACGAGTACACCGAAACGCTGCGCAAGGTCTATGCCGGACGTGTACCCGGTGGCGCTGATTTGGTGACCTACTGGTTCGAGAAAGCACGTCTTGCGATCGAGAGAGACGGGTTGACTGCCGCAGGACTTGTCGCAACGAATTCAATCCGGGGTGGAGCCAATCGCAAGGTACTCGACCGAATACTTCTAACCACGAGCAGAAACAATGAAATCCAACCTTCAACACATACGACGCGAACTTCAAATACTCAAGTGGATGACGGCGGTGGCCATGATGATGATTTGGATACTGCTCAACCGTTAACCATCTTCGAGGCATGGAGCGACGAGGGCTGGGTCAACGAAGGCGCGGCAGTGCGCGTATCGTTGATTGCGTTTGGGCACGCTTTGCAGGATGCAGTCCTTGACGGGCAGTCCGTTACCTCAATTCATTCAGATCTGTCCGCCAATCAAGGAGGTGTGAGTTCAATCGACATCACGTTAGCACAGCGGTTGGATGCCAATCAAAACACATGTTTTGTTGGCACGTCCAAAAAGGCCAGCTTCGATATCCCCGGCGACGTCGCAAGGAGTTGGCTGATGAAGCCAAATCCGCACGGCATCAGCAACGCCCAAGTTGTCAAACAGTGGATCAATGGTTCAGACCTTGTGAGATCGCCATCTGACACATGGATTGTTGATTTTGGTGTGAACTGCGTAGAGAGTGACGCCTCATTGTTCGAAGTTCCTTTTGAATATGTGACGCGGGTGGTTAAGCCGGAAAAGGCGGCAGTGCGCAACGAAGCTGAACGCCGCAAATGGTGGCTCCACGCTAGGACTGCGCCGGACATGCGTGAAGCGCTAGTTTCAGTGCCGCGCTTTTTCGCGACGTCCATCGTCGCCAAACATCGCCTTTGGGTTTGGCGTCCAAACGTCGTTTTGGCAAGCCATGCAGTGTGCGTTGCAGTCCGCGCCGACGACGCCACTTTCGGCATCCTGCACAGCCGCTTCCATGAACTCTGGTCGCTGCGCCTGGGCACGTCGCTGGAGGACAGGCCACGCTACACCCCTACCACCTGCTTCGAAACCTTCCCCTTCCCACAAGGCCTGACACCGGCCGACAGCGCGCACCAGCGCACCGAGGTCATGGAAGGTGGCGCCATCATTCCAGCCGGTATTTTTGAGGCAAATCATGGTGTAGCCAAGGTGCAGCAAGCGCCTGTAGCTACAAAAACGATAGCTATCGAGATAGCGAAAGCCGCCAAGCGCCTGAACGACCTGCGCGAGAGCTGGCTCAACCCGCCCGAGTGGACGCAGCGTGTGCCCGAAGTCATCCCGCTGGGTATGACGGCAAGTCCCTACCCGGACCGAATCGTGCCCAAGAGTGGTCATGAAAAAGACCTGGCCGAGCGCACCCTGACCAAGCTCTACAACCTGCGCCCGGCCTGGCTCGACGCTGCGCACAAGGCTTTGGATCTGGCGGTAGCACGCGCCTACGGCTGGACCGACTACACAGCGGACATGGCCGATGAGGAAATTCTGAAGCGCTTGCTGGCCTTGAATCTGGCGCGTTGATTGGCTGACTTGTAATTCAGTCCGCGCCCAGCGTCAGGCGGTTTGGCTGCCGCTTTTCGACGGCATGGCGCAGCAGGGAAACGGTGCGGAAAATGCCATGGGCAAACTTGCCGTAGGGCAGCGTTACGAACAAGGCCATGACGACGCCCAGATGCACCGCCAGCAAGACCGGCAGGGCGGCACTGCCGCGCCCCAGCCACAAGGCAAAGCCGCTGGCGCTGGTCAAAAACAGCAGCGCGATAAAACCCAGATCCATGGGCTTTTGCGCAGCGTCACCGTGCAAGGGATGGCGCCGCAGGTTCAGATAAAAAAGCCCGGCTGTTCCAACCAGCAAACCGATGCCACCCAGAACACCCAGCAGCTTGGGCAGACTGGGCAAGTCATACGGTGCCGTCGAGCCCAGCAGGTAGTGGTACAGCGTAGCCAGGCTAGTGGCAGCGAAGCACAGCAGGAAACCGTAGAACGTCAAATGGTGGGCCCGGCGCCGCCACAGTGTCCAGGCGTCGTCGGCGTTGTTGCAGCCTTCACCATGACCCCCACCCAGATACTTCAACAGCAAAACATTCTGAGCGGCCTCGGCCACTGCCGGGGCGCTCGCGGCGGCGCCCGTGGTCGCGGGCGTGATCTCAAGCCAGAACTTGCGCGCCCCCAGGCTCAGCGCCAACACCACAAAAAGAAACACCGGTGCGAACAGCGCCAGCATCAGATTGTGCGGCAACACCCGGTAAAAAGCGCCCTCCCCGGCGCCACCGATCAGGCTGCCGTTTTGTGCCAGCACCAGCAGCAGGAACAGACTCAGGCCAGCGACCAGCGCCAGCGCGAGTGTGAGACCGTTGCGCTGATAGAACTTGCCCATGCCGGCGGGCCAGGCATAGTCGGCATAGGTCTGACCGCGCAGCGTAGCCATCACCTGCGGCACGTTGACGGCAAACTCGTGCGGCGGCGCGTACTGGCAGGCGTGCAGACAGGCGCCGCAGTTGTGACACAAGTTGGCAAGGTAATGCACATCGGCTTTGCCGAATTCGAGCCGGCGCGTCATGGCCGGAAAGACGGCGCAGAAACCTTCGCAGTAACGGCAGGCATTGCAGATTTGCAATTGCCGCGCCACTTCAACTTCAGGCTCGCTCACCGCGCCCTGCCCGGCCGGCATGCCGCTGGCCAGGGCGCGGGCCTCAAGTGTCAGCGTTTCAAGCGTGTGCATGCGGCACTCCCTGCTTCAACGTGGCCTTTGCGGCTTGTGCTGCCTGGGTACCGGCAATGCGGCCAAAAGCGGTTCCTATCGACATGCCGACGCCGGCCGTATAACCCTTGCCCAAGACGTTGCCGGCCATCATTTCGCCGGCCACGAACAGGTTGCGGCTGGCGTGCCCGGAAAAACGCACGGCGCTGCTGGCGTCGGTCTTCAGTCCCAGGTAGGTGAAGGTGACGCCGGGTTTGAGCGCATAGCCATAGAACGGCGCCGTGTCGATGGCCCGCGCCCAATGCGTCTTGGCCGGACTCAAGCCTTCGGTGTGGCAATCGTCCAGCACGGTATGGTCAAAGCTGCCGCTTTGGCAGGTGGCGTTGTAATCATTCAGGGTCTGCATGAAGGTGGGCACATCGAGCCCCAGTTGCAGCGCCAGTTCGGGCAGCGTAGCGGAGCGGGTGCCGGGAAAGACCGGCGGCATGAAGCGCCCTATGGCCTTGGCGTCGATGATCGAGTAAGCCACCTGGCCCGGCTGCTGCGCCACCAGGCGGCCCCAGATGGCGTAGCGCTTGGGCCAGAAGTCTTCGCCCTCGTCGTAGAAGCGCCTGGCCTCGCGATTCAACACGACGCCGAGCGAGACGCAATCGATGCGGGTGCAAATACCACCGTCAAACAAGGGGGCGCGAGCGTCGATGGCCACCATGTGCGCCTGCGTCGGGTCGCCGATGCCATCGGCGCCAGCGTCAAGCAACTGCTTCAGCAGCAGACCCTGGTTGTAGCGCGTGCCGCGCACCAGAAAATTGTCGGCCGGCCATTCTCCGCGTTCGTTCTGGCCCCAGGCTTGGCGCAGCCATTCGCGGTTCGACTCGAAGCCCCCGGCTGCCAGCACGCAAGCTTTGGCCGTGATGCGCTCTGGCCCGACATGGGCGGCAACAAAGTGGCCATCGACAATCTCGACCCGGTCCACCGCTGCCTGGTAGCGAATCTGAACCCCCAGCGCCTGCGCGCTACGGTAGTACGCATTGAGCAGCGCCTTGCCGCCGCCCATGAAAAAGGCATTGGTGCGCGACAGGTGCAAGGTGCCCGACAGCGAGGGCTGAAAATGCACGCCATGGCGGCGCATCCAGTCGCGGCAGGTGCTCGACGAGCGGATCGTCAGCCGCGCCAGCGCCTCATCGGTCTGACCGCCGGTGACCTTCAGCAGGTCCTGCCAGTACTCTTCCTCTGGATAGGCCTCGGTCAATACATCCTGCGGTTCGTCGTGCATGCAGCGCAGATTGCGCGTGTGCGCCGAATTGCCACCGCGCCAGTCACGCGGCGCCGCTTCCAGCAGCAGCACGCTGGCGCCCATCTCGCGCGCCATCAAGGCCGCGCATAGGGCCGCATTGCCTCCGCCGATCACCAGTACATCAAAACCCACGCTCATTTTGTCTTCAATTTGAATCGTCGCACACCGAACCGTTGGCCCCGATAATCTCACATCCATGAGCTGATCAGCATTGAAAGGAGACCAGCGTGCGTGTTCAAGTAGCCATTGTGGGCGGCGGCCCAGCGGGCCACCTGCTGGGGCAACTGCTCTACAAGGCCGGCATTGATACCGTGATTCTGGAACGCCAGAGCGCAGACTATGTGCTGGGACGGATCCGCGCCGGTGTTCTGGAGCAGGTCTGCATCGACCTGCTTGATGAGGCTGGTGTCGGCGAGCGCATGCACCGCGAAGGCCTGATCCATGGCGGCTTCGACATGCTGTTCAAGGGCCAGCGCCACCGCATCGACCTGCGTAAGCTCACGGGCGGCAAGAATGTGATGGTCTACGGCCAGACCGAGCTCACGCGCGACCTGATGGATGCGCGACAGGCAGCGGGTCTGCCCACTGTTTACGAAGCGACCAATGTGACGCTGCATGATTTCGACAGCAGCAAGCCGCGTGTGAGTTACGAGAAGGACGGCAAGACCTTCGAGATCGAATGCGACTTCATCGCCGGCTGCGACGGCTTTCACGGCATCTGCCGCGCCAGCGTTGCGCGCGATGCCCTTCGCGAATACGAAAAAGTCTATCCCATCGGCTGGCTTGGCGTGCTGTCGGACACGCCGCCGGTACACGAGGAACTGATTTACGCCAACAGTGCGCGCGGCTTTGCCCTGTGCTCGCAGCGCAGCCACACGCGCAGCCGCTACTACCTGCAAGTGCCTTTGGGCGACAAGGTGGAGGACTGGTCCGATGAAGCCTTCTGGCAGGAACTGCGCTTGCGCCTCGACCCCGAGGCGCGCGACCGGCTGGTCAGCGGCCCTGCCCTCGAAAAAAGCATCGCTCCGCTGCGCAGCTTTGTCACGGAGCCGATGCGCTTTGGCCGCCTATTCCTGGCCGGCGACGCTGCGCACATCGTGCCGCCAACCGGGGCCAAGGGCCTGAACCTGGCGGCGACCGACGTCAAGTATCTGGCCGGCGCGCTGATCGACTACTACCGGGAGCGCAGCGAAGCCGGCATCGATGCTTACTCGCAGCGCTGCCTGCGCCGCATCTGGCGCGCCGAGCGCTTCTCGTGGTGGTTCACCGGCCTGATGCACCGCTTTGCGGAGAATGGCGAGATCGGCCAGAAGTTTCAGGAAGCCGAACTCGACTACATCGTCCACTCCGAAGCCGGCGCGCGCTCGGTGGCCGAGAACTATGTAGGTCTGCCGCTGGATTTTGGCGAGTAAGAGCTTTTCAGGATAGTCAAAGCAGGCT
>JBBQZA010000269.1:0-5505 GCA_038208175.1 Burkholderiales bacterium
GTGCGCGGTGGTTTTCATTTTGATGGGCTCGATGCTCACGCCATCTTCAAGACCGCCGACGGCTTGAAGCTGCGTAGCCGGATCCAGATGATTTTTCAGGATCCGTATGCGTCGCTGAACCCGCGCTGGCTGGTGCAGGACATCGTCGCCGAGCCACTGATCGAACACGGCTTGGCAACGGATCCGGCTGAACTCAGATCCAGGGTCGGTACTCTGCTGACCTCAGTCGGTCTGAGCCCACTCGACAGCTTCAAGTACCCGCATCAGTTTTCCGGCGGTCAGCGGCAGCGCATTTCGATTGCCCGAGCGCTGGCGACGAATCCCGAGTTTCTGGTCTGTGATGAGCCAACCTCGGCACTGGACGTCAGCGTGCAGGCTCAGGTGCTCAACATCATGAAAGACCTGCAACGTGAATTGGGTCTGACCTACCTGTTCATCTCACATAATCTGGCGGTCGTGCGCCATGTCAGCGACCAGGTTGGCGTCATGTATCTGGGGCGTCTGGTGGAACTGGCAGACAAGCAGGTGCTGTTTTCGAATCCACGCCATCCCTACACACGCATGCTGCTCGATGCCATCCCCAAGATGACGGATACCGGTCGCGCCCGCACGCCAGTGCTGGGGGAAGTGCCGAATCCGCTGGATCCGCCGACCGGTTGCGCCTTCAACCCGCGTTGTCCGCATGCGAATGAGCGCTGCCGCTCGGAGCGGCCGCAGTTTCTCAACGTTGGAGGCAGCAGGATCGCCTGCCATGCGGTGCAGGAAGCCAGGATCTAGGCGTAGCGCTTGTTGCGCAGATTGGTTCTCATCTCGCTGACCGGCAGTTTGGCGAAAGTGCGCGGATCATGCAGTACCAGTTTTCCAACACGCTGCTCGGCCGGCGCCAGCGAGGGCAGGCAGGCTTTGATACGGTCAAGCATGTATCTGGCCCCCACGCTTGTCACTGCGTGTACTGCGCTGCCCCCGGGGAGGCTAATTTTCCTTGGGGCGGCCCGGCGGAAAATTGCCCGCTTCCTTCGAAAGCTCACGCTCAAGACTCTTCAGCCCAGCAACAGCCGTCGCGTGCAATCATGGCGCTGGAGGAGCTGGGTCCCCAGGTTCCGGCGGCGTAAGGACGCGGACCTTGCTGATCATTTTTCCAGTGATCGAGAATCGGCTCTACCCAGTGCCAAGCTTCTTCCTGTTCGTCACTGCGTACAAACAGGTTCAGCCGCCCCTCAATGACATCGAGCAGCAAGCGTTCATAGGCGCCAACGCGCCCCGATCCGAAGCGCTTGTCAAAGTCAAGATCGAGTTGCACCGGAACCAGCGTCTGCGCGTTGCGCCCGTTGTCCTGACCCTGTGCGAACAGATGCAATTCGAGGCCGTCCTTCGGCTGCAAATTGATGACCAGGCGATTTGCCATGCCGGGCTGAGATTTGAAGATGGCGTGTGGTGTGGAACGAAAATTCACCACAATGCGGGCGTCGCGTCCGGCCAGCCGTTTGCCGGTGCGCAGGTAGAACGGGACGTCGGCCCAGCGCCAGTTGGAGATCTCGGTGCGCAACGCGACAAAGGTCTCGGTTTGGCTGTTTGGGTCGACGCCGACCTCCTCACGGTAAGCCGGCACCGGGACTCCGGCAACGCTACCACTGCCATATTGACCGCGAATCACATCCTGCATCAATGTCATCGGCGTCCACGGTTTGAGCGATCGCAGAACTTTCAGTTTTTCGTCACGGATCGCATCGGCATGCGAGTTGATAGGCGGTTCCATGCCGATCGCACACAGCAGTTGCAGCGCATGGTTTTGCACCATGTCACGTAGGGCGCCGGTGGTCTCATAAAACGCACCGCGGCTTTCCACTCCCAACTCCTCGGGGATGGTGATCTGGATGTTGGCGATGTGTTCGCGCCGCCACAACGGCTCGAACAAGGCATTGCCAAAGCGCAGCGCAAACAGGTTTTGCACGGCCGGTTTGCCCAGGTAGTGATCGATGCGAAAGATCTGCTTTTCGCTGAAGAAGTGGCGTACCACTTCGTTGATGGTGCGGTTGCTGGCCAGATCATGGCCCAGCGGTTTCTCCAGAACAATTCTGGTTTTAGCGCTGTTCAGTCCGGCGCTGGCCAGCTGTTCACAGACAGTGGTAAACAGATTGGGCGCTGTCGCCACGTACATCACAACGGTATCGGTCTGACGCTCAGCAAGTATTGCAGCCAGGCGCGTAAAGTCATCCTTTCTGGACACATCCATGCGAACAAAGTCCAGCAAAGCCGCAAATCGCGTGAATTCCTCGGCGCTGGGGCGTTTGGCCAATTCGACCTGGTCAAAGCGCGAACCGATCAGGCTGCGGTATTGCTCGCGACTGAGATCATCGCGAGCCACACCAATGATGCGGCCTTCGGGGGGAAGTGTGCCGTGACGAAAGGCCTGAAACAGTGCCGGCATCAGCTTGCGCCAAGCCAGGTCGCCAGTACCCCCAAACAGAACAAGATCAAAGCTCATGGATGACAAGAAGTGAGGCCAGTCGATAGCGCGAGAATGCGCGAAATACGTGCATGGTGTTAATGTAACTGCGTGCTTGACCATTGCCTTAAACTGGTCGGCTTGACTCTGGCCGATCATGGCGTCTCGGCGCTCGCTGGATAATGGTGCCATGAACCAACTCGACGCACTCAAACAATTCACCACGGTGGTGGCCGACACCGGCGATTTCAAGCAAATTGCGGCTTATCTGCCGCAGGATGCAACGACCAACCCGTCATTGATCCTGAAGGCGGTGCAAAAGGCCGATTACCGGTCCTTGCTGACCGATACGGTGGCCAATTTCAGTGGCCGTGCGCTGGACGAAATCATGGATCGGCTGCTGGTGCGTTTTGGCGTCGAAATCCTGTCCCTGATTCCGGGACGCGTCTCCACGGAAGTGGACGCACGGCTCAGCTTCAACAGCAGCGCCACCGTGGCCCGGGCTGAACGTCTCATCGAGCTGTATCAGGCCGAGGGCATTCACATCGACCGGGTGCTGATCAAGGTGGCGGCGACCTGGGAAGGCATTCAGGCGGCGGCGCAGCTCGAGCGGCGCGGCATTCACACCAACCTGACTTTGCTGTTTTCGCTGTGTCAGGCGGTGGCTTGCGCTCAGGCCAGGGTGCAACTGATCTCCCCGTTTGTGGGTCGTATTTACGACTGGCATAAGAAGTCTGCCGGTGCCGCCTGGGTCGAGGGGGAGCATGCCGAAGCCAATGACCCGGGTGTCAAGTCGGTGCGTGAAATCTACAACTACTACAAGAAATTTGGCATCGCTACCGAAGTGATGGGTGCCAGCTTTCGCAACGTCGGACAGGTGACAGCGCTGGCCGGTTGCGACCTGCTCACCATCAGTCCGGAGTTGCTGGCCAATCTCATGACGACGCGCAAGTCGCTGGAGCGCGCCCTGGACCCGCAGGCGGCCCAGACGCTGGAACTGACACGTCTCGATTACGACGAGGCCGGTTTCCGTTTTGCGCTCAACGAGGACGCGATGGCGACCGAGAAACTGGCAGAAGGCATACGCGCCTTTTGTGCCGACAGCGATCGGCTTGACCAGTTGCTGCTGGCTTGCTGAAGCTTTGCAGGATAGCTCTTTAGCGCTGGCATCCACTGATCCCCAGGACCTTTCATGAGCCAAATTCCTTGCAACCAGACGCCTGCATGGGACGCACTGCAAACCGCGTTTGATGCGAAGGGTCGGTCGTTTGATCTGCGCGTTGCGTTTGCCGCTGATACAAATCGTTTTCAGGCTTTCAGCCAAAGTGCACCGCATGTGTTTGCTGATCTGTCAAAAAACCTGATTGACAGTGCGACGCAGCTACTGCTCGTCGCGATGGCGCGTCAAACCGGTCTCGAACAACACCGCGATGCGATGTTTGCTGGTGCTGCGATCAATGGCACCGAGGGACGAGCCGTCATGCACTGGTTGTTGCGTCAGCCACCGGAAGAATCGGTTGCAGGTTCGGGAGCATCGGCCAAACCACTGAGCAGTGAGTTGGCCCAAGTCCACCGTACGCTGGATGCCATGCTGGCTTTTGCCGAGACGGTGCGTGCAGACCCGGCGATCACCGACGTGGTGAATATCGGCATCGGTGGCTCTGACCTGGGGCCGCAGATGGCGGTGCTGGCGCTCGATGAATTTGTGCTGTCGGGCAAGCGCTTTCATTTCGTCTCGAATGTCGATGGTCATGAACTGGCGGCCGTGCTGAAGAAGGTGAAGCCGGCGAATACCTTGTTTTTGATTGCCAGCAAGACCTTCACGACGATCGAGACCATGACCAATGCGCGGTCGGCCAAGGCCTGGTTTGAGGCGCAGGGTGGAAAGCAAATCACCCGGCATTTTGCGGCGCTAACGACCAACGTGCCGGCGGCCAACGCCTTTGGCATCAGCACCACGTTCGGCTTTTGGGACTGGGTCGGCGGGCGCTACTCGGTCTGGTCGGCCATCGGCCTGCCATTGGCGATAGCGATAGGAGCTGCAGCATTTCGCAATTTTCTGGCAGGCGCGCACGAGATGGACCAGCACTTCCGCACTGCGCCGCTGGAGTGCAATCTACCGGTGCAACTGGCGCTGTTGGACATCTGGTATCGCAACTTCCATGCTTTCACCAGTCGCTCGATCGCACCCTATCACAGTGCGTTGCGACGCCTGCCTGCCTATTTGCAGCAGTTGGAAATGGAGAGCAACGGCAAACGGGTTAACGCGCACGGTGCGGCCCTGACTTACGCCACTTCACCCGTGTTGTGGGGCGAACCGGGCACCAACGGTCAGCACGCCTATTTTCAGATGCTGCATCAGGGAACTGACGTGGTGCCGGTCGAATTTGTGGCGGTCAAGAAGCCCAGGCACGATTTGCCCGGGCATCATGAACTGTTGCTGGCCAACGTGCTGGCGCAGGCGCAGGCCCTGATGGTGGGCAAGAACGATGCGGGAGGGCACCGGCATTTTCCCGGCAATCGACCCAGTACTTTTTTGCTGCTGGAGGAGCTTACGCCCACCAGTCTGGGCGCCTTGATTGCCTTGCAGGAACACCGCGTCTTTGCCAGCGGTTCACTGTGGGGCATCAACAGCTTTGACCAGTGGGGTGTCGAACTCGGCAAGGTGCTGGCCAAGGACCTTGAGCGGCGCTTGCAAACAGGGGAGATTGCCGGGATCGATGGTTCTACCGCGGGTTTGCTGCAGCGCTTGCGCAGCGCGAATTAAACTGTAAATAGCAAAAACCCCGCAAGACTCGAGCCTTGCGGGGTTTTCGGAGTTCTTGCCGAGTGCCATAACGCCACTCGACGCAGCATGAGGCTTCAGGCCTAGGCGCAAGGGCGCAGACAGTACCTTTACGGTACGGCAAGCCCTTGCAACAACGGCCTGGAGCCTCAGGCAAGGAGCCTACATGCCCATGCCACCCATGCCGCCCATCCCACCCATATCGCCGCCGCCCATGCCACCCATGCCGCCAGCGCTTTCAGCCTTGGGAGACTCAGCCACCATGCACTCGGTG
>JBBQZA010000270.1:0-5488 GCA_038208175.1 Burkholderiales bacterium
ATGTAGCACTGGCCGATCATCGCGTCAAGGGGTGGCCTTATCCTGACAACCGAAGCCGAAGGCCATAGGCCTAGATGGTTCGCTCTGCGACCGGCTGCTTTGCGGGAACGATCTGCGAGATCACCACGCCGACAACAATCAGCGCGCCACCCAGCAGGGCGCGTCCCTGCAGCACTTCATCAATCCACCAGACGGCTGCAATGGCCGCAAAGACCGGCTCCAGCCCATAAACCAGGGCCGCTTCCACGGCACGCACCCGGTGTTGGCCCCAAGCCTGCAGCCAGACCATCAAGGCACTGGCCAGCAGACCCAGGTAAAGCAAAGACCAGCTGTTGTCCTGCGCCCGCAGCCAGAGATTGCCCCAGGACGCTGGTTCCAGCAGCGCAAAACCGAGGGTGGACAGCAGGAGCATGGAAAGCGATTGCATCACCGCCAGCCGCTCAGGACGCGGCACCGTTTTGGCCTTGGCGCTGTATTCGAACAGCAGCACATAGACGGCATAGATAAAAGCGCTCACCAGCGTCAGCGTATCGCCACCGGACCAGGGCGCCTGCTCATAAAACATGGCGCCCAGACCCAGCACCGCCAGCGCCGCACCGGCCAGCACCGGCCAGCGCATGCGTTGGCCTAACCCATAGGCCAGCAGCGGCACGATCAGCACATTGAGGCCGGTCACAAACGCGTTGCGGTTGCTGCTGGTCTGCGCCAGCCCGGCCACCTGCAGGTAAAAGGCACAAAACAACACGCTGCCAATAGCCGCTCCCCAGCGCAACTCCGACCAGCTCAAGCCTCGCAGCAGGGGAAACAGGACCAGACTGGAAAGGGCGTAGCGCAACAGGATAATCTCCAGGGCTCCGAACTCCCCGCTGAGCTGCTTCATGGCGGGGAAGGTGGTGCCCCAGACGACCGTCACCAGCAGCAGTGCCGCCAGCCCCTGACGATGCGAGCTGGCCAAAGCCATCAAGCCTGCCCGCCGACTTTGCGCATCAGCGTACTTTTTCCAAACAGACTCTCGATCAGATCAACTGCCAGCTCGGCGGTCTGGTTACGGACATCGAGTGCCGGGTTCAGTTCCACCAGATCGAGCGATGCCAGCGAGCCGGTGTCGGCAATCATTTCCATGCACAGTTGCGCCTCGCGGTAGGTCGGGCCGCCGCGCACCGTGGTGCCGACACCGGGAGCGATCGCAGGGTCCAGAAAATCGACATCCAGACTGACGTGCAAATGGGTGTTGGCATCGACCAGCGCCAAGGCCAGCTCCATGGCATGGCGCATGCCCATCTCGTCGATATAGCGCATGTCGAAAACTTCGATGCCGATGTCGTGCACCAGGCGCTTTTCTCCGGCATCGACGCTGCGAATGCCGATCTGCCGGATTTCCTTGGGACGCAGGATTGGCACCCGACCGCCGATTTCAACCAACTCCTGTGGCCCCTGACCGAACAGGCAGGCCACCGGCATGCCATGCAGGTTGCCACTGGGTGTGAGGCTGGCGGTATTGAAGTCGGCGTGGGCGTCAAACCACAGTACGCGCAACTTCTTTTCCTGCTCACGGCAGAAACGTGCAACCGCACTGATGGAGCCGATCGCCAGGCTGTGGTCGCCGCCCAGCATGATCGGCATTCGGCCCTGCCTGAGTTCGGCATAAACGCTGTCGTGCAGCAAGCGGTTCCATTGCACCACTTCGCTCAGATGCCGATAACCATTGACAGCGGCTTGCCAGGGATTGGCCGGGCCGACCAGATTGCCGCAGTCCTTGACGTCCAGGCCAAAACGCTCAATCGCCTGTGCAATGCCGGCTACGCGCAAGGCTTCGGGTCCCATGCGGGCACCCAAGGTGCCAGCGCCAACGTCCGTTGGAACACCAATCAGACTGACGGCCTTGGTTTTTTCTGAGCTCATGGTGCTCACTATAGTTGAGCCTTAACGACCCCCAAAAATGGCGCTACCCACGCGCACCAGCGTGCTGCCACTGTGGACAGCGGCCTCCAGGTCGGCGCTCATGCCCATCGACAGTGTGTCGAGCGCCAGGCCGTCTGCCCGCAACGCATCAAAGACCGCCTTGACGTTGGCAAATGTTGCGCAAGCGGCCAAAAAATCAGGCGCTGGCTCGGGGATGCTCATAACACCGCGCAGTCGCAAATTCGGCAGCCTTGCTACCTCTTGCGCCAAGGCCAGCGCCTCGTGCGGTGGCACACCCGACTTGGCTGGGCCAGCATCGACATTGACCTGAATGCAGACCTGCAAGGTCGGCAGATGCGCTGGCCGCTGCTCGTTCAAGCGTTGCGCCGTCTTTAGGCGATCTACGGTGTGCACCCAGGCAAAGTGTTCCGCCACCAGGCGTGTCTTGTTGCTCTGAATCGGGCCAATGCAATGCCACTCCAGCGGCAAGTGACCTAGAGCGGTGATTTTTTGGACTGCCTCCTGAATGTAGTTTTCGCCAAATGCGATCTGGCCCGCAGCGTGGGCCTGCAGCACAGCTTGCGTGCCAAAGGTCTTGGAAACAGCCAGCAGGGCCACTTCGCTGGGGTCACGTCCGGCAGTGCGGCAGGCTGCAAGAAGGCGCTCTCGCACCGTTTGTAAATTTTTCTCAATCGTGGTCATAATTAGCCCAAGCGTAACAAAGGACCAGACAAGCCCGTGGACATTACCCTATTACTCGCGTTCAGCGTCAAGAACAAGGCGTCCGATCTGCATCTGTCGGCCGGCCTGCCGCCGATGATCCGGGTGCACGGCGATGTGCGGCGCATCAACGTGGAACCGCTGGACCACAAGCAGGTGCATGCCATGGTGTACGACATCATGAACGACACCCAGCGCAAGAATTTCGAGGAATTTCTGGAGATCGACTTTTCTTTCGAGATCGACGGCCTGGCGCGCTTTCGGGTCAATGCCTACAACCAGTATCGCGGCGCCAGCGCTGTCTTCCGTACCATTCCGAGCAAGATTCTGACACTGGAACAATTGAATGCACCGAAGATTTTCGGCGATCTGGCCCTTAAGCCACGCGGCATGGTGCTGGTGACCGGCCCGACCGGCTCCGGCAAATCAACCACGCTGGCGGCCATGGTCAATTACCTCAATGAAACCGAGTTTGGCCACATCCTGACAGTGGAGGACCCGATCGAGTTTGTCCATGAATCCAAGAAGTGCCTGATCAACCAGCGCGAAGTCGGACCGCATACCCTGAGTTTTTCCGCTGCGCTGCGTTCGGCGCTGCGCGAAGACCCGGACTGCATCCTGGTCGGCGAAATGCGCGATCTCGAAACCATCCGTCTGGCCATGACGGCGGCGGAAACCGGCCATCTGGTGTTTGGAACGCTGCACACCTCGAGCGCGGCCAAAACCATAGACCGGATCATCGACGTGTTCCCGGCCGAAGAAAAGGAAATGGTGCGCTCCATGCTGTCCGAGTCCTTGCAGGCAGTGATCTCCCAGACCCTGTGCAAAACGAAGGACGGCCAGGGTCGCGTCGCAGCACACGAAATCATGCTCGGTACCAACGCCATCCGCAACCTGATCCGTGAAGCCAAAGTGGCGCAGATGTACTCATCGATCCAGACCGGCAACAGCGTGGGCATGCAAACGTTGGATCAGAACCTCACGGATCTGGTAAAACGCAACATCATCAGCCCGGCTGAAGCACGTTCCAAAGCCAAGATTCCGGAAAACTTTCCTGGCTGAAATGGATCATCCGATCCCTGACCCACACTGGAGAACGCAATGAAAGGATTCCTCGGACTGCTGCGGCAAAATGAGCCGCCCGAAGCACGTGAAGACAGTCCTGACTCCAAGTTGTTTGCCACAACTTTCATGGGCACCGGTAGCGACCCGGATTCTCTGGTGCCGTGGGAAGCCCGTGCGGCTGAGGTCGGAGCCACCCGCCTGGACCCGCAACGCGGTGGCCGACTGTTGCAGGCATTGTGGGACAAGGACAAGCAGATGAGCCTGCTCGGACTTGACGCGGTCGCCCGCATGGAGCCGTTTCTTGATTACGCCAGTATCGCGGCCAACCGCGAGCTGATCCACCAAGACGAACACAGCAACTTCATGCTGCTGCTGCTGAGCGGTAGCATCGCCGTCGATCGTCTGCAACCCTGGGGTGAACGACTGCGCATGCAGGAGGTGGTGCCGGGTGAGTTTCTGGGTGAGATGTCTCTGCTCGACGGCGGCGTGCGCTATTCTGCCTGCACCTCGCTCAAGGACTGCGAAATCGCCGTCCTCAGTGCCACCGCGCTGGATGACATGCTGAAAGCAGATCCGGCACTGACCGCCAGTCTGGTCACTGTGTTGGCCCGCAAGTTGTCGCTGCGCCTGCGCAGCGTCAGCAACCGGCTCAACGAAAAGAAATGACCTCCAGGAGAGCTCCACGCCATGGAACGCGATCAAGCCACCAAGTTTGTTAACGATCTGCTCAAGCTGATGGTCAGTCGCGGCGGCAGCGACTTGTTCATCACCGCCGATTTTCCACCGGCCATGAAAGTGGACGGCAAAGTGACCAAGGTCTCACCGCAGCCGCTCAACGCAGTGCACACCGTCGCTCTGGCACGCTCGGTCATGAATGACAAGCAGGTAGCGGAGTTCGAACGCACCAAGGAATGCAACTTCGCCATCTCGCCACCGGGTATCGGACGCTTTCGCGTCAACGCCTTTATCCAGCAGGGCAAGGTCGGCATGGTGCTGCGCGTCATTCCGCTCACGGTGCCGACCATCGATGGCCTGGACGTGCCGCAAATCCTCAAGGAAGTGGCCACCGCCAAGCGCGGCCTGTGCATCCTGGTGGGCGCAACCGGCTCGGGCAAGTCGACCACTCTGGCGGAGATGGTGGACTGGCGCAATGAAAACTCTTTTGGACACATCATCACGATCGAAGACCCGATTGAATTTGTGCACGCCCACAAGAATTGTGTCGTGACCCAACGCGAAGTCGGCATTGATACCGATAGCTGGGGCGTGGCACTGAAAAACACCCTGCGCCAGGCTCCCGATGTGATCCTGATGGGCGAGATTCGGGACCGTGAGACGATGGAACATGCAGTCTCCTTCGCCGAGACCGGCCATTTGTGCATGGCCACGCTGCACGCCAACAACGCCAACCAGGCGCTGGATCGCATCATCAACTTCTTTCCTGAAGAGCGGCGCGCGCAATTGTTGATGGACCTGTCGCTCAACCTCAAGGCCATGGTGTCACAGCGGCTGGTGCCGCGAATGGACAGCCGGGGCCGGGTTGCGGTAGTCGAGGTCATGCTCAACACTCCGCTGATCTCGGACCTGATCTTCAAGGGTGAAGTCACCGAAATCAAAGAGATCATGAAGAAAAGTCGCAATCTGGGCATGCAGACCTTTGACCAGGCCTTGTTTGATGCCTTTGAAGAGAAGAAGATCACTTATGAAGACGGACTGCGCAATGCAGATTCACTGTACGACGTGCGGCTGCAAATCATGCTCAACTGCCGGGAGAGCAAATTCCAGGACCTGAGCAGCGGCA